>CADDYS010000031.1 GCA_902810715.1 bacterium | reverse complement strand
TGGCCAATCAGATCCATTCGTTGTAAGATGCAACATAAAAGCGTACTCCTTTCGTTTTCTTGTTCTAGAAAGGAAGGGTACGCTTTTTTGTTTAGTTTGCCAATCCACAACTTTTAGTTATAGCTCGCCTAACTATAACCTCAAAAGCTATAAGAACCGGTGTCAGACACCCTCCAATCCTTCTAACAGGCACTCTAGCATGCAAACTTCGTGAATATGTGCTTGCGAGTGCCAAGCTAATCCACTTAAATTGGCATGCAGGCTTTAGTATAACACATGAAGAGTTATAAGAGCTGGAGAATAATAGCACGATCATAACATATGCACAAATTCTCAATGTCTGTAGCTTATTAATACTGGTATAGCGAGTACTGGGTGTCTGACACCAGGCTTATTAGACTCAGAGGTGAATCCTTACCGTAATACGGGATAAAGTGAGCATCGATTGCCAAGATCTCACCTGTTAGCTTTCTGGCTTCAACCAGGTGTTGCGTGGTGAGGTTGAAAAGAAGCCTTCGCTTATCCTTATCGATTTTGCCCAAGAACCTATTCAGCGTAGATTGATCCAGCAGCCTTTGAAATCCAAGGCTAGCCCTTAGGATAAAATCCTCTAGCTGGTTTACATGGCTTATTCTTGCAATACCGATGATTCTAAGGGAAATGATGAGTATGATTAGCTGCACTGCCGAGTACTGCCTGGCTCTAATCCCTATCTTCTCGATGATCTCCTCCAGCTTTATGCCTCTTACCAGGTGAAATACAAGGGGTAGACCGGCGTATCTTGTCAATGTAGAATGCATATAGAAGCTACTTCCTTTCTGTCTTGATTGTTGTCTTATCAACCCCAATCTTACTGCAGAAGGATTGTAGCTTCTACTATTTAGTTATCAAAGAGCTGAGGTAACTACTCAGCGTATTTTATCATAAGGCGATGACTCACCGGCAAAGTCAGGCAGTTTCCCTTCAAACACAAGCGTCATAGCCTGAGATGAACTAATACCTTGTTTGCGGCACGTCGATAAATAACCGCGAATACGGCAAAACATCCGTACACCCTCCATAGACCGAAAGCAACCTGATATCTTTTGCTGTACCTTAGTCATCCGAATATCATTTTCACCAAGGTTGTTTGTAAAAGGCACATGCTCACTTTCCATGAAGCGCAGCACATCCTCTTCATGCTTTATCAAGCGCTCCAGTAGATTTCTTGATTTGCTGCGTTTTACTCTTCCGCGTTTTGCCTTCCCTGGTGGCTTTTCAGGTGGTGGGCATTCGATTTCTGCTTTTTTAAGCACATCCCTGTAGCGCCTCCGGTATTTTTCTTTCATATCGCGCCCTAAAGCACCACCAGCATCGCTGTACTCGAGCAATTGAGCTCATTAAGCAGATCGATCGTATCTTTTGCCCACACTTGCTTGTCTTGCTCGAAAGCATATGTTAGCTCTCTTATGTGATGAGCGTTGCAGAGGGCATGGGCAACATTATAAGTAAAATAGGGCTTCCAGTGGTCATGGCAGAGAATGCCCTTAAAGCGTGGTAAGATGCCCGCCGCATCCATTGCATCGCTCCCGCGTTTTTCATGGGGGAAACTTAAGTCCACTCTTTATTTGACATGCAATGCAGCCAGTGGCCTTTGCCGTCGATATTGATCCCTGTTTCATCAGCGTGGGCAATTTCTGCTTGTGCCAGCTGGTCTTTGCAAAATTGCTCGAAATCGGCCAGTTGCTCAAAAGCCTGCACGTTGAAATTGTAAAGCGAGCCTTCGCTAATTGGTATATCAAGTTGAGTTGCAAAATATTCCTGCACTCGCTTGTAAGGGAGCAGCTGATACTGCATAAGATAAACGGCATGGGCTTTTAGCCGGTTTCCGTATTGTACCGCTTTTGTTACACCTTCTGGAAAGGGTGCGATAAAGCGTTTGCCATAGTCGTCTTCGAGTATCTGTGCCCGGTATTCTATCACCAAGCGTGAAATGTCGATATCAAATACCTGCCTTGTCTTAAAACCGATTTGCCGGTAGTTCCCCTTGGGTAAGCTTTTACGGTCAAGCATGATGACTTCTATCTCATCGGGGTCAGGTATTTTTTTAAGTGTCGTTCCGATATGCCCTTTTTGAGCGCCCGAGGGTTTGTCGGATTTCTCCCTGCTTGTTTTCTTGCGGTTGGGGTCACTTGAAGGCGGCTTGCTGCTGTTTTTACTGTTTAGCGCAACGCGGCCAAGTAGCACGGAGACCAGCAGTAGCAGAACTTCCAGGGCTGACTTTAAAGCGGGCGAGAGATCAGGCTCCTCTTTGAGAAGCCGTTTGACATTACCAATAGCACTGTCAACATCGATTGCTTCTATCTTCAATAGCTACACCTGTTGGTTATCAGTATAGCTATATTATCTCATAGGTTTTTAAGAAGGGATTTTAGTGTTTGTATTCGCTTGTGCAGCGACAAAAACATTTAGGTGTACCCGGCTGCCTATCACTAGCATCCAATGCCTGTGTGACCATTTGCCTGCGGGTAAATGGCTGTTTAGTAGGTATCGGTAAAGTCTTATGAATATTGCAAAAGTTTCTCAAAAACCTTGTCAAGTACTTTTTTCAATTTATTTTCGCTGAGTAGTTACCTTTCAAGTAGATTTTTATATGAGGCAACGAAGGAATTTGGGGTAGATTTTTGGTGAGGCAATTCGTTGACTTGACTAAGTCAATGATCTAGTCTACTATTGTGATTTAGGAGGTGTCGAGGATGATAACCGTGAATATACATGAGGCAAAAACTAAATTCTCCAAACTTCTAAGCCGGGTTGAAGGTGGAGAAGAGATAATCGTAGCTAAAGCAGGGAAACCGATAGCTCGTATCATTCCCCTACCACAAAAGGTTAAAAAACGTAAGCCTGGCAGTGCAAAAGAGCGTGTGGTTTTAAAAGAAAGCTTTTTTGAGCCTTTACCTGAAAGCATGTTGAAGGAATTTGAAAAATGAAAGCTTTGATGGATACACACGTATTTTTATGGTGGATCACGGAGGACCCGAGACTTCCGGCCGCTATAACCGACTTAATCGGTAATGGTGATAATGAATTATTTTTCAGTGCTGCAAGCTGCTGGGAGATAGCAATAAAGGCTCAACTAGGTAGAATAGAAATGATTGATGATCCGGAAAATTTTATTCCCGATCAAATGGCCAAAAATGCAGTCCAAGGGCTACCAATACAATTAAGTCACGCATTACATGTTTATAACCTTCCTGGTCATCATAGAGATCCTTTTGACCGCATACTCATAGCCCAAGCGCAATTAGAGAGAATGCCTATAATAACTTCTGACCCATTAATAGCTAAGTATAACGTTGATTTGCTCTGGAAATAACTTTACCGCTACACGGGATATTCTTTGTTTGCCATATTAGTACTAAAGTAGATTGCGTAATCGGCAATAAATCGGGACGTTGTTTCCTATGCGTCCTAGAGTAAAAATCTACCATTGCCTATAACAGACTCCACCGGAGCAGTGGCCGCAACTTACAAATATGACCCCCTGGGGAAATATCACAGAGAAGACCGGAACAATTGATACCCCCTTTGGATACCGAGGCAAATATGGCTATACCTATGACAAAGAAACCGGCCTATATTTCCTAAAGCTGAGAAAACCGGAATACCTGAGAATAGTATCCGATCCGAAGATATGCAGCGGTAAACCATGCATAAAAGGAACACGTATACCTGTACACATGATCCTTGATCTTCTTGCTGCCGGAGAAGATTTTGAAGGGATTAAAAAAGCATATCCAAATATTACCGATGAAGATATAAGAGCCTGTCTAGCTTATGCTTCAATTCTTGCTGATGAAGAAGCTGGAGATCGCGGCAGGGACGTTCCTGCAAATTTACAAATTCTTTACTCAAGGCAAACCGTCGCAAACCGGACAAACCGGGATGTTGCTCCCCATGCGCCCCAAAGTAAAATTCTACCGCTTACAACTGACTCCACCGGCACAGTTGCCGCCACTTTCAAATACGACGACTGGAGAAACCTACTCTCTAAGACCGGCGAAGTAGATACCCCATTCAGTCTTTTCAAAAAGCCTGGGCATAGATATACTTAGAGCAAAATAGAAATTCTAATCAAACTTTATTAACCCAAAGATTTATAGAATTAAGACTTAATGGTATAACTTTAAAAGGAACCAAGATGGCACAATTTCGCGAAGAAGCACTAAGATGGTTTGAAGAAGCTCAAGTATGACCTTGCAGCAGCTAAAGATAACTTGGATAGTAAGCGATATAATTGGGCCTGTTTTATTGCATAACAAGCTCCTCGAGAAAGCTGTTAAATCAATCTATATCCTGCAAGGTGAAAGCGTAGAGAGAGTACACAGTATCGCTATTCTTATTAAAGGAGACCCCCAAAAAAAGATAAATGGCATCCAAGAACTTATATCAAATATTGAAGATGCACAAGAGCTAGATAGGCACTATATCCCAACAAGATATCCAAATGGTGTTCCCTTTGGTAAGCCATATGAATTTTACTCAAAAACTACGGCAGAAGGATGTATCAAATGCGCACAAAAACTGATCTTAAATTGCCGGAAGACATTAGGAGCTACATAAATAAATTAATAAAAACACTGAATCCAAAAGCAATTATTCTTTTTGGGTCAAGAGCAAGAGAAGAAGCTCATCTAAGAAGCGACTATGACATTCTCGTAATTGCCGAAAATCTTCCGCATGATTTTTGGTCTAGGCAAGACCTGTTATGGCAAGAAAAACCATTATCTGTTGACATTATTGGTTTTACCCCAAATGAGATAATCAATAATATACACAGGGGACTTATCCTTGACGCATTACTTGTAGGAGTTGTCTTATTCGGCGACATTTCAATTTTTCGCCAAAAAGCAAAACAACATCTTGAAAAATACAACCTTCAGCGAACACCTTATGGCTATTTTATAAAACCTGCATAGGGCAGAGAATAGACAACGTTGCACCAACGGCAATCTTTACATCACCCGGCACCGATACCACAGCAATAGCCGATACCACAATCACCGCATCCGGCACAGATAACATCACATTAAGCAAGCTTGATCTCACCATCCAAAAATACGGCACCAATGATATACAAGACTTAGGCGCAGTAACCGGCTCAACAAGTAGCCTAAGCAATAGCTGGGGTATCAGCACATCTAAGTTAACAGATGGAGAGTACATACTAACCCTAACCGGCACCGATGAGGCTGGTAACATTAGCACAAGTAAGATTAAACTAAACGGCACCAAGTATACCTATACCAAAAACCAAGACGGCACCTATGCTAGACCTGCCGGCTGCTACGATATTGAAGGTTTAGGCGACGGGGAAGGAGCTATATTTATGATTGATGACATAGTTAAAATGAATTGTGACTCTGTCGATGAAAGAGTACTTGAATTGTTGTTTACTTAGGATGCAATCACCCCCCTTAGAATATGCTCTTCGCTAACAGATCGTATAGCCTCAAGCATGTCTTCACCGATGGCATGATTAACCGATGGCGGATTGATCCACACAGCCTCAGGTAATACTGGCGTTCTGGGCGCTTTTCCTGCGAAGCGTTCAGGATGGATTTTGACCCCTTTCAGCATGTGTGTCAATATATAATAATCCGAAGGTGTTGGCAGCAAATTGGGGAGGTACAGATGGCAACCGTATTGCAGATAACCGGAATTGTCGGCAACCTTGCCCCCGGTTACTTAAGATCTGAGGGCGACAATGTCGGTCTTCAGGTCGGCAATCCGAGCGGCGAAGTCGGCAGGGTTTTGGTTACGCTTGAGGTTACCGGTGAAGTTGTAGATGAGGCGAGGGACAAGGGTGCGCAGATGATACTCTCGCATCACCCACTTATCTTCAAGAGCCTAAATCGCGTTTTAGCTACCGATGATGTCGGCGGACTGGTTGCCTCACTCATCAAATCCGATATATCGCTTTTAGTAGCCCATACCAATCTTGATAGGGCAAGAGACGGTGTAAGCGATGTTCTTGCGCGCACTCTTGGCCTGGAAGATATAGGAGTTATGCTTGCCGCGCATGATATCCAGATGTTTAAGCTAGTGGTCTTTGTCCCCGAAGAAAATATCGACGAGATGATTGCCGCACTGGGAAATGCCGGAGGCGGTGTTATCGGCGAGTATAGCCACTGCACATTCAGGGTAGAAGGGATGGGGACTTTTTATCCCATGCTTGGGGCTCATCCCCACCTGGGAAAAGTGGGCGAGCTAAACCAGGCGGATGAGTATCGCTTAGAGGTACTGGTTGCCCCGGATAAGATCGAGAGAGTAATCCAGGCCATGCTTGAGGTTCACCCATACGAGGAAGTCGCTTATGATATATATGAGGTAAAAAATTCTCCCTCCGGTGTCGGATTTGGCAGGGTAGGGAACCTGCCCAAACCGGCCAAGCTTCGCGATTTGGCAGAGCGGTGGAGCACCGCGCTTGATAGTGAGCTAAAAGTATCCGGCGATTGGGATATGCTGGTTAAAAAAGTTGCCGTATGCGGGGGAAGCGGAGGCGAGCTTATCCCGGTTGCAAAGGCATCCGGCGCCGACGTATATGTGACGGGTGATGTTAAATATCATGCGGCGCATGCCGCCAAATCAATCGGGCTTGCAATTGTCGATGCGGGACATGGTGAGACCGAGAGGTTGGTGGTGCCCGATATCGCAAAGCGACTTCAGCAGTTGATATACGAGTCAGGGCTCAAGGCAGAGGTCCTGGTGTCGGAGATCAACACAAATCCATGGAATAAAGGTTAGTTATGGACGAACACAAGACTTTAATGGAGCTTCAAAAGCTCGACACAAAAATCGATGCGTTAAATCAACGCGAAAATAACCTGCCGGAGCGCGACCGCTTCCAGAGTCTAAGCGAAGAGGTTGGCAAGACTGAGGGCCTCAACAAGGCGATTTCCAAAAAACTTCACGACGAGTCGCTAAAGCAGAAGAAGCTCGAAGACGAGCTGGATAGCTTAACTAAAAAGATTGATAAAGAACAGAAAAGGCTCTACGGCGGCACTATTAACAACCCCAAAGAGCTATCCAGCGTGCAGCAGGAGATAAACCATCTGAAGGGTCTTGCCGATGAGAAAGAGACGGCTCTTTTAGAGCAACTGGACGTGGTGGATGTGCTGACAGGCAATGATAAAACAATCTCGGATAGGCTTGCTATAAGAAAGGCCGAGTTGGACAAAGCTAAAGATGAGATGGATGCGGCGCTGGCCGATATTAAAGCTGAACGGGAGAAGTTGCAGGCAGAGCGCGGGCCTTTCTACAATTCCCTAAGTGAAGATACCAGGCAGCTATATGATAGGGTAAGGACAAAGCACCCGTTGGCAGTAACAATCCTTGAGGGAAACTTATGCCAGGGCTGCAGGGTTGAGTTGCCCAGCACCGAAGCTGAGAGAATCGAGCAGTCGCAGAAGCTCGAGAAATGCCCGGAGTGCGGACGGATTATTGTGAAAGACTAGATTGAGGGAAGGCCAAAAGGCGAAAAGGCCATAAGGCCATAAGGCCAAAAGGGGACTTTAAAATCTTTTTATCTTTTCGCCTTTTGGCCTTTTGGCGGACCCACAATCTAGACCCAAGTATCAATGGCCTTTTGGCCTATGTCTATATTGATAAGAAACAGTAATATATTAGATATGAGCGATAAAAAAAGCAGAGCCAGATTAATAATCTTCAGCGATGGTGCGGCTCGGGGCAACCCGGGGCCTGCCGGTGCGGGTGGTCTAATAAAAGACTCAACCGGGGAGGTGCTGGCCGAAATATCAGAGTATCTGGGTGAGACCACTAATAACGTAGCTGAGTACAAGGCCCTTATCTTAACACTTGAGAAAGCATTACAGTATGGCAAAGACGAGGTCAAAATATATTTAGACAGCGAACTTCTGGTCAGGCAGCTTACCGGCGCGTACAAGGTCAAAAACTCCGGCCTAAAGCCGCTTTTTGAAAGAGCCAGGCAACTTTTGACCGCTTTTAATAAAGCCGGCATCGAGCACATCTACCGCAGTGAAAACGCCCATGCCGATGAGCTGGCAAACAAGGCGATCGATAAGTTTATCAAGGGTGAGAAGGCAGAGAAGAAAATAGATAATATCCCTGGGCAGGAGAGTCTGTTTTAATATCGAGTTGTGAGCCTACCCAGTAGTCCCAAACGGCTCAACATGAACTAACACGTCGGTAATCTCTGGGAAGGATTTCTTAATCTCCGCTTCGACAATATCCGCAATGCTATGCGCTTTACCCACATTAAGTTTTGGATCAACCAGGATATGCAAGTCGAGATATATCTCGCTTTTGCGTCCGCGGGTTCTTATTGCGTGGCTATCCCGCACACCATTGATTGTCTTAACCACGGCATGTATTTTATCGTACTCGATTACGCGGGTATCGCACAGGACGTCGGAGCTCTCTTTGAATATGGAAATCGCCATGTAGCCGATAACGCCGGCGATTGCAAATGCCACCAGGACGTCAAGAACCGGGAATCCAAGCCCAACCGCGACTAAGCTTATGATAACCGACATAGAGATATAAATATCACTTCGCGTGTGCATGGCATCTGATACGAGAAGCTCGCTCCTGAGCTGTTGGCCACGCTTTCTCTCATAGGTGGTAATTGCCAGGTTCACAGCTATCGTAACCAGCATGATGACAAAGCTGGCCGTTGTTACTTTGGGAGTAGCCCCCGAGAAAATTCGGTGATAGGCGGATATAAATATCTCAACTGCGGTGACGGAAAGAAGTACCCCTATCGCCAGGGAAGCGATCGTCCATACTTTGCATGACCGTATGGGTGGGTCTTATCGGCGGGCTTGGATGCGATATAAATGCCCGCAAGCCCGATTACATTGGATACGCCATCAAACAGCGAGTGAAACCCGTCGGCAAGCATACTCACCGAATTGATTGAGTAGCCGTAGATTGCCTTTGAGAGTGCAACAGCAACGTTTAATACAAGTACGATTACCAGCACGGTTCGAATGTTGGCATACCTTGGACGCGAATCCAAATCTTACACCCCGTAGAGTAATATTCCTAATTCTATACCATTTAATCTTTTTAGCGAATACTGGGGAACCGATAGTTTATAGAGAGGATAAATCAAATGAGAATAAAAATAAAGAACCCCAAGAAACCTTTCTCGCAAAACTTCTTTCTCCAAACTTCCCATTTCGTTCCTCTCGGCGGACATTCTCCCTACGCAACCTTGCCGGCTGCATCCTCTCATGTCCCACCTCGAGGCCGCTACTGGTACATCCATTGCTAGAAGCTTTGTCTCGTCCAGCCCCTTGGGGTCTACTTTAGATAATATCAAATAGAACAGGTTGTGTCAACATGCAAATCAAAGAATTTTTAAATAACCGTGGCCTTGGTTGGTTTGGGGAGCTAAATTGCAACTTTGTTAAAATATGCGTTACAATTCACTTTAGTGATTTGAAAAGGTGGTTACGCTGTGGCTTTTCGTGATTTGCGAGAGTTTATTAGCTTTTTAGAATCAAGAGGACAGCTTAAAAGAATTAAAACAGAGGTCGATCCAATCCTGGAAGTTACAGAGATAACCGACAGGATAAGCAAGCAACACGGACCGGCGCTGCTTTTTGAAAACCCGAAAGGCTCCAATATCCCGATTCTTATGAACGCATTTGGTTCGTACGAAAGGATGAGCTGGGCCCTTGACGTAAACAAATTAGACGAGGTCCCCAAGCGGCTCGCCGAACTTCTACCCGACGGCGAGCCGGATACCTTTTGGCAGAAGATATCCGCCCTTTTCAAGCTTAAAAATATTGCGGATTATAAGCCAAAAGAGGTAAAGATCGCCCCGTGTCAGGAAGTTGTCCTGACCGACAACTTCTCGCTTGATGACCTGCCGGTTCTAAAATGCTGGCCGCAAGACGGCGGAAAATTTATTACTCTCCCGTTGGTTATTACGAAAGACGCTGACAGCGGAAGGCAAAATCTCGGCATGTACAGGATGCAGGTTTTCGACAGCAAGACGACCGGCATGCACTGGCACGCCCACCATGACGGCGCGCATAACTACCGCAAGTACCAGAAAAAGGGAGAGCCGATTGAGGTTGCGGTCGCTCTTGGTGGAGACCCCGCTACTATCTACTCGGCAACCGCTCCCCTGCCGCCGAATATCGAGGAACTTTTTTTTGCAGGTCTTATCCGCAGGCAGGCCGTCGAGGTTGTAAAGGCAAAAACGGTTGATCTAATGGTACCGGCCAATGCCGAGATAATCCTTGAGGGATATGTCGATCCAGAGGAGACGCGTTGGGAAGGGCCGTTTGGGGACCATACCGGCTACTACTCTCTGGCAGATTACTACCCGGTGTTTCATGTTAATTGTATAACCATGCGCGAGAAACCCATCTATCCGGCTACTATTGTGGGCAAGCCTCCCATGGAAGATTGCTATATGGGAAAAGCGACCGAGCGTATATTCCTGCCGGTGCTTAAAGCCGCACTGCCCGAGATCAAGGATCTGAACCTGCCGCTTGAAGGCGTGTTTCATAACTGCGCAATCGTCTCGATAAAGAAAAGCTATCCGGCCCACGCCTATAAGGTGATGAGCGCGCTTTGGGGCTTGGGACAGATGATGTTTACTAAGATGATCATCGTGGTCGATGAGCATGTCGATGTGCAAAATATGTCGGAAGTCTTATGGAAAGTATTTAACAATGTTGACCCCGGGCGTGATATTATGGTGGTAAAAGGGCCGCTTGATGCGCTGGACCACTCATCCAATATGGCTAAATTTGGCTCAAAGATGGGGATCGATGCCACCAGGAAATGGCCCGAGGAAGGCCATACCCGGGAATGGCCGGATGATATAGAGATGGATGTGGATACAAAGCTCCTGGTAGATAAGAAATGGAAGGAGTACGGCCTTGGGTAGACTCAAAACAGTTCTTGAGATGATCAAGTTCGAGCACACGATATTCGCTCTGCCATTTGCATATATGGGCATGATGCTTGCCGCAAACGGCAGGCCTACTCTGTGGCAAATATTCTGGATTACGGTTGCGATGGCGGGAGCAAGGAGCTTCTCAATGGCGATGAACCGCTACATCGATCGTGAGATAGACTCCCACAACCCGCGCACGCAAGAACGCGCGATTCCTGCGGGAAAGCTATCGCCCAAATATGTACTGGGTTTTGCAGCGGTTAGCATTATTGTTTTCTTTATCGCAACATACCAACTTGCGCCGCTTGCCCGTGTTGTATGGCCAGCGGTGGTCTTTCCACTTCTTATCTACTCCTATACGAAGCGTTTTACCTGGCTCAACCATGTTATTCTTGGCATAAGCCTGGGGTTGGCGCCGATCGGCGCATGGATTGCGATAACAAATGGATTGAGCTGGCCGGTTGTTGTGCTGGGCGCGGCGGTTATGCTCTGGGTTGCCGGGTTTGATATTATATACGCCTGCCAGGACATAGATGTTGACCGGCGGGAAAAACTTTTCTCGATTCCCGCTGTTTTTGGAATCGAGCGGGCGCTTTTAGTTACAAGGATGTTTCACGTTCTGACGGTTGCCCTTCTGTTTACCGTCGGCGTGGCTTTTAAAATGGGCGCGGTTTATTACTTCGGAGTGATGGTTACAGCACTTCTTCTAGCGTATGAGAATAGGCTGGTTAAACCAAATGACCTATCTAAGGTTAACGTAGCGTTTTTTACCATGAACGGGTTCATAAGTCTTCAGATATTTGCTTTTACGGGGCTCGATTTTGCAACCCGATACTTGTTAAAGGGGTCGGTCTGATTTGCCGGACCTAAAATCCAACAAAGAATACACGGTTGCCATAACCGGTGCGAGCGGTTCTATTTACGG
Source organism: bacterium (assembly GCA_902810715.1). Lineage (GTDB taxonomy): Bacteria > Actinomycetota > Aquicultoria > Aquicultorales > Aquicultoraceae > CADDYS01. The sequence goes on along the minus strand of CADDYS010000031.1, from coordinate 13,806 downwards.
CAAACGTCTCCTGCAGGAACTCCTAAAACGCGATTTTACTGTTTCGCTTGTTATATCCGAGCCGGCGAAGTTGGTGATCAAGCACGAGCTTGGTTTTACGTTTGACGAGGACAATGTGTCCATCAAGATAGCGGACTGGGTCGGCATGTTGGATAAAGCAAACCGATTAAAATATTACCGGGATGATGACCTGATGGCCCCGATCTGTAGCGGATCGCATATTACATCGGGGATGGTAATAATACCGTGTAGCATGGCGACTGTCGCATCGGTTGCCAACGGGCTCTCATCAAGTCTGATCGAGCGATCGGCAGATGTCGCCCTGAAGGAATCCAGAATCCTTGTGATCGTGCCGAGGGAAACGCCGCTGAGCCGCATCCACCTTACGAATCTTCTCAAGGTGCAGGAGGCCGGAGCAAAGGTGGTACCCGCGATGCCCGCTTTCTATAACAACCCAAAGACGATAGAGGACATCGTTGATTTTGTCGTAGGCAAAGTATTGGATCAGATGGGCGTAGAACACAACCTTTATAAACGCTGGCAAGGCCGGTGAAAGTGTAGTTGCTCGATTTATCGAGCGCGCAGTTGCAGAACGGTATAGTTAAAGATATACCATGCTCTACAAATAGGCTAACCACAAACCTGTGCAAGTGCGCGCCTGATAAATCAGGCAACTGCAATTGATAAATAATCGAAGGCTAGATAGACAATTTTTTAATTTTGAATTGATTCCACGGAGGTAATCTTATGTCTGTTACAACTGCAACCGTTGATTTAAAAGAAATAGAAGAAAAAGTGATGTCGGGTGAGAGGCTTACCCGTGAGGAAGGAACCGCTCTTTATGATGTAAATGACATCCTGTTTCTGGGCGCGCTTGCCCGGTATGTAAAGGAGAAAAAGAGCGGTAACTATGCCTACTTTAATGTCAATCGTCACATCAATTTGACAAATGTCTGCATAAACCGGTGTAAATTTTGCGCTTTCAGTGCGGATAAGGATGAGCCGCACGCTTACACTATGGAGCGTGAAGAAATCCTGGCAAGGGCTCTTGAGGCACCCAATATTGGTGCAACCGAGCTTCACATCGTAAGTGGTTTGCATCCAGATAAGCCATTCGATTATTACCTGGAAGCGATAAGCTCATGTAAAGAAGCCCTACCTGATATACATATTCAGGCTTTCACTGCAGTCGAGATCGATTATTTTGCAAGGATAACCGGCATGACTATCCGCCAGGTACTGGAAAAGCTAAAGGAAGCAGGCCTTGGGTCGATGCCGGGGGGCGGTGCAGAGATATTTAGCGGACGCGTGCGGGGTCTTACCTGTGAAAAAAAGGCGAGCGGCAAGCGTTGGCTGGAGATTATGAGAACCGCCCACGAGCTGGGTCTAAAGTCAAATGCAACAATGCTTTACGGTCACGTTGAGACAAAAGAAGAAAGGATCGACCATCTCATTAAACTCCGTGATTTGCAGGATGAAACCGGCGGCTTTCAAAGCTTTATACCGCTGCCGTTCCACCCCGATAACACGGATATGACAGGCATAAAAAGAACGACCGCTATCGATGATATAAAAACTATGGCCATCTCAAGGCTTATGCTTGATAACTTCGATCATGTTAAAGCATTCTGGATTATGCTCGGGCTCAAAGTTGCCCAATTATCTCTTGATTTTGGCTCAGACGATCTTGACGGCACGGTCGTTGAGGAGAAAATTACCCATATGGCCGGTGCTACAACCGAGGAATCCATAGAAAAAGAAGAGCTGATACACCTGATCAAAGATGCAGGCCGCACTCCGGTTGAACGGGACACACTGTATAATATTATAAAGGTTTATGAATAAAGGGTGAAATAATTGTCCAGACCAAAAGTCGGTCACATACAGTTTATAAATTGCCTGCCGCTTTACTACGGCTTGGTGCATAACAACGTTCTTCTTGACATCGAATTGATTAAAGGCACGCCAACCGAACTAAACAAGATGCTCCTTGAGGGAAAGCTTGACATAAGCCCGATATCCTCGATTGAGTATTGCCGCAACTACAGGGACTTGATGCTTCTGCCCAACTTGGCAGTGGCTGCGGATGGCGAGGTTAAAAGCATACTTTTTGTTAGTAAAGTACCGTTAGATAAAATCGATGGTCGGCCGGTGGCGCTTACCAACTCTTCGGCAACATCACAGGCACTAACCCGCATTATCCTGCGCGACAAATACAAGGTCTCGCCAAAGTATTTCATTTGCCCACCCGATCTCCCACAGATGATGATGGAGGCCGACGGAGCGCTTCTTATCGGCGACGACGCGCTTCGTGTTCTGTACGACCCCCCGAAAGATCTCTACCTTTACGATCTTGGCAAAGAATGGAAGGAGCTCACCGGCAGGCGTATGGTTTTTGCCGTTTGGGCGGTAAGGCGCATATTTGCGGCGGAGAACCCCGATCTGGTTGCCGAGGTCTACCGGGCGTTTATGAAGTCGATGGAATACAGCATCCAGAAGGTGGATGAAATTGCGCAGGCCGCATCCAGGTGGGAGAACTTTGATGCCGGCTTTATGAAGGTCTATTTTGAGACTCTAAGTTTTGACCTTGATTCGGCGTACCAGCAGGATATGCTGGCCTACGCAACAAGGGCTTATGAGCTCGGCTTCATCCAGGAAATCCCGAAGCTTGAGTTTGTGGAGGTTTAACGACTAATGGATCAGCGTTCAATACTAACCGGGGTATTTGAGGGGCGAAGACTAACCGAAAAAGAGGCGGCATTTCTACTTCGCGAAGGGGATATACTGGCTCTTGGATTTACCGCAAACGCAATCAGGGAGAAAATTTTCGAAGACCCCGATACGGTTACCTTTATAATCGACCGCAACATCAATTACACGAACATTTGTACAAGCAAATGTCGCTTCTGCGCCTTCTACAGGGATAAAAGCGATCCGGAGGCGTATCTTTTAACCAAGGACGAGGTATTTGAAAAGATAGAAGAAACCTTAGAACTCGAAGGCACGCAGATAATGATGCAGGGCGGCCTGCATCCCGACCTTAAGATAGACTATTATGAGGACCTCTTTAGAAGCATCAAGGAGCGCTACCCGATTACAATTCACTCTCTCGGTGCACCGGAGGTTGCCTACGTCGCAGATATCTCGGATATCAGTATCGATGAGGCACTCAAGCGATTAAAAGACGCCGGGCTTGACTCGCTTCCCGGGGCGGGGGCCGAGATACTCGTCGATCACTATCGCAAGGATGTAAGCCCGAACAAGGTGTCTGCAAAACGCTGGCTTGACGTGATGGAGAGGGCACACATTTTAGGTATTGAGAGCACCGCCACTATGATGATGGGCGGCCCCGAAACGGTTGAGGACCGGGTCGAGCACATGAGTAAAATCAGGCAACTTCAAGATAAGACCGGCGGTTTTAGAGCTTTTATCTCCTGGACATACCAGCCGGGATACACGGAACTCGGCGGGAAGACCGTCTCGTCGAGGGAATACCTTAAGACACTGGCGGTTGCAAGGATATTTTTTGACAACATTAAGCACATCCAGGGCTCGTGGGTGACCCAGGGTAAAGAGATCGGCCAGCTTAGTCTCGCCTTTGGGGCCGACGATTTGGGAAGTATTATGATCGAAGAAAATGTAGTGCGTGCAACCGGAGTCGCCTATGCGATGTCAAAAGAAGAGATGGTACGCCTGATTACGGCTACCGGGAAAAAAGCGGCGAGAAGAAATACGGTTTATGAAGTGATTGAGAGATTCTAAAGGCAGCCAAGTAGCCAATGTTTGTGGATCTAGAATGGTAGCAGGCCAAAGGGCGAAAGGGCCACTATTTAGGCGAAAAGGCCATAAGGCCACAAGGCCAAAAGGTGAAAAAAATCTTAGAATACCTTTCTGGCCTTTTGGCGGACCCACATATCTAGACCTAAGTATCAGTGGCCTTTTGGCCAAAAGCGATAATTAACATTCGAGGTGTATTAGTAATAATGCCTAACAAAGTACCACAAGCGCTATATGCGATAATAGGTGGGTCGAGCACATTTTCTATAAATTTTCCAGAAGACTTAAACGAGCCGGATATTAAAATCATCGATGATGGTCTTATCTTTGAAACGCCTTTTGGGGATAGCCCGCCGTTTAAACTTTTTAAAGTCGGCGAGAAATCGGTTCTAACCTGTAAGATGCACGGGTGGCGGCGCGGCGTGACCAGAGCGGATGCCTCAAGGCAGATCTTTTGGGTGTTCCGCGAGGCGGGCACCAAAAGCATCCTGGCCGAAGGCGGGGTCGGTGCGGTAAACCATCTCCTTAATCTGCGCGACATTGTCGTCCCAACCGACTACATCGATAACTCGATGCGAAAAGACGTGAATTTGGGCTCAGATTACCTGCTAATCATGAGAAAAGCAATTTGTCCGGACCTGCACAACAACCTGCTTGAAGCTGCAAAGAAGTTTGCACCGGCACGTGTTTTTGAGCGTGGGATATATGCCGTAACCGATGGGCGCCATTTTGAGAGCCCGGCCGAGGTTGCCGTCTTAAAGCAGTGGGGTGCAGATATCGTGGGACAAAGTGTCTGCCCAGAGGTCTACCTTGCCCGCGAGATCGGCGCGTGCTATGCGGGGGCATATTTGGTTGTCAACTATGCGGAAGGGATAGTCGAAGACTGGAAATATGAGGACTTATCCAAAATCTTCTACAACGGGTCGGAGATGGTCGGCAAGATTTTACTCGGTGCTCTGCGTTCTATCGGCGATATGTCAACCTGCGAGTGTGCCAACTTACGCAAACCGACATTGCTTAAAGAGAGCGACTAAAAAGTAGGAGTTGCCCGATTCATCGAGATCAGTGTATAGACCTAATGTAGTTGCTAGATTTATCGAGCGCGCAGTTGCAAGACGGTGATGGTTAATATGTGCCATGTCCTATTTTTAATCAGTAATTAAAGGGAGCTTGCAAGCATGATCTATGCCGCAGATATTATTCTTCCCATTACAAGTCCGCCTATAAGTGATGGGGCTGTTCTTGTTAAGAACAGCCGTATCGTTACTGTCGGCAAAAAGAGCGACATCGTCACGGCTAATCCAAATGAGGATATCCTTGAGTTTCGTGATGCTCTTCTAATGCCGGGCTTGGTCAATCTTCATGGTCATCTTGAATGCTCGTCCTTTGATTTTCTAGCTAAACCGACACCATTCCCAAAGTGGATTAGAAAAATGATAAAAGCAAGCGGCAAGATGGATAGAGACGATTGGCTTGCGGCATCGCGATTCGGCATAAAAAGGTATCTGGAGGCCGGCATCACGTGTACCGCTGACATCACCCGCACCGGGCTTGGTATTCAGGCCGTTGCAGAGGCTGGGATGCCCGGCATCGTCTATATCGAGGCTGTTGCAATCGACAACAATAATCTTGCGGATGCTGTTGTCAACATATTGGAGAGGGTTAAAAGCGCAGAGAGCATCACCCGCTCTGGCAGCTTCAGGCTAGGGCTTTCACCGCACTCACCTTATACTCTCTCACAGTCTGCGCTTAAAATATGTGCCGAGATATCGAGGGAATATGCTCTGCCACTTACCATACATCTTGCTGAAACCCAACCTGAGCTAGAATTGATAAAAGACGGGTCTGGCTCTCTTGCATCTATGATTGGTCGCGGATTAGAGCTTGAGGTTATAAAATCGAAGGGCTCTGGCAAGACCCCGACCGAATTCCTCGACGACCTGGCTTTAGTAAATGAGTCGCTTATTGCAGCGCATTGTGTTCACTTAAATGGCAAGGATATTAAACTCTTGAAGAAAAAAAATGCTGCGGTTGCACTCTGCCCAACTTCAAACGAGCTTCTAGGGTCAGGCGAGGCTCCGGTTGGTAAATATATCGAGCATGGCGTGAGATTTGGAGTCGGCACGGATAGTATTGCGAGCAATCCTAATCTTGACTTGTTTGTAGAGGCAAGAAAGGTTCGCACTATTCTTGCAAAACAAACCGGCGTTAAGGAAAATCAAATCCCGCTATCCCCCGAAGAACTAATTAAGACTCTTACTATAAAGGCGGCAGAGATACTTGGGCTTAACAGCGAACTTGGAAGTCTTGAGCCTGGCAAAAGAGCCGATTTTGCCGTCCTGGATTACGATAATCACACGTCGCCCGATCCCTATAGCTACTTGATCGAAAATTCCTCCAATTCATCGATTGTCTATACCATTCTCAATGGGCAGATAGTTTATTTTTCACCATCCAACAGTTTTCAAAATTTCCAATACGGGTAAAAGGACCATGTAGCCTGGGTTTTTATATCGAGAGGGAGGATGTATAGGGGATGGCAAGTTCAGATATTGTAAGTGATGTTGAGCGAGCATTAGCTTCAGATACGCGCATCGACCAAACCATGATTAGAGTAAGTAGTGAGCAGCCAGGTGTTATTGTTCTTGACGGACAGGTTGACACATACAACGAAAAAACCCTGGCGGACGATATTGCCGGAAGGGTAAGAGGGGTAATCGATGTCGTAAACAATCTCAGCGTGGCTCCGCCGCTTGCGCGCAGCGATGAGGAGATCACGGAAAATGTAATCGATAACCTGAAGCGCGACGCCTGGGTCGAATGGGCCAGCATAAGCGTGGAAACAATCGATGGTGTAGTGTTCTTAAGGGGAACCGTGAGGTCGAGGGTGGAAAAGCAGGAGGCCGAAAACGATGCTCGCTGGGTTGCGGGCGTTATTGATGTGATCAACCATATTGTGGTAAAACCAGAGATGAAGATCGCCGATGCAGAGATAGCCCGTGATGTTAGGGCCGCTTTGATTAAAAATACAAGGCTTGACCTTACCGAGATGAATCTTGATGTATCGGATGGCGTTGTTACCCTGACCGGAGAGGTCCCGAGCTTTACACAGAAAAGAATAGCCGAGTTCGTGGCGTTCTCGGTTCCCGGCGTGGTCGACGTGCTAAACGAGCTTCACGTGCACGGTGCGCAGAGACCGGCCGCATAAAATGGAGGTAGGCAAAATGGCACAAACAGTTAAAGTCTACACGACGACCACGTGTGGATTTTGCTCGTTGGTCAAGCAGCTTCTTGGCAATCATGGTGTTGAATACGACGAAATAGATTTGGCGGCTGACCCGTCTAAAATAAGTGAGCTCGTAGAGATATCGGGGCAACTCGGCGTTCCGGTCACGGTAATAGATGGCCAGGTGATAATCGGTTTCGATCGCGGGAAAATAGAATCAGCCTTGGCTGTGTAATCTGTAACTGGGAGGTCGTTTTGCGAGACTTAGTGATAATAGGTGCTGGGCCGGCCGGGATGACCGCAGCGGTGTACGCCGCCAGAAAAAAGGCCAATTGCCTGATCCTTACAAATAATATAGGCGGAATGGCCGCCTGGAGTGCGGGTATTGAAAACTATATGGGATACAGCCTGATTCCGGGCGCCGAGCTTATGGCTAAATTCGAAGACCAGGTCGAAGAATTTGGCATCCCCGTGGAATACAAATCCGTGGAAAAGATAACTAAGGAAAATAGTATTTTTAACCTGTCCCTCCAGGGGGGTGAGGTTATTCAAGCAAAAAGTGTAATCGTTGCCTCCGGAAGATCGCCGCGGCGTCTTAACGTCCCAAACGAGACCAATTTTATCGGAAGGGGTGTAACCTACTGCGCAACCTGCGACGCCCCGCTTTTTGCCAAGATGGATGTCGCCGTCGTTGGAGGCGGCAACTCGGCCTTAGGAGCCGCAGAGCAGTTGATCAAAATCGCAAACAAGGTCTATATTGTTTCGATTGCGGGCTGGAGCGCCGACCCCGTGCTTCAGGAGAGAATCCTTAAAGCTAAAAATATTGAGGTTTATAAGGGATTTGAGGTTACCGCCATTGAAGGACATGACTTTGTCGAAAGAATAAGGATTAAGTCGAAAAAAACCGAAGAAGAGTCTGAATTCCCCGTGAAGGGGATTTTTGTCGAGATAGGCTCGGAGCCCAACACCAATATGGTTAAAGGCCTGGTGCAGCTGGATGAGAAGCAGGAGATAATGGTTGATTGCAGCAACCATACAAGCGTTGAGGGCCTTTTTGCTGCAGGTGACGTAACAAATGTCCCAGAAAAGCAAATTATAATTGCCGCAGGTGAGGGAGCAAAGGCCGCCCTTGCCGCCTACGATTACCTGATCAGGCTACCAGAATAAATTCTACCTGGTGTAGATTAAAACAAAAACGTAAAAAGCAAGCGTAATGGCCGAGGCTATAATTAGGCTCTTCCAAACGATAGGGTCTTCGTTTTTCACGAAGTTTCGAAACACTTCTACAATGCGCATATCTAATCCATCCTTTAAAGATAGCTGCTCTAATATAGCTGTTCTAATTATACTGTTATCGAAAGATTTTTGTATAGTAATGTATAATAAATTGGTAAACCGTTGAACAGAATATTGCAGTTGCCCGATTTATCGGGCCCTCCACGGTACGGGTGAAAAGGTAAACAGGAAAAATGTAATGGATTACTATAGAATCCTAGAGGTTGACCCCCAGGCATCCCAAGAGGTAATAGAAAAAGCGTACAGGGCGCTGTCCTTGAAGTATCACCCGGACAAGAATATGTCCCGGAACAAGGAGGCCGCAGCCCAGAGGTGGATGGAGATACGCAATGCCTACGAGGTTCTCTCTGACAACACAAAGCGTGCCACCTATGATAAATCCAGAAGGCAGGAGATGTGGGACGTTTTTCTTGGCGAAGGGCTAATCGGGCTGGCGAAAAAGTACCTGAGGTAGAAATAGGTGGAAATAGTGACAGCTTTCGCTTGCAGGGCTTGAAAATTTAGGCCAGGTTAGTCATGATAATTTATGTATAATAGGTAATCCAGCAAAGTTTACAGTCGAGTCGTAGAATAAGTTGTAGAAGGGCCCATGCAAGAAAATGAACGCAAGGAAAAGCAACAAAATCCCTACCTAAGCCAAGAAGGGTACAGTAGACTAGAGAGGCGAAGAAGAGAGGCCGCGCGAAGAAGAAAGCGTCGCAAGAAAGTCGTTTTCCTGCTCTGCGCACTAATCCTCATGGTTGCTTTTCCTGTGTGGTTCCTAAAGCTTAAAACCACGCACAAACAAATCTCAACATCAATCGCTAAGAAGGTTGAATCAAGCGGTATTGTAGGCAACGTCCCGAAAAAGGCAATGCCAAAGACCGAGAACCCTCCGGTCGTCCTGGCACCTAATGATAAAGCAAAAGACACACTTGTATTTTTGGGATTCGGCGATATGACTTTTGACCGCCAGGTTGCAGCGATGATTAAAAGCAAAGGCGTGCAGGAGCCTTTTACCGGCGTCAAAGCGGTTTTTAAAACCGGCGATATTGTTTGCGGCAATCTAGAGTGCCCTTTATCTATAAGAGGTCGGGGGATTGCCAATAAGGAGTTCACCTTTCGTGGCCCGCCCGAGGCGGCAGGGGGCATGAAGAACGCCGGCGTCAACATGGTTTCAGTCGCCAACAATCATATCTTGGACTATGGGAATGACGCACTGGCCGATACCATAAATATCCTCGACCAAAACGGGATAGCGCATGCCGGTGCAGGGATGAACTCGGAGCAGGCGTATAGCCCAACTATAGTAAACATAAAAGGTAAAAAGATTGCATTTTTGGCTTACTCTGCGGTTGTGCCGGAAGGATTCTGGGCATCGGCGAAAAGACCCGGCATTGCAAGCACTCGCATTAAGTGGAACCGTATTGAGGGTGCCATTAGAGCCGCCGCGCGGGATAACGACTGTGTTATCGTCTCGTTTCACTGGGGAGTCGAGCGTGACAATAACCCAAAGGAATACCAAACCGATCTTGCAAAGATGGCGATCGATGCAGGCGCCGATATAGTTATAGGCCATCACCCCCATGTCATCCAGGGAATTCAAGTATATAACAATAAGCTCATCGCTTATTGTTCAGGCAACTTCATATTCGAGCATGATGATAGTAAAGCCGGTGAGGCTTATATACTAAGAGCTACACTTGATAAGCACGCAGTTACAAAAGCGGAAGTAATCCCGGTAAGGATTGACTACAACGGCAAACCAAGTATCGCTAAGGGTAACGATGCCAAATCCATCCTCGGGCAGCTTAAGTCCCTATCGCAGTCCCTCGGCACAACGATCGATGTCGATAAGGATACGGCTGAAGTAAAACTGAAATAGTCCCACGCTCAGTAGTGCAGGGCTTCAGCCCTGCCTCCCTAATGCAACCCTAAAAAATAGTTAATTCTGGTAACGTTGATTTAAGGTGTACTTGAACTAACGTATGTATAGTTTACAACTGTTCTGGTTAACAGCTATAATCGGTACTAGGATTTTGCGATAACTAGTATGGCAAACCAAAACCTGCAAACCAGTTTAAGCGTAAGCTATAGCCCAAAACAACTCTCACGCTGTCAATAAGTAGTTATGGGTAAACTCGAAGGCTGGTACTCCATGGTAATCGAGAAATACGGCACAAGCGATATGAATAGCGCCGATCAAGCCTTCACTGAGCTGCTGTCTTTATTGGTTGAGTCGGCTCGGTTAATTAGCGGAGAGCTTTCGGTAAAGGACCTGGGCAATATTATTGTTGATGAAGCCAGGCGGATTTTTGATGCAAATGCCGTCTGGCTTTTAATTTATGACCCGGTCGATGATTTGCTTAAGATGAGTCATTACTGGGGGCCGGGCGAGGAAATGTTTAAGGGATTCTCAGTAAAGCCGGGGGTTGGTATTCCAGGGAAGGTTTTTACTGAGCAAAAGCCCGAGATTATATTTAAGGCCGACTCACGTCTCATACTGGTGTCGAACAAAAAGGTCTCGGATGAAGAGATGCCGGTCTTAGCCGCCTTTCCGCTTACTATAGGGGGCAAAAGAATCGGCGTTTTTGGGATATCTTCGGAGAAGATCGGAAGAGTCGGCCTGTCGGAACCCAAGATCGATTTTCTGGTATCAGCGTTTGCCAACCACATTGCTATCGCAATTGACACTGCCGAGCTCTTTGAGGCAAAGAAAAAGGTCGAGCTGGAACTCAAAAACAGTATTCGTAACCTGCAAATGCTGAACGAGGTAAGCTTCGATCTGATAAAAGATGTTAATTTACCGGCGGTTATGCAGAAGATTGCATATTATATTGCAGAGATTATGAACGCAGATGGCGCAATCATATGCCTTGGAAACAGGGAAGGCACGGCAGCCGAGACCGTATACTCCTATAATATGCCACCTTCTACAAGCGAGATATTGCTATCGGGGGAGTCTATTGCACATACCGTTTTTAAAGACCCCCAAAGGATATTAATAGAGGATTATGCAAATTATGAGAAGGCTATCCCCGAATTCATCGAGGCTGGAAAGCGGTCGTTAATTTCAGTGCCGGCGATCTCAAAAGGTAAAGTACTGGGTTTACTCATAGCCAGCAGTTTCAGCGGGGAAAGAATCTTTAGCGAGGATGATTTTGAAAAACTCGAGTCCATCGCTTACCAGGTGGCTATTGCAATCGAAAATGCCGGGTTATACCAAGAACAGGTCGAAACAAGAAAGAAGATTGAGGCGTACGCCAATCAATTAAAGATGCTAAATGATTTTTCTCAGAGCATTAATAAAGAAACGAGCATTCAAAAAATGGCCGATAAACTATCAGATGCGGCGCGGGTTTTACTTGACTGCTCTCATGCATCAGTTCTGCTATACAGCGAATCGGGGGATAGTTTTTTGACGTTGTCCTGGGTGGATGGGGAAAGCAAGTACAGTAAAATCATAGATTTCAATCTTAGCTTGAAGACCCATAACGGTTTATATAGCGAGATGTATAGAACAAAAAAACCGATTCGCCTAACCGATGTGTTCAGTTATCCATCCTATAACGGAGTTCCAGAAGGACACTTTGCTTTGCAGGATCTTCTCGGGGCGCCTCTGGTCTGCTCAAGGGGCAAGTTTTTAGGCCAAATTATGGTAACAGATAAGAGAGATGGCTCAGATTTTTCAGAAACCGATGAAGAGTTGCTTGTCGCATTGTGCTCCCAGGCGGCGATAGGAATAGAGAAGGCCATGCTGTATGAACAGGAGCATAATGTTGCGGAAGTTCTGCAGCAGGCGATTCTTGCCGTTCCCAGGAAACTACCCGGCATTGAGATCGGCATTAACTACGAGTCGGCCGCCGAAGTCGCAAAAGTCGGAGGGGATTTTTACGATCTCTTTGATCTCGGCGACGGCAAAATAGGTGTTTTAGTCGGCGATGTTTCGGGGAAAGGCTTGGAAGCAGCGACGATAACATCCATGGTTAAAAGCACTATAAGGGCGTTTGCCTGTAAGGGATACTCCCCCGCAGCGGTTTTATCGGAAGCAAACAGGGTAATCTCATGGCAGCTTAGTTCCAACCAATTTGTAACTATGATCTTTGGAGTTCTTGATTTAACCGCAGGCAAGCTTGTATTTTCACGTGCGGGACATCCAGAGATCATCGTCTGGCGAGAGAATACCTGCAGCTACCACGAAGTTGAGAGCAATCTGCCGGTCGGCATATTTGACGAGGTTGTATACGATGAGAACGAGATCGAGCTGTCGGCGGGGGACGGTGTCATACTCTATACCGACGGCTTAATCGAGACGAGGCTCAAGAACCAGTCGATCGGAGACAACATTCTAATCGAAGATCTAAACCGGATCACCCCCGGCAAATCCCCACAAGAGGTCGCATTTGAATTGGTCGATATGGTTAAAAAATATACCGGCGGCAGGCCCCAAGACGACATGGCTGTTGTTGTGCTCAAGGTGAAACCGGAGTAGCGGCCATAGTTTCTCTTAAGAGAGAAATCTAATTTCTAATCTCTGCAAAATATTAAAGCCCGCTTTTGGCGAGCTTTAATATTTTGCGGTGTCCGAGACTGGACTTGAACCAGCACGGCCTTATCGGCCACTAGGCCCTCAACCTAGCGCGTCTACCAATTCCGCCACTCGGACGCGTCCGCGCATAAGCGGAGCTTCTTAAGCACCGTATTTGCACATGTAATTATATCATTTCGGGTAAGCCTGTCAACGCACTGCGCGGCGAGCACTGCGCGGCGAGCATGATTATCGGGAATCATTTACTCTGTTACTTGCTTTCACCCTGTGAGCTGCCCAGCTATGAGCTGTGAGCTAAGCAGGGCTGAAGCCCTGCGCTGGCTTCTATATTCTGTATCCTGTATCCTATTACTAGGCCGATAAGCATAAAGGACTTGACGGGATGCACGCCCTATTTAAAGACCCAAAATTCAGACTAGGTTTCGTAGTAGCACTTGCGATTGTTATAGTGGCCGGCGTTGCTTTTGGGGGCTATGCCGTTTACAAAGCATGGTTAAACTCCTCCCAGAAAGAGGGTAGCGATCTCATTGCCGCACCTGCGCTGGTCGGCAGCGACATGCTTAAAGCGCGAGATATCGCAAAATCCTACGGTTTTAGAATTAAGATCGACTCATGGGTTTCAAGCAAAGTATATCCAATCGACCATATAGTATCACAAAAACCGCCTGCAAATGAGAAGGTTAAAAGGGGCACTATCATTATAGTTAAAGTAAGCAGTGGTAAATGTTGCGGCGGCGAACCTAAGCAGTCGGTAACGGTAAACGAGAACCCAAAACCTCTCCCCTCACCCCCGCTCATGCCGCGCAGAGCCTTGATGGTAAAATCGGGCGGGGTTATTGTAATCGACCCGGGCCACCAGGCGCACGCCGATCTTAGCCGCGAGCCCATCGGCCCCGGCTCGGTTGAGATGAAAGCAAAGGACCAGGGCGGCACCAGCGGCGTCAATTCAAGAACCCCCGAATATAAAATAACCCTGGAT
>CADDYS010000030.1 GCA_902810715.1 bacterium | reverse complement strand
GAGCAAAGCGAAGCAATCTCACTCTGGTGCGCTAGCCTTTAACTTAGAATTGAGTAAAATATTAGCTAGCTCAGAATTAAGCAGGAGTTGAAATTGAACTTTTTTACTTCAATCGTTGAATTTTTTAGTTCACCGGCTTTCAGGTTAATTGTTAATTTATTCTTCTTGTTTGCCTTTGTTCTTTATTTAAGTCTTGCTAAATGGACTTATGCAGATGCAAGAAGAAGGGGAGCTATGGCGTTTTACTGGACCATCGTAACACTTCTTTTTCCGCTTGCCGGCTGGCTTGTTTATCTAATCGTTCGCCCACCCGAATACCTGGATGACATGCGCGAGCGGGAGCTTGAAATTAGAGCAAAAGAGGCGCTCTTAAGCACAAGCGATGTCGTGTGTCCGTCTTGCCACAAACCAATCGAGAAAGATTTTCTTATCTGCCCCTATTGCAGAAAAAAGCTTAAAAAACCATGCCCTTCCTGTAAACGACCACTCAATAATAGTTGGGCAATCTGCCCTTACTGCCAACAAATCCTTTAGTAAGCCTACGTATTTTCACTATTTTTTACCAAATTGTTTGATAAAAACTAAACTATCGCTTGAAAATATTCTCCACACCTGCTAAATTACTAACGGAGTGAATATTGTAACAATATTCACAATCTTACAATCTTCACGCCGGTGGAGGTGCAAATTTGGAAAGAACTTTCACGATGATAAAACCGGACGGTGTAAGAAAATCACTTATCGGTGAAGTCGTAAGGCGTTATGAGAACGCCGGATTAAAGATAATAGGATTAAAATTGATGAGGCTTTCCAGGGAAAAAGCTGAAGAGCTTTATTCCATCCACAAAGGAAAGCCTTTTTACGGGGAGCTAGTAGATTTCATAATTTCCGGTCCTGTTGTTCCAATGGTGGTTGAGGGGGATAACGCAGTCAACCGTGTTCGGGAGATCATGGGTGCGACAAACCCAAAAGAAGCCGCACCTGGAACAATCAGGGGAGATTTCGCAGAGGAAATCTCCGAAAATATAGTTCACGGCGCCGACTCAACTGAGTCGGCAAACAGGGAAATCCCGGTGTTCTTCAGCGAAGTTGAGCTTGTCGAACGCTAGGGATTTTTGTATATTAGTCTAGGTTTTGACAAAAGTTGTGGACACTCAAAAAAAGGCTATCGGGAGCACTTAAATTACTCAATCCAAAGCAACTTAAAACCGATACATATGAGAATAATGAGAACGATTGCTTACTGCAAGTGTATTAAGCATGCTTAGACAGCACCATGTTTGTGTTGCGGGACGACCGCTAAAAGGAACGATAGTGCATGATTAGCGCAATTATCTATTTTTCGATTTTTTTAATAGTCGGCATTGCAATAGTGGCCGCTGTTATCGGCATATCAAAATTACTGCAAACAAGAAAGCCGACGAAAGCAAAGCTTGACCCTTACGAGTGCGGTATGCCAAATGTTACCAGCGACCCAAGAGTCCAGTTTAAAATTCATTACTATATCTTTGGCTTGCTGCTCGTCATTTTCGATGTTGAGATGCTTTTTATTTTTCCATGGGCGGTTACGTTTAGGAGCCTTGGCCTTGCTGCGTTTATTGAAATGACTGTCTTTATCGCAATACTTGTCTTAGGTCTCTATTACGCCTGGCGCAAAGGAGTATTAAAGTGGGTATAGTAAAAGAGCAATCTTTAGACAATGGAATACTTCTCGCTAAAGCTGGCGATCTTATAAATTGGAGCCGAAAAAATTCCCTCTGGTGGCTTACGTTCGGTCTTGCTTGTTGTGCAATCGATACTATTATGGTGGGGAATACCGCTCGCTTTGACCTCGAAAGATTTGGAGTTTTACTCCGAAATACCCCAAGACAAGCTGATCTTATGCTGGTCGCCGGTACGCTGACACATAAGATGGCTCCAATGGTTAAACAACTCTATGATCAAATGCCCGAGCCGAAATATGTTATAGCACTTGGCGGTTGCGCGATTAACGGCGGACCGTTCTATTATGATAGCTACAATGTAGTAAGGGGCGTCGATAAAGTTATCCCGGTTGACGTGTACGTACCGGGATGCCCGCCTCGACCTGAAGCGTTCATGCATGGCATAGAAATGTTAAAAGAGAAAATCATGGCAAGAGGAAAGATCGACTAATGAGCGGCGAACATATTCTTGATACAGATGGACATGATAATGGAGATATCGGCGGAGTAAAGATAGTCAAAGAAGATGGTATTGGTTATAGCATTACCGTTAACAGGGAGGATCTGTTAACGGCTGCTGCCGGCTGTAAAGAGGCCGGGTTTGACTTACTCATATTTGTTGGCGGCGTTGATATGCCGGATACGATAAAGCTTGTTTACAGGATGGTTTCAACTAAGAAGGTAAATAAACTTGGGATGATTATAAAAACGGAGGTACCGAAAAGTGATCCCGTCATTGATTCGGTAACTTCTATTTGGTCTTCAGCAAATTGGCATGAGAGAGAAACATACGATCTTTTAGGAGTTAAGTTTAAAGGTCATCCAAATCTGACAAGGATATTTATGCCTGATGATTGGGTCGGTCATCCTCTACGTAAGGATTATAAGGACGACCGGATGATCCCATTTGAGGGATTTACAACGAATGGATCTGATAAAAATGAGTAGGGTAAAAGAGCAAAGGGTGTCAAAGAAAACCCCAATAAAGCAGGACCTGGATAAGCTTGAACAATCGCTAGAATTAGAGCTACCAGAAACCGATAAGGAAATAGATAGTCTACGAACAGAGGAATTAATTGTAAACTTTGGTCCGCAGCATCCAAGTACCCACGGTGTCCTTCGTGCAGTTTTCACGCTTGATGGCGAAATCGTTAGAAAAATCGAGCCTCACATTGGTTATTTGCATAGGTGTTTTGAGAAAATTGCCGAGAAACGAACCTATGCACAGTTTGTCCCTTTTACGGATCGCATGGATTACATATCAGCTGTGCTTAACAACTGGGCTTACTCACTTACTGTTGAGAAGCTCGCCGGTATTAAAGTTCCTGAGCGAGCGGAATATATTAGGGTTATTATAGGGGAGCTGCAACGTATTGCGGCCCATCTCTTCTCGTTGGGAACTATGGGTGTCGAGGCAGGTGCCCTAACACCATTCCTCTATTTTATTGATGAACGTGAGAAAATACTGTGGCTTTTTGAAAGGGTTTGCGGAGCAAGGCTTACCTATAATTACATAAATATCGGCGGCGTGCGCGCTGATGTGCCTGAAGGATGGCTTGAAGATGCGCTATCGTTTGTCCACCATCTCAAAAAAAGCATAATCGATTACGACAAGCTATTGATCGGCAACTACATATTCAAAAAAAGGATGGTGGATACCGGGAAATTCTCTGCTGTGGAGGCTCTGGACTGGGGTCTTACCGGTCCACCATTGAGATCAACTGGCGTTGCATACGATGTTAGAAGATCCGATCCATATTCCGTTTATCCAAGAATGGATTTTGACGTAGTTGTTAGATATAACGGCGACAATTACGATCGAGTGATTATAAGGTCTGAAGAGATAAAGCAAAGTATTCGAATTGTTGAGCAAGCAATCGAGCAAATTCCGGACGGACCAATTATGGCTGAAGGGGTATCAAGAGAACTCGTACCGCCGATTGGCGATGCTTATGGGCACGTCGAATCGGCCCGTGGCGATCTGGGATACTACATCATAAGCGATGGTACTCCTAAACCCTATAGAGTTAAGATTCACGGCCCTAGCTTCGGTAATCTCCAGGCGTTGCCTGCTATGGCAAAGGATTCGTATATAGCTGATGCAATCCTGACCATAGGCACTCTTGATACAGTATTTGGTGAGGTTGATCGCTAATGCTATCAAGCGCGCAACTGATAGAATTTGCTAATAATAACGGCATCCCACTATGGGCTCTCAATGCATCCATTGCTCTCGTAATGGCAATCGTGGTATTTGCTATATGCGGCTTGGGAGTAATCGTTTTTGTCTACATGGAGCGCAAGGTAAGTGCCGATTTCCAGTTGCGCTGGGGCCCAATGCATGTTGGCTGGCACGGAACCTTGCAGCTTATTGCAGATGCGCTGAAACTTTTTTCTAAAGAAGATGTTTTCCCAAGAAATGCAGATCCATGGGTGTTCCGGCTAGCCCCAATATTCATGTTTTTACCGGCATTTATCAGCCTCATGGTTATGCCTATCGGTCCCGGCATTGTCATCCAGGATTTGAATGTGGGTTTACTCTACATATTAGCGATAACATCGATCAGTGTGGCCGGAATTGTAATGGCAGGATTTGGCTCGTATAATAAATTCGCCGTGATCGGTAGCTTACGCTCGGCAGCACAGATGGTAAGCTATGAGGTACCCAGGGCGCTATCAATCATTGGCGTTGTCATGATCGCCGGGTCAGGAAAGCTCTCATCGATAGTTGGGGCACAACATATATGGTATGCAATCTTACAACCGATTGGCTTTGTAGTGTTTTTTGTATCATCTCTGGCCGAGACCAACAGGGCACCTTTTGATTTGCCAGAGACTGAAGCGGAGTTAGTAAACGGATATTACAACGAGTATAGCGGTATGCGCTTTATGTTCTTTCTTTTTGCCGAGTATATAGCCTTGATGTCGGCATCTGCTTTAACTGTTGTACTCTTCCTCGGTGGCTGGCACGGACCTGGTCCAGAGTTTTTAGGTCCGATATGGTTCTTGGTTAAGCTGTTTGCAGTTATATATGTAATTATGTGGATTCGCTGGACGTTGCCACGATTCCGTATTGATCAGGTCATGGATTTAGGATGGAAGGTGCTATTGCCTTTAGCACTGCTCAATATATTCATAACCGGAATTATAATGTTGGTTATTTAACAAGAAGGTCGGATAGATGAACGAACGACTCTCAAAGTTCATAGATGCGTGGAAAAGCATATTTATAGGGCACAGTATTACAGCTAAGAGGCTGAGAGCGCCTCGGGTGACGGAGTTCTATCCATTTGAGAAACCCGAGCTTGCCGACCGCTTCCGCGGTGCGCCCATGCTAAAAGGCGTTATGGGCGAGTCTACCGAGACCGAGAAGTTCCCGAACAAGCTGGGCGAGTTTAATGCGACGATAAAGAGCAAAAAAGAATCCGACGAACTTCCGCCTTGCGTTTACTCATGCCCGGCCCACGTGGATGCCCGAGGCTACGTCGAGCTTATCGCCGAGGGGCGTTTTAAGGACTCGCTGGATTTAATCCGTGAACGCTGTACGCTTGCGGCATCAATCGGACGCGTTTGCACAAGGATTTGCGAGGGTGGCTGCCGCCGCAATAAATTCGACGAGCCGATATCCATCCGTGACCTTAAACGTTTTGCCGCCGATACCTGCATGGATATGCCGCATCCGCAGGCCGTTCCCAAGACCAAGGACAAAAAGGTCGCCATCATCGGGGGAGGACCGGCAGGTCTAACTGCGGCCCAGGTACTGGCAAAAGAGGGCTATCCGGTAACTATCTATGATAAAAACCCCCAGGGCGGTGGCACGCTCTTAACCGGTATTCCAAAATATAGGTTACCCAAGAATATATTGAAGTGGGACGTCGACGCGGTTTGTGCCCTCGGCGTTGAACTAAAAACCAACGTTGAGGTTGGAAAGGATATCAAACTAGGTGAGCTAATCGACTCCTACGATGCGGTTTTGATTGCAACAGGGCTTCCGGTAGGATATAACCTCGGTATCGAGGGCGAAGACGCCGAAGGCGTCTGGGGTTGCTTAGAACTACTTAGGGAAATGAACTTTGATAACCACCCCAAGATAGGTAAGAAAGTTGCGGTTATTGGTGGCGGAAACGTCGCAATGGATGGTGCAAGAACATCGCTTAGGCTTGGCGCCGAGCAGGTCTACCTGATCTATCGCCGTGGCAGAGCCGAGATGCCGGCCCGTTATGAAGAGATACATGAGGCCGATGAAGAAGGCGTAATCTTTGAGCTTTTGACTAACCCGACTAAAGTTATTGTTGAGAACGGCAAAGTCGCAGGTCTTGAATGCGTCCGCATGGGCCTTGGCGAGCCGGACGCATCAGGCAGGCGCCGTCCCGAGCCAATTCCAGGCAGCGAATTTATTTTGGACGTAGATACTGTAGTTACAGCTATCGGACAGAAAACTGACTTGAGCTTTCTTGAAGGCACAAATATCGAGTTAAATGCAAAAGGCGCGATCGTTTATGATAAATTAACGCTTCAGACATCCAACCCAAAGGTCTTTACTGCAGGTGAGGTAGTAACCGGTGCGGGTGCCGCAATCCAGGCGATTGCAAGTGGGCATGAGGCCGCTGAATCCGTTGATAGGCTCCTACGCGGTATCGATCTCAAAGAGGGAAGGACCGGTCAAGTCATCCAAAGGCCGTATAACTACGGCCAATCCTATCTGGAAGGGATCGAGCCGGAAAGACGCAGAGTTCCCATGAGGATGGTTCCCCTAGAAGAGCGGATCAAAGGCTTTGTTGAAGTTGAACTTGGCTACAACGAAGAGGAAGCTGTTCGCGAGGCAAATCGCTGCCTCGTCTGTAGCAACGGAAATTGCAGCGGGTGCACGATGTGCGCAAGGACCTGTCCGGTGAACTGCATAGATGTAAAGAGGACCGGCCCGCAAGAGACCGAAAGAAAGGTTCTTAAATACGACCTTGACTTAACTAAGTGCATGTTATGCGGTTTGTGTGCAGAAGTGTGTCCTACGGATGCGCTTGAGATGAGCAAAGATTACGAGAACGCCGAGTATCAAAAAGACAGGCTGTTCTATGATAAAGAAAAAGTCTTGCGCCGATGAAAGAGCCGATAGCTAGAAGTAAACTTTTCAGTTCTGCGTATGTAGAATAGAGGAGCAACGAAATGAACGACATAGCCACCTACATAATATTTTTTGGATTATCGACAATGGCGATTTTAAGTGCGATAGCGATAGTAACCAGGAGAAACCTGTTTCATGCGGCCATGTTTTTAGGCTTCTTGATGCTGGTTGTAGCGGGCTTTTATTTCTTGCTGGATGCCGATTTAGTCGGCATGATGCAGGTGTTCGTCTACGTGGGCGGGGTTATCGTGGTGCTACTTTTCGGTATTATGTTGACCTCACAGATGACAAATGTGCGCATGGTCTCGGCCATGAAGCAAAAAGGATTTACGTTCCTTGCGGTCACGGGGTTTGTGGCACTTCTTATCTCGGTGTTTACAAAAGTCAACCTTAGTGTATCGACCGCCACAGCGCCGAAAGATACAACATCCTTAGTAGGCAAATTGTTCATGACGAATTATATTCTGCCCTTTGAAGTGATGTCGGTCCTGCTCCTTGCAGCTTTGATCGGGGCTATCGTTATCGCCCGTCAGGAGGTTAAGCAGTAATGGTAATACCTCTTTCGTGGTACTTAATAGTAAGCGCGATATTGTTTGGAATTGGACTAATCGGTGTTTTGCTCAGGCAAAACGCAGTAACCATACTGTTCTCGGTCGAGATCATGTTGAATGCGGCCAACATTAACCTGGTTGCATTCTCAAGATATATAACGCCAAGTGCTATCTCTGGGCAGATGTTCGCTTTGTTTGTCATGGCGATCGCGGCCTCTGAGGTGGCTGTAGGTTTGGCCATAGTGCTTACGATCTACCGCAACATTCAGTCGGTAGACATAGATAAAATTAATATATTTAAGTGGTAGCGGAGACGAGAAATGTTAGCTTATTATCTTTCGTTAATAGTATTAGTGCCGATTTTAAGCTTTATAATACTTGTAATCTTTGGTAAAAGATGGGGCGATAAGTCAGCTTACGTCTCAATAGCAGCTGTACTGATTAGCTTAGGTCTATCTATTAAAGCTTTGATTGATGTACTCGGCGGGTTAAATACCAAAGTTCTCTTTACCTGGGCCTCCATCGGCAACTTCCATATTACTTTTGGGTTGCTACTGGATTCGCTATCGGCTATGATGCTGGTCGTGGTGGCTCTGGTCAGTGCGCTGGTGCAGATCTTTTCAATAGGCTATATGCATGGGGATAAACGCTACGGTTGGTTTTATGCATGCCTCTCGATGTTTACGGCGTCCATGCTGCTCCTGGTATTCGCACCGAACTACGTGCAGATGTATGTGGCCTGGGAAGGCGTGGGCGTTTTCTCGTATCTCTTAATCGGGTTTTGGTTTGAGAAGAGAAGTGCGAGCCAGGCTGCAAAGAAGGCCTTTATGGTTACCAGGGTGGGCGACCTTGGGTTTGCAATTGCCCTGATTCTTCTTTACATAAACGCCGGCACGCTTGATATGGATAAGTTGTTTGCAATGCACTTTGTACCGGCCCTTGCGGCAACTATATCAATCCTGATGTTTTTTGGAGCCATTGGAAAATCGGCGCAGTTCCCACTTCATGTGTGGTTGCCCGATGCCATGGAAGGCCCGACCCCGGTCAGCGCGTTGATTCACGCGGCAACCATGGTTGCCGCCGGTGTGTATTTAGTTGCCAGGTCATATCCGCTCTTCGAGAAGGGCCCGGTATCATTAGAGTTTGTTGCGATAATTGGAACGATTACGGCCTTTATGGCCGCAACCATTGCGCTTACCGCAACAGATATAAAGAAGGTTCTGGCGTACTCTACCATAAGCCAGCTCGGCTACATGATGATGGGCTTAGGTGTTGGAGCGTTTGCCGCGGGCGCGTTCCATCTCTTCACGCATGCGTTCTTTAAAGCCCTACTCTTCCTCGGTGCGGGTAGCGTAATTCACGCAGTCCACAGCCAGGAGATATTTGAGATGGGCGGCCTATGGAAGAAGATGAAGATAACTTCAATCACGTTTATTATCGGAGGCCTTGCGCTTGCCGGAGTGCCGCCATTTGCCGGTTTCTGGAGCAAGGATGAAATTATCCTCGGTGCTTATACGAGCGGACATACAGCGATCTTTTGGATTGGTATTCTGACCGCACTATTTACCGCGTTTTACACATTCCGGTTGATTTTTGTTGTATTCTTTGGCCAGCCCAGGGCGGACCATCATGGCGGTCATGTACATGAGTCGCCGGCTGTTATGAGTATCCCGCTTCTTATTTTGGGATTTTTTGCTCTAACCGCAGGTCTGCTAGGGTCGCCGTTTGTGCACAATGCATTCCAGGGGTTCATCGCCCCCGGGCATGAGGCGGAGGCTGTAAATCCCTTTGTAATGGGTCTTTCAATTGCAGTAGCTTTAATTGGTATCACCGCCGCCTGGCTTAAATACGGCACGCAGGTTCTACCATCAAATGTTATAAGCAAGAACAACCCGATTTATAAGCTGGTAGCCAACAAATACTATATGGACGAGTTTTACTACTATGTGCTGATCATACCGACGCACGCGGTAGCGAGATTTATCCTTGAGTTTGATCAGAAGGTTATAGATGGAATCGTAAACGGCGTCGCCAAAATCATCGCCGTCTTTGGAAGCGGGATGAGACGCCTGCAGACCGGTTACGTACAGAACTATGCGTTATTCATGTTGGTTGGATTAATAATTTTGATAATATGGTCGTTCAGATTTTTAGGTATACATTAAGGGTGTGAAGGATGAGTAACCCGATTATAACAACAACTATATTCTTACCATTGCTCGGAGCTCTGCTTTTGCAGTTTATACCGCGTAGCAAGGCGAATCTAATTCGCACGTTTGCTTTGTTGGTAACGCTTATCGACCTCGGCTTAGGTATTTCGGTTTTAACAGGATACAAGCTGGGTCTGGCGGGTATGCAATTTGTTGAGAAGGCATCCTGGATACCGAGAGCCGGAATTTCATATCATGTCGGGCTTGACGGTATAAGCCTGCCGCTCTTTGAGCTCACTTTACTTCTGACGGTGGTCGCGGTTTTGGCATCCTGGTCGATCAAAAACAGGGTAAGGGAACACTACAGCCTGATGCTTCTTCTTGCAGTCGGTATGCTCGGAACCTTTGCAGCCCTTGATTTTGTGCTCTTCTATATATTCTGGGAGCTTGTCCTTATCCCGATGTACTTTATCATCGGGATATGGGGCGGGGAGAACCGCAACTATGCGGCGGTTAAGTTCTTCTTATATACATTAGCCGGAAGCGTTTTGATGCTTGTCGGTATCCTTACGCTTTACTTTACATCCGGCCTGGGCACGTTTGATATGGTAAAACTCATGCAGGCGGGATATCACTCGCAGCTTGCTACGTTTATCTTTATCACGTTCTTCTTGGGATTTGCGGTTAAGGTGCCGATGTGGCCGTTCCACACGTGGCTTCCCGATGCGCATGTTCAAGCTCCCACTGCGGGCAGCGTGCTTCTTGCGGGAGTCCTTCTTAAGATGGGAACCTATGCATTTATAAGGATAGTCGTTCAGATACTCCCAACCGAGTTCACGAGGTTTGCGCCGGTTATCGCGGCCTTTGCGATTATAAGCATTGTCTACGGGGCTTATACCGCGCTTGCACAGCAAGACCTGAAAAAGATGGTTGCGTACTCAAGTGTAAGCCACATGGGATACGTTATGCTCGGCATTGCCGCGCTGACGCCGGTTGCACTAAACGGTGCGGTTCTTCAGATGGTAAACCACGGGCTTATCACAGGCATGCTCTTCTTAATGGTCGGATATATCTACGAGAGGACGCACACCCGCGATATCGCAAAACTGGGTGGCTTATCTATAAAGATACCTATCCTTGGCGGGATGTTCGTGTTTGCGGCACTCGCGTCCCTGGGGCTCCCGGGCTTAAGCGGGTTTGTCGGCGAGCTTCTGATTCTGCTTGGGTCATACGGCGCCTTCAAGATATTCACGATCTTTGCCGTGCTAACCCTTGCACTTACCTCGTTCTACTTGATAAGGGCAAACCAGAATGCGATGTTTGGCATGCCGCAATCCTGGATGGGGGATTTTAAGGATGCAAGCGGTCGGGAGTTGATAAGCGCGCTCCCGCTGATAATATTAATAGCTGCAATTGGTGTTTACCCGAAACCGTTCCTGCATTATATCGACCCGGCGGTAAACACGGTATTACAAATCATAAGAGGTAGCTAGGATGGATTGGTCACAGGTTAACTGGATGGCTATAATGCCGGAACTTATCATATTGGGATTTGCGGTAATCGTCCTTTTAGGCGAGCTGTTTTTAAGCCCGAGTGCAAGGCGTTCCCTCGGCGCTATAACACTGGTCGGGATTATAATCGCCATGGTTGGCGTTGTCAGGCTATGGGGGGTAGAGGCGACCGAGTTTAGCGGCATGTTCTCGGTGGATCTCACCGCTAACGTCTTAAAGCTGATACTTCTTATAACGACCGCATTGGTGGTCTTAGGCGTGCTTAGGGTAAAGGTAACTCTGGGCGAGGGTGAATTCTTCAGCCTCATGCTTTTCTCGGTACTTGGCACGATGTTTATGGCCTCGGCGTCAGACTTAATCATGCTTTTCATTGCGCTTGAGCTCACAGTACTGCCGGCGTACGTGCTTGTGGCAAGTAAAAAGAACGCACGCTCGGCTGAGGCGGCTTTGAAATACTTCCTGCTGGGGATTGTTGCCTCGGTAGTTTTACTATACGGCATGACGCTTTTGTTTGGCATGACCGGGTCGACCAACTTTACGGCGATTGCAAACAGCCTGCATGGGCGTAGCCTTGAGCCGATGCTCTTGGTCTCAATAATTATGATCATGGTCGGTCTGGGATTTAAAGTTGCAGCCGTGCCGTTTCACTTTTGGGCGCCGGATGTTTATGAAGGCTCTCCGGTGCCGGTTGCATCGTATCTATCCGCCGGTCCCAAAGCCGGAGGTTTTGCAGCGCTTATCCATCTGTTCCCGGTGGCCCTTGCCTCGGCTGCGCCGGTGTGGGCAACTCTTTTTGCAATCCTTGCGGTCTTAAGTATGTTTACCGGAAATCTCGTGGCGCTTGCGCAGACCAATGTGAGGAGACTTCTCGGATACTCGGCTGTTGCACATACCGGATACCTTTTAGTCGGTCTAGCGGTAGCCGATAAACTCGGCTACTTATCGATGATATTTTACTTCTTTGTATACTCGCTGGCCGCGCTCGGTGCGTTTCTTGTGGTGCTTGCAACTACGGAGCGGGGGATAGGGGAGAACGTAACGGATTTTGCAGGCCTGCACAAGCGATCACCGATGCTTGCCATTGCAATGGCGATATTCTTATTCTCGCTCGTCGGCGTGCCGCCGTTTGCGGGTTTTATGGGCAAGTTCTTCCTATTTGCCTCCGCTGTTAAATCTAACTTGATTTGGTTGGCCATAGTTGGCGTTTTGAACAGCGCGATATCGTTTGGCTACTATGTTACGGTTATCCGGCAGATGTACCTGGTAAGCCCCGAATCCGATGGGGTGGTAACAGTATCGAAGCCCCTCTACCTCTCAATAATGCTAATCATGGCCGCTGTAGTCTTCTTGGGTGTTTACCCGACCGCTTTTTTGTCTATAATTAAGCTATAGACGAGAGTCGGGAGGGTTAAAAATGGAAGAGCAAACCTTCGCCTTAATGTTAAGACAGGCTCTTACCGAGTATGATTTTGCAAGTATTGATGTAGAAGCTGAGAAAGCATCGGTAGTCCTAAAAAGGGAAGTCTATGCCGAAGACGGCAAAAGCGACACGATCAACTACAGTTTTTCCAACCCCGTCCTGATTAAAGTGTTAGAAAATCTCAAGTCTTACTTGCCATCGCTTTGATTGCTAGCAAACTGTTGATTGTCAACCATGACAAAGGCCATAAGGGGATTTTAAATTCTTTTTATCTTTTCACCTTTTGGCTACTTTCATTCTAGTCCCTAAATTTGACGTGGCACAAATGTCTCGCAATCCGCATGATTCTCATGGAAATCTACAGTGACTCCAGGTGCACCGCAGCTTAAATTGTTGTTGTAGCGGCAAAGTAGCACATCACAGCCGCCAACGGTGGCCTGTGGGCTCTCAATCTCACTTCCCCCGACGCCTTTCTCATAGGTATCGCAAGTAGGGTGTTCCTGGCCGACATGGATTGCCGACGCATGGCAGACTTTGCCCTCGTTGTAGACGCAGTCAAATACGGCGCAAGCTAAAACAGGCGGTAAAGGCATGGTAAACCTCCTGGTAGAACTAGTTTTTCTATAGATTTCAAAATCCTGTTTTTATTTACCCGAACTTGGGAAGAATTATCGAAAGTAAATGGGGGCATAAGATTAGCCTTAGCCGCTGCTAAAAATTTACATATAAATTTAGAAAAAGGCTAAAGTTTTAGAGCTTGCTGCCGATATTATTACTGTCAGCCAAGGCGGAATAAATAGAAGCTTTGGCGAGGGTTTCTAGGTCGTGGCAGACGTCTTGACTGACAGAAAAGTCCCGTTTCGAAAGAAGCGGGGCTTTTTTTATCGGCTTTTTTGTGGTTTTGCCGACTTTTACTCGGGCTTTTTCTCTTTTTCCTCTTTTGGCTCGTCCTTAGCCTCGGAAGCTTTTCTTAGCTCCTTAATGCTCTGGCCGATAGCTTTTCCCATTTCAGGCAGCTTTTTGGGCCCGAAAATCACCAAAACGATTGCCAGGATAATTATTAGTTCCGGTATCCCAATTGGCCCCAGAAATGCCGGTGTAACCAGACTTTTTAGGACAGGTAACATAATTTATCAACAATCCCTTTCTTTTCCAACTCTCTACAAAATCATAACATTGATTGTCCGGGAATGCTATTTGTTAGGTAGTTTTTCTTTACACCGTAATACTTAGTAAGATTGGCTGTCTTTATTGCTGCCATGATTTGCCCTCTGCTAATTTATACGATATTACTAAAAATTAGCGCCTCTCTTCAACTGAGCCTATTTTAACGTTGTTTATATATTCAACTGAACACCTTGTAATTCCTCTATTACACCATTCTAAAGGGTGGTATGACACAACAATCCATGCAGGCAAAATCTTAAATTGCTATACTGATTCAAGGTACAGGTGGTAGACTAGAAAAAGCCGATCTCGGGGGAGTGTAGCTAAAGTGCTATAGAGTTGACCCCTTACTGCCGAATAAGGAATTAGAAATAAAAAGGGGGAAGTTATGACGGAAAATAATGGTATGGATGTCCTATTGGAAGAATCTAGGACATTTCCTCCAGCACCGGAGTTTAGCGCAAACGCACATATAAAAAGTATGGAGGAGTATGAGAAGCTCTATAAGAAATCAATTGAAAATCCAGAAGAGTTCTGGGGCGAGTTAGCCGAAAAAGAGCTTGACTGGTTCCAAAAATGGGACAAAGTTCTGGATTATGATTTTCATAAACCGCAGATTAAATGGTTTGACGGGGGCAAGCTAAACGCCTCATACAACTGCCTCGACAGGCACGTTAAAACCTGGAGGAGAAATAAAGCGGCTTTAATTTGGGAGGCCGATGATGGAGGTTACAGAACCTACACATATCAGCAGCTCTTTTGTGAGGTTAACAGGTTTGCTGATGTTTTAAAGAAAAAAGGCGTTAAGAAGGGCGACAGGGTATCTATATACTTACCGATGATACCGGAGCTTCCGATCTCCATGCTTGCATGCGCAAGGATTGGAGCTATTCATAGTATAGTTTTTGGCGGATTTAGCTCCCAGGCGCTTCGTGATCGAATCCAGGACTGCGGAGCAAAAATTCTTATCACTGCGAACAACGGGCTACGCGGCGGAAAACTTGTTCCGTTAAAAACAAACAGTGATGTTGCGCTTGAGCAATGCCCATCCGTTGAGAGTGTAATAGTTGTAAGAAGAGACGGCGGAGACGTGCCTATGCGCGATGGAAGAGATAGCTGGTGGCATAAAGAGACAGCTGCAGAGAATATCTGCAACTATGTCGAGCCGGAGTGGATGGATGCCGAGGACCCGCTTTTTATTCTTTATACATCCGGATCAACCGGCAAGCCAAAAGGAGTTCTTCACACGACAGCAGGTTATCTCCTTTATACGGATATTACCTTCAAGTGGGCTTTCGATTACAAGGAGGACCAAATCCACTTTTGCACGGCGGATATCGGCTGGGTCACCGGACATAGCTATATTGTTTACGGTCCGTTTGCCGCCGGCGCTACCAGTTTAATGTTTGAGGGTATCCCGTCTTATCCAAACCCGGGTAGGTTATGGGACATTTGCGATAAGCATCAGGTAAACATTCTTTATACAGCCCCAACGGTTATCAGGTCGCTTATGAAAGAGGGCGAGAGCTGGGTTAAGAAATACGACCTCTCATCGCTAAAGGTTCTTGGTACCGTAGGCGAGCCGATAAACCCTGAGGCCTGGGTGTGGTATTTCAAGAACGTCGGCAAAGGAAAACTCCCTATAGTTGATACGTATTGGCAAACGGAGACCGGGGGCTTTTTAATTACACCACTGCCGGGCGCAATGACGCTAAAACCCGGCTCGGCGACAAGGCCGTTCTTTGGTGTTGCCCCAAAGGTTTTAAGGCAGGATGGATCACCGGCGGGCACCCATGAGGGTGGCTATCTTGTGATTGAGAAACCCTGGCCAGGAATGCTTAGGGGAACCTACGGCGATCCCGAAAACAAGCGCATGAAAGAGGTCTACTTCGAGCGATTCCCGGGGATGTACTTCACCGGAGACGGCGCGAGGATTGACGAGGACGGCGACTACTGGCTTATGGGTCGTATTGATGACGTTATCAACGTCTCCGGCCATAGGTTGGGAACGGCCGAGGTCGAATCGGCTCTGGTCAGCCACCACGCGGTTGCTGAGGCTGCGGTTGTTGGGTTCCCGCATGAGGTAAAAAGCGAAGGTATCTATGTCTACGTGACGCTTAAGGATGGGATTAAGCCTTCACCTGAGCTTCAGAAAGAGCTTATCGGGCATATAAGAACGGTCATCGGCCCGATCGCAACTCCTGATAAGATGCAGTTTGCCCCGGCTCTTCCAAAGACACGAAGCGGCAAGATTATGCGCAGGATATTAAGGAAGATTGCCCATGGGCAGATCGACGAGCTTGGTGATACCTCAACGCTAGCGGAGCCCGCAGTAGTTGATGCGCTAATTAAGGATAGGTTATAACTCTATCAGCTTAGTATAAAAAAACCCTCCTGGTAAGGAGGGTTTTTTATGTGCGCGAAACAGGGAAGTATTCCTGGGGGAACTACCTAAAGAGCGACTGCGATATTTCCGATAATAATGGTAGGATTACCGGCAAGCAAAATTACTTTAGTGGGTATATTAACCTAAAAAAGGAGGGTGGTAAGGTTATGTTTATCGACTATTTAACGATTATGTTGATAAACTTGGTAGCAGGGTTGTTCCTGTTAGCTTACTATGTATACCGCGGAATTGATGACCCCGACCAGAGGCGTTGGGCGCCTGGTTTTGCGATAACCGGTATTATAGGACTTGCAACAGGATTGCATATGGTGTTGACTTGGCCGCTACCAGGTCCATTCAACATTGCTTTTGGTGAAACGGAGCTTCTATTTGGAGTTCTATTCCTTGCGGCATCGTTAGCTCTCGCATTAAATTGGAGTCTATTTTCAGTTTCGATTTACGCGCTATTTGCCGGTTTTGTCGCTATCGAAGTTGGAGTAAGAATCGTAAATAAGGGATTGACGCAGGAGCCTTTAATAGCAGGCATCGGATTTATTATTACTGGTTTAACCGGAGTATTTCTCGCACCGGTGCTTTACTGGCTAAAAGGTCGGCCTTATCGGATCATATTTGCTGTTCTGGTAATAGCAGCAGCTTTAATCTGGGCCTTTATCGGATACGGGGCTTATTGGAGCCATTTCGATACCTTTGCCAAGTGGGTTCCGGCCACGTTAAAGGCAGCGGCGGCAGCAAAGTAATAATTTGTTAAAGTTTATAAACAGCTGTTAAATGCAGATAGCCACCACCTTCTGGGTGGTGGCTATTTTTAGGAACCGGTATTATTTAATCAATCTTTTTTTCATTAATGCGATCGGTATGAGAAATAAGATGGTCGACAATACTGCGACCCAAAGCGCACTAATTAATACGCTCTCGTTAAGTCTTCCGAGAACAAGGTTTCGGCAGACGATCACGATGTGGTATAGCGGGGTAAACCACGCCAGCGTTCTTGCCCAGGAGGGGAGCGCCTCGATTGGGAAGAATATCCCAGAGAAAAGAAACAGCGGCGTAATAAAAAGCGTGAAGTAGTAGTTAAAAAGCGCGATGTTTGAGACAAGTGCCGTAAATGTCATGCCGATAACCGCAAAGAGAAGCGAGAAGATAAAAAGAAGCGGTATGAGAAGCAGTGCGGTGGGCGACCTTACCAAGCTAAATGCCGCAATAACAATTAAGAATATAAGTGCGTTTAGGTAGCCACGCGTTGCACCCCACAGCACCTCTCCGCCTATTACGTCCTCGATGCTAAGCGGTGTTGCAAGAACCGCGTCATAGGTTCTCTCATATTTCATCCTGACGAAGCTATCATAAGTCGTCTCAAAGGATGCACCGAACATCACAGTTGAGGCCAGCAGCCCGGGTGCTAGAAACTGGATATATGACATACCTTCGATCTTTTGCACGAAAAGCCCGAGCCCAATGCCGAGGCTTAGCAAATATATAAACGGTTCGAAAAAAGTCGGGGCAATTGCCAGCCAAAATATCTTTTTAAATATTGTCCAGTTTCGCTGCCACATCCGGTAAACCCCAATGGGGGATATTGTGCGGGCGACTTCTACAAGCGTGTTCAATCTCTAAGCCTCCTTCCGGTAAGCTTTAAGAAAACATCCTCAAGAGTAGTTCTTCTTACCAGCACATACTCGATTTTAAGTTTGGCCTCTTCGGCGGTCTTTAAAAGCTCATCTGCCGATGGGGCGAAAAAGACGAGCGTTTCATCTTGGGCCTCATAGCTTTTACTTTTTGGGATCAGTATATCAAGGGCTTTTTGAGTTTGATCAGGAATGACCCTGATTTCAAGGGCCTCCTGACTGGTATATCTTGCGATAAGTTCGGCAGGTGAGCCTTCTGTAATGATTTTTCCTTCGTCCATGATCACAAGGATGTTACAGAGCGTGCTTGCCTCATCCATGTAGTGTGTGGTGATAATGATAGTGACTCCTTGTTCTCTTAGGCTCATTAGCCTATCCCAGATAAGATGCCTTGCCTGCGGGTCAAGACCTGTGGTCGGCTCATCAAGTATTAAAAGCTCAGGGTTGTTTATAAGCGCCCTTGCTAAAAGAAGCCTTCTTTTCATCCCGCCGGAGAGCGCATCGACCATGGTGTTGGCTCTTTCTTCAAGATGGATGAAGTCGAGCAGCTCTTCGGCCCGTTTGCGGGCGGCATTTTTGGGGATGCCGAAGTAGTTGGCGTAGACAAGCAAGTTGTCGAGCACAGATAGCTCGGTATCCAGGTTTGTCTCTTGCGGAACAACGCCAATCCTCTTCTTTATCTCACGGACTTGCTTGCGCACGTCAAGGCCAAGCACGGACAGCTTGCCGGAGGTCGGGGGAGACATACCGTAAAGCATTTTAATCGTAGTTGTCTTGCCGGCCCCATTAGGGCCGAGAAAGCCGAACCTCTCGCCGCGTTTGATCTGAAAGCTTATATCATTTACCGCAGTGAGTCCATCGTATTGCTTTGTTAGGTGCTCGGCAATTACAACGTTTTCAACCTTTTCTTTGCCCAATAAGACCACCAACTTTTTATACCCGATTATAGGTTATGGCTGGCGGTTGGGGTATATCTAAGTGACAGTAACGTGTAGAATGTTGTAAAGAGGTGGAACATGAATAATAAGGCTTTGCATAGAATCAGTTACGGTTTATATATTGTTAGCTCTAAAAAAGGAGACAAATTCAACGGTCAGATTGCAAACACGGTCTTCCAGGCAACCTCCGAGCCGCCAAGGGTTGCGGTCAGCATTAATAAAGGTAATTTAACGCATGAATTTATCCAGGACAGTGGTGTCTTTGCGGTGTCTATTTTAAGTAAAGATGCGCCGATGACTTTGATCGGGCACTTTGGTTTTAAATCGGGCCGGGATCTGGACAAGTTCAGGAGCCAGAACTACAAAATTGGGGTGACCGGCGTACCCATAATCTTAGATTTTTGCGCCGGATATATTGAGGCCGAGGTGATAAAGAGCCTTGATATCGGAACGCACACCATCTTTGTTGGAAATGTGGTGGATGCCGACGTTATGAGTGAAGTGGGGCCGATGACCTATGCCTACTATCATCAGATAAAGGGGGGCAAGACCCCGAAGGCGGCGGCGACTTACGTTGCTGAGGAAAAATCTTCTGCGCCAGCCCTGAAGCCGCCGGTAAAGGCGCTGGCTAAATACGAGTGCCAGGTTTGCGGCTACATTTACGACCCGGAGATCGGCGATCCCGATGGCGGCATAGAGCCGGGAACTGCTTTTGAAGATCTGCCGGATGATTGGTCCTGCCCGGTATGCGGCGCGTCCAAGGAAGATTTTAAAAAGGTAGAATAAAAAGGTGGAATAAGCATGAATCCTAAGAAAATTGTAGATAACGTTTACTGGGTTGGGGCGATCGATTGGGATCGCCGCCTGTTTGACCAACTAATACCCCTTCCACAGGGAACCAGTTATAACTCCTATCTAATCCAGGGAAGCGATAAAACTGTTCTCATCGACACGGTTGATCCTGCAATGACAGATTTGCTTCTTGGGTACTTAAAACATCTCGATGTTACAAGTATCGACTATGTGGTTACGAACCATGCCGAGCAGGATCACTCCGGAAGCCTGCCGCAGGTGCTTGCGATGTACCCAAACGCTCAGGTTATCTGCACGACAAAGTGTAAGCCGATGCTCGCAGATTTGCTCCTTATCCCGGAAGGGCGCATCAGGACGGTTGAAGACGGGGAGACCCTCTCGCTTGGCGATAAAACTCTTCAGTTTATCTACTCGCCGTGGGTACATTGGCCCGAGACTATGGTCACTTACCTTAAAGAGGACGGCATCCTTTTCTCATGCGATTTTTTTGGCTCACATATCGCGTCAAGCGACCTTTTTGTTGAAAATGAAGCCGAGGTTTACCAGGCGGCAAAGCGATATTTCGCCGAGATAATGATGCCCTTTAGGGCCCCGATACAGAAAAACATGAGTAAGATACAAGACCTTGCGATAACGATGATCGCGCCAAGCCACGGCCAGGTGTACGGCAATCCGGAATTTATCCTTGAAGCCTACCGCGATTGGGTTTATGGCGAGCCCAAGAATCTGGTTGTCATACCATATGTGTCGATGCATGGGAGCACCAAGCGGATGGTTGAGTATTTTGTCGGGGCGCTGATGGACAGAGGCGTAAAGGTTCAGCAGTTCGATCTCGTGGGGGCCGACCTCGGCGAGATGAGCTCGGCGTTGGTCGATGCCGCGACGGTGGTTGTGGGTACCCCGACCGTGTTGGTGGGGGCACACCCGCTGGCTCTTTATGCGGCGCATCTGGTAAACGCACTTCGGCCCAAGGCAAAATATGTTTCGGTCATCGGCTCGCACGGCTGGGCGTCAAAGGCGGTCGAGCAGGTAAGCGGGATATTATCCAACCTGAATGCGGAGATGCTTGAGCCGGTTATCATCAAGGGGTTTCCCAAGGAAGCAGATTTTGCAGCGCTGGATCGCCTAGCCGACCAAATCGCGGAAGGGGGACGTTCTTGAATAGATGAATTATTGCTCAGAAATTCAGTATTTACAGGAACGTCCCCAACCGCTATTTACACTTGCTTAATTTATGCTAGTATTAAGCTAAAGAGCGGCTTAAGGGTTGCCGGCAAAAGATGATGTAAGGATTGCAGTTTAAGTTAAAGTAGACGAGGGCGTAAGATATGAATCCTTTCGGGAGATTTATGGGGATGGTAGTTGCTCTTATCCTCATCTGCACGGGGGCTGTTCTTCTTCTAGGAAACTTAGGTTTCTTAACCACCGATCCATTTAAGCTGATCGCCGATTACTGGCCTGTGGTTTTAATCTTACTTGGCCTTTACTTTATCTGGCTTAGGTTTCGACCGGCCCGCAAACCAAAAGTAATGACTCTTATGGAGGGTTTAGGCGGCGCCTCGCGGGCCGATGTGAGCGTAAGTTTTGGCGCGGGTGAGCTTATCATAAACCCCTTAAAGAAAGGCGATAACTTAATGGAGGGCACTTTCCTGGTAAAGCCCGACAAGCAGGTAAGAAGGTCCGGCAGCCTGGCGGAGCTGAAGCTTCGCTACCTGCAATGGCCGTTTTTATCCTTCTTCTCCTGGTCTGAGGATGACTGGAAAGTTGGGCTATCCACTAAAATACCGCTTAATCTAAGGCTAAACACCGGCGCAAGCAGGGTTGTCGCCGATTTAACCGACAATACTGTTGAGACGATCGACTTAAAAACCGGAGCAAGTGATGTTACGCTTAGGCTCCCGAAATCATCCGGTTACACGCGTGTTGCTGTAAAAGGGGGAGCGGCCGATGTTAAGCTGGACGTTCCTAAAGGTGTTGCTGCAAGAATAAGGTCGACCGGCGCACTAAGTTCATTAAGGGTGGACGAGAAGAAGTTCCCGATGAATGGCTCCTGGTTTGCCTCCCCGAATTTTGATGTGGCGCAGAACAGGGTCGATATCGAAATCAACACGGGGGTCTCAAGCGTGACGGTCTCGTAAAAGTAGGTCGAGTTTCAAGTCTCTAGTAGGTGGGATGAGATGGCTGAGGCAGGTTATGCAATTGAAGAGAGTAGAGGGCACGGCTCCCGTAGCGGCTTAGTTATAGGTCTTATCTTTATAAGCCTGGGTGTAGTCTTTCTAATAGACAAGTTCTACCCGGGGCTGGGCTTTATCAGCAAAATGTGGCCCGTTGTTATAATTGCCTGGGGACTTGCAGTTTTTGTTGCAGGATTTTTGCCGCCGCTTAGCATCTCGCGTGTGCTTGAAGGCGGTCTGATAGGGACGATCGGGGTTATCCTTCTCTTTAACACCATAGGTAAGGTCCCGTTTGACTACTGGCTAAATTTAGCGGTTCTCTGGCCGGTTGCCTTGATTGCGGCGGGGTTTGCCATCCTCGGCGCGGTAAACCAGAACATGATATTGAGGTCGCTGGCGCCGGTCACCATAATCGCAACTCTTATACTGGCGCTAGTCTATCAAAATGTTATCTTCAAAGACAGGGGTATGACCGATTTCAGCTTCAGCCGCAGTATGGCAAGCGGGATTAAAAAAGGCTCCGCATCGATGGACTTTTCCGTGGGTAAGCTAAGCCTTGGGGCGACCAACAAGCTCTATAACATAGATGCTAAGGAGTTTGCGGATGCGAAAAAGCCGCAGCTTGATGTCAGTCAAGGGGATTCGGCGGTTGACCTTAGGATTAAGCCCCAAAACAATGTCCGGTTCCTTCCGGGAAATAGGGAGCGTGAGTGGACGGTTCTTCTGTCGCGGGATATCGACTGGGAGTTTAACGTAAAAACAGGGGTCTCCAAATCCGAGCTTGATTTGAGCAAGCTTAAGGTAAGCAAGTTGAATCTTAAGGGTGGGGTTGGAAGCATCAAGGTGCGCTTTGGTGACAGGGTTAAGAAGGCAAACGCGGTTATTAATGCCGGTGTCTCACAGCTAAGGGTCTTGGTTCCAAAAGCAACCGGCGTAAGGCTAAAAGTCAACAGGGGGATATCATCAAGTGATTTTAGAAATATTAACCTTAGAAGGGTCGGCAGAGAAGACGATAACGTTTTTGAGACACCCGACTATGAGCAGGCCGGAAAGAAGTTAAACCTTGATATTGATATAGGTGTTTCCAACTTTGCTGTTGAAGGATATTAAGGAGTGAGCACGTTGCCCGAGACCAAATCCTATGAGCTGCCAAAGGCTACTATAACCGAGCTTCCAAGAATAAAATCGCCCGAGGTAATTACCGATGATTTTACCGAGAAGAGCGATAAGAAGGATAGCAAGAAGGGTAAGCTGCTTGGCATACAGGAAAGAAGAAAAGCTAAACACGAAGAGATCAAAAAGGTTAAAGAAAAAAAGGCCGGCAAGGTCAAACCGAAAACCAAGGAAGGTTTTGCCACGGTGGGGTCGGTAGATACAAGGAGGCTCTACCGCTCAAGGAAAAACAGGATTTTTGGCGGCATCGCCGGGGGCATTGGAGAGTACCTGGGTATCGACCCGACAATTGTGCGAATTATTTGGACGGTGTTCTCTTTGCTGGGGGCGGGTATTATCGCCTATATCGCCGCCTGGATGGTTATCCCGCTTCGCCCCGCGGGGAAGTCGGCGCCCGCCGAAGTTCCCAGGGCTGTTATCGGTGAGGCCGGCCTCATCATAGGCCTTATTCTGGTTGCGCTTGGATCCTGGTTTCTACTTACAAAACTAAACCTTATCCCACCGCAGTTTTTTCATGCATTAAGAGTCGTCAGGCAAGCCCTCTGGCCTATAAGTCTAATCCTTATCGGAACGGTTGTAATTGTAGCGACCAGCCGTGGCTATGGGTTGACCTTCTCCGCCAGGGGTAGGACGCTTTACAGATCTCGGCAGGACAGAAAGGTGGCTGGGGTAGCCGGAGGCGTTGCCGACTACTTTGGGGTAGACGCGACGTTGGTTCGTCTAGCCTGGATGGCGTTCACTATAGCATCTGTCTATGTCAGCGCGATCGCATATGCTGTGGCGGCGGTTATTATACCCGAGGAGCCAAGCTAGGAAGGCCAAGAGGCGAAAAGGCCAAAAGGCCAAAAAGGGGATTTTAATTCTTTTCACCTTTTGGCGAACCTCTCTCCAGACCCTATCACTATTTCGGAAGGTATTTCCTATAAGCCCTCGAATATAATATTCATGGCTGTTTACTCTTATTCCAGATTAGAGGCGTTTAAGAGTTGTCCTCTAAAGTACAAACTTACTTATGTAGATAGGATCAAGCGCCGGATTGACGGCATTGAGGCCTTTATGGGAAGCCGTGTGCACGAGGTGCTTGAAAAGCTCTACACCGATCTCAAATACCAGAAACTTAATACCCTGCAGGAACTGCACAGCGATTTTGAGGCGCGCTGGGGCAGGGAATGGCACGACAATATCGTCATAAGAAAGATAGATTATACAGCGGATAACTACTTTGAGATGGGTCGCAAGTGCATCAGCGATTTTTATGATCGGTATTATCCGTTCAATCATGCAATGACCTTGGGGCTCGAAAAGGAAGTCAGGTTCTCACTCGACCCTGAGGGGCTCTACCAGATGATAGGATATATCGACAGGCTTGATCAGCGCGCAGACGGCTCCTACGAGATTCATGACTATAAGTGCTCGGGACGCTGTCCTGAACAGTCGCATTTTGATAAAGACCGACAGCTTGCACTATATCAAATAGCGATTGATAAAATATATACAGATGCTAAAGAGGTCGATCTTGTATGGCACTATCTGGTTTTTGGTAAGGAGTTTCGCTCAAGGCGTACCTCAGATCAGCTTGAGACTCTGAAGACAGATACGATTAAGCTTATAAAGACGATAGAGACCACGGAAGAATTTGAGCCAAGCGAGTCCTCACTTTGTGAGTGGTGCGATTACCCCGATCTTTGCCCGAAACAAAAACACTTCTTTGCTATCGAGCGGCTTCCCATAAACGAGTACCTGAGCGAGCCTGGGGTTGTCCTGGTCGACAAACTATCCGAGCTGGAGAAGAAGAAAAAGGCGTTCAAGGCTGGGATCGAGGAGGAGATCGCAAAGGTAAAGGACGCACTTGTAAAGTATGCCGAGAGCGAAGGCGTGAGCGTTGTACGCGGCTCGGCTAAGAAAGCAAAGATTAAGATTGAAGAGGTTGATAAGTATCCGGCCTCCGGCACTAAAGAGAGGAAGATGCTTGAAGAGCTTATCGAGCTTGCCGGCTGCCTGCCGGATGTCTCGTCCTTTGACTTAAAGAAACTCGCTAAAGTCGTCGAATCGGGTACCTGGGGTTCCGATTTTGTCTCGCAGATTAAGGAATTTGTAGTAAAAGAAACAAAATCTTCTATTACGCTCTCAAAGCTAAACGATAAAGACCTGATACTTGAAGAAGAAATCCGAGATTAGCTTTAATATACAGATCAGAAGGGGGAAGTTTATAATTTTAATGGTTGTCTATGAACTTCATCGGAGTTGACCTTGCCTGGAAAATAGCAGAGAGTCCTAAACTCAGGACGGGGCTTGCGGCAATTGATAGCGGCGGTCAGCTTGTTGGTATTATCCTGGCGGCAACCGATAATGAGATACTGGCGTTTATTCAAAAACATGCTGGTGACTCATGTGCTGTTGGGATTGACGCGCCGCTTATTGTACCCAACGAGACCGGTCATAGGCCAGTAGAGCTTCTTTTGGCAAAGCGGGGAATACCCGCGTATCCCGCAAACCGTAGCCTTTTTAAGCGGGTTTACGGCGGTGTTAGGGGAGAGGTGCTGGTTAAGAGACTACAAGAAGAGGGATTTTTCCTTTCAATGGATTACCCAAAGGATATCCATCGTGTGATATTTGAGGTCTTCCCAAGCCCAGCCTATAAGGCGATTTTAGGTCTTGATATCAAAGTTAAGAGAAGAAAGGGTGTGGGCACATCAGATATCCAAAAAGGTCTTGCGGCCATTCGTGATAAGCTCTTAAGTCTTACTCTTGACCCGCTGCTTGTAATTGGTAGCCCTGTCCGAGATAAGTTATCCGTGGATATTGGCGAACTTAGAGGGGCAGCTCTGGACCAATTTGGTGATATCCTTGATGCGATTCTCTGCGCCTATATTATTTATCGTTACTATTTTGATTGTGATTCCGCCAAGGTTGTGGGTGACTTAGAAACCGGATATATCTTGTTGCCGAAGTATTAAAAAGCGGGCTCGCTTAAGCGAGCCC
>CADDYS010000029.1 GCA_902810715.1 bacterium | reverse complement strand
AAGGATTAGAAAATAGAGAATAGAAAATAGACCGAATTGAAAATAGCTCGAGCCCACAAAACCCTCACCCTTCAAACTCACCCTCAATAATTCAATCTATTCTCTATTTTCTATTTTCAATTCTCTGACAAATAAAGAAAAACCTGGCGAAGAGCCAGGTTTTTCTTTATTTGTCGGGATGAGAGGATTTGAACCTCCGGCCTCCACGTCCCGAACGTGGCGCGCTGCCAAACTGCGCTACATCCCGCAAATGTGCTATCCTGATGCGGGTACATTATATCACGTTTACTGGAAAATGCCAGCTTACTAAATGTGTAGGTGGGATAAATTATGGGTATCTAATCTACCATGGAAGAGATTGCAAGCAGAAAGTTAAAAATAGCGATAATTTCGCCGCCATGGTTCCCCGTTCCCCCTCCCGGCTACGGCGGTATCGAGATGGTTGTGTCCTTGCTTACCGAAGGCCTCTGCGCAAAAGGCCATGACGTGACTCTTTTTGCCTCCGGCGATTCAATAACAAAGGCGCGCCTATCCTCGGTTTTTGAGAAGGCGATCAACAAAAAAATGGCAAAAAATGTGCACCTGGAGAACGTGCAAAGCTTATACGCCTATGGGATGGCACGGGAATTTGACGTACTCCACGATCATGACGGTTATGGCAGCCGCCTGCTCGGTTCGCTTACAAGCAGGCTCTTAAAAATGCCGGTTGTTGCTACGCTGCATGGCCCGGCCGATGAATATGGCAAGGATTTTTATGCGTCGGTCTCCTCTGACCTTTTGTTTGTGGCGATCAGCGACTTCCAGCGGCAAAGCTTCGGCGCGCTCAACTTTTTGGCAACCATCCCCAATGCCATCAGAATCGAGAACTACTCCTTCTCGCCCATTAGCGATGATTACCTGCTTTTTGTGGGACGCATGAGCGAGGAAAAAGGGGCGCATATCGCCATGGCGGTTGCCAAGAAGCTGGGCAAAAAGCTAATTATGATCGGCAAGTGCAGTGAAGACCCAGAAAAGGCGTATTTTAACGAAAAAGTTAAGCCAAACTTAGGCAAAAACATCAACTACTTAGGCGAGGTCGACCAGGCAACTAAGCTTGAGCTCTATCGAAATGCAAAATGTACACTTTTCCCCATCCAATGGCCGGAGCCCTTTGGCCTGGTGATGATCGAGTCGATGGCTTGCGGCACGCCGGTCGTCGCCATCAAAAACGGCTCCGTTCCCGAAGTTGTAAAAGATGGGGTGACGGGATATATCGTTGATGATGAAGGCGGAATGGTAGAGGCGGTGAAAAAGATCGGTGATATAAACCGCTCCGATTGCCGGGACCTGGTTATCCAGCAATACAACGAGGAGCTTTTTATTGACCGGCATGAGAGGGCCTACAAAAGCGCGCTTTCTATATTTGAGAGATAAAAAAGAAGGCCCGCTTTAAGCGGCAGACCTCCTAGCTTCCTCGGCTTTTAGTCGTCGGATTACAAACCTGTTCACATCGGTCATTGTCAGGATACCCAAGAGACGTCCACCCTTTATAATCAAAAGCCTGCCATTGGATTTTGAGTTAAGCTTGGGCATTAAATTAGATATCTCGGTCTCTGGGGTGGTGACAAACTCCGTTGAGATCGGGCGCATGATATCGCGTACCCGTTTTCTCTTCCAACTTCTTCTCGGGACATCCTTGATGTTGTCGATGGATATTATTCCCTCGACACTGCCGTCTTCGACCACGGGGTACACCAGCCAGTTATGCTGCATGAAATAGTCTTTGACCATCTGCTCGATGCTGATATCCGGATTGACCGTCTCCGGGTCCCGGGTCATCGCCTGGTCTACCTTAATGCCCTCCAGCGTCTCCTCAAAGATGACCTGCCGGTAGCCGGAATCGGCCGCCCTGAGCAGATACCATCCGATCAGTACAAACCATAGCAGGCTTAAATCCCCGAGAAACGGCCCGAGGATGCCGGCTAAAATCATAGTGTAGGCAAGCCCTTTGCCAAATCCAGAGGCGACGCTTGTTGCTCTCTTCAGGCTTCCTGTAAAATACCAGACCGCAGACCTTAAGACCCGCCCGCCATCAAGCGGAAATCCGGGCAACAGGTTAAACACACCTAGGAGTAAATTTATATAGCCCAGCCAAAAAGCCGGCACATTGATAAAAGGCCCCAGGTTAAGCCCGCGGCCTATAAAAAATATCCCAAGAGAAATCCCACCGAGCACTATACTGCTTAGCGGACCTACAATCGCCATCCTAAACTCAACTCCGGGTGAGTGGGGCTCCTCCGTCAACTCGGAGACGCCGCCAAAAACCATGAGTCTTATATCTTCAATGTTTAAACCGTTTCTTTTTGCTATAAGCGAGTGCATCGCCTCGTGGAAAAGAACCGAGCCGAAAAAAAGAAGCGACGTTATCAAGCCCATAGCAAAGTATGTGGCTAAACTTAATCCCGGCGACATTTGCGGGAAGACAGTAAAAGTCAGCGCGAACGTTATAAGCGCAAAGATGAGAAACCAGCTATAATCAAGACTTACGTCTATACCGAAGATCTTACCAATTTTTATACCACCGTCCACAATACGTGCCTCCAATCCCCGTGTGTTAATTTTTTTTACCCACGGTTTTGGATGTGTAACTAGGCACCAACGACCTTTACTACAACCTTACGGTTGCGGGGTCCATCAAGTTCGACTAAAAAGATATTCTGCCAGGTCCCCCGCTCAATCCGGCCTCCGGTAACCGGAAGCGTAAGGCTACACCCTAAAAGCGCGCTTGCCAGGTGAGACCACGCGTTGTCATCAATCCTGTCATGCTCGAAGGTTCTATCCTTTGGGATAATCTCTTTTACCATCCAGGTAAGGTCATCCACCAGCCCTCTCTCGTCCTCGTTGATAAAAAGTGCGGCCGTCGCGTGGGGGACGTAGACCGACACGATACCATCCTTTACCCCGCTTTTCTCGACCTCCGCAACCACCTCCCTTGTGATATCTTTTAACTCAACACGCCCGGATGTCGGGACCGTGAAAGTCATAAGCACCTCCTTGGAACCTTTTTAAATATTTTCTAAATAAGGTACCCTTTTCCTGCATGCATCTCTCTATCTAAGGAATCAGAAGCCAGAAGAAAAAACAAAAAGGGGCGGACACAAGGTCCACCTCTACGCTTTCTGATTAATCGGTTTGCCCATCCACCAATTTACCGATGTTTAATTCGGTAATCGAAAACCTTAAATCGACAATCCTACGGTCTCGCGGCTCCCACATAGCCGGCATGCTGGCTAAGGCCCATTATGCTTACGACTTCACCCGTTCTTGGAGCGTGGATAAAGCTGCTGCCGCCGATATATATGCCCACATGCGATATATATCCCCCATGGGCAAAGAACACAAGGTCGCCCGGCTGGAGCTCGTCTCTGCTTATATGCGTGCCGCAGCCATACTGCCCAGCAGCTGAGTGCGGCAGAGAAACCCCGACCTGCCTGTAGACATAGCTTGTAAATCCCGAGCAATCAAAGGAGCCGGGCCCGCCCGCACCATAGACATAGGGCCGGCCAAGTAGGCTCATGGCGATGCCTATAATACCCGATCTGCTTCCGCCGCGCGATACCTGTATCGGCATCGCCGCAAACTTCTTTCTTAGCTCGGCCTGCTCGGCCCGCTGTTTCTTTCTTAGTTCGGCAAGCTGGCCTTTAACTTGCGCCAATAGATCATTCTTTACTTTAAGCTGGGCGGCGATCTCGTCCTTTTTTGACTTAACCTCAGCGACCAGTTCCCTTTGCTTTCTTTCTTTCTCAAGAAGACCGGCGCTTTGTATCTCTATATCTTTTTTGATCGACTTAAGTTGATCCATAATTTTTACATCCTGGTCGGATTGCCGCTCGAACAATTCCAGATAATACAAAAATTGGTCGAGGTTCTTTGAGTTAAGAAGTGCCTCCAGGAAGGATGTGCCGCCCTGGCGGTAGACGCTGGCAAACCTTTTATTGATCATCGATTGGCGTACGGTTAAGTCTTTCTCGGTAGCCAGAAGCCTGGCTTTCTGGGACTGAAGTTCTTTCTCGGTTTTGCTCAGAGTAAGATTTCGCTCATTGTATTGCTCGACGATAACATCTAGTTGATCGTCAATCTCGTTAGCCTGTGCTTGAATCCGGTTAAATTCGGCTTGCTTAGCGGCTGCTTGCTGGGCGGTACTTGCCGGTTCGGCAGATACTATCGGTGATACGATACCTACCATTAATGCTGCTATTAAAGTTATAACGGAAAATGCTTTTACTTTACTGCGTAAAATACTACATCTCCTCCTGTTAACAGTGCTACGTAAAATTTTCATCAACTAATACTACAATCTTTAGTTAAGGCTCCTTTAATAGCTTTCGGCATATAATATTCTAAACTTTAATGCCTCAATCCTTTTAAAGACGTTAACTTAGAAAGTTTACCATAAACAGATAACCGAGAGCAAATCTAGTTAGCGGGTATAGATTAGTATAGCTGCAGGTAATTCTTTATGCCGTCAAAAACTGCTACGGCAATTTTTTGCCTGAATACCTCTTCGCCTAGAAGCATTCTCTCATTGGGGTTTGTGATAAACAACGGTTTAATGAGGGTCGCGGGAATATCGCCATCCAGCCTCAGGTCAAATCTGGTCGGTTTGACTCCGAGGTCTCGTGAACCTAGAGAGCGCAATACTTCCTCTTTTATTATCTCGGCAAGCGTTTGGCTTTTTATCCCAACATCACCGGGTGAGTCGCTATAAAAGATAATGTTTCCACAGGACTCGCTGTTAGACACACAGCTTAGTCTTAGGCCTACATATATATCAACGACCCCGTCCGGCAACTTCGACCCGCCGCTCCCCAGGTAGTAGACATCCGCCCCCAGAAGCTCCAGTAAGTTGCCGAGCCGCATGCCGAGCT
Organism: bacterium; assembly: GCA_902810715.1. Taxonomy (GTDB): domain Bacteria; phylum Actinomycetota; class Aquicultoria; order Aquicultorales; family Aquicultoraceae; genus CADDYS01. Next base: position 21,043 of record CADDYS010000029.1, on the reverse strand, counting down.
CCTTGCTAATCTCGGACTCCTCTTTAACGGTAACACCGGTCGGCTCGCCCCCCTGCATATCAAGGTCGATTGCAATCTTCCGACTGCGAAAAACCGATATTGCCGAGGGTTGATCGCGGTGCGGGTCTGGGAAGACACGGCTAACTTTATCCACTAAAAGATGTCTGAGGTCTCTTATTGCCGCGTAAGTGGATGGTCCGAAGATGCCATCGCTTGGCAAGCCATAGTTGCGCTGAAACTCGCGGACCGCCCGCTCGGTCGTCTCACCGTAAATGCCGTCTACTTTCCCGGTGTTAAAGCCCAAAGTGTTAAGGGATATCTGAAGCTCGCGCACATCGTCTCCCCTAAAAAAGGGTGACCTTAGGTATAGGGATCTATCGCCCAGCTTATACGTTGCCTCAACCAGAGCCCTCCAGGTATTTTCATCGACGATTCCGGTCTCGGCAAGACCGCGGCTGCGCTGGAAATCCCTGACCGTATCCTGCGTTGCCGTGCTGAAATAGCCGTCCGCCCCATTGGGCCCGGGGCGGTAGCCAAGCGTAGAAAGTTTTACTTGTATATCAACGACCTCGTCTCCCCGGTCTCCTATAGAAAAGGCTCGCATCAATAACTTGCTCCCCAAAGTTTGCCTTCGATCATTCGGTATTTGAGCATTAGACCGCAGTAGAACAACTCTTCTTTTCTACTGCTCCGCCGCAAAAATTGCAATTTTTGCGGCATCGCTAACTATATACTATAAACGGTCGGATTGGATTTTCAAATCAGCAAAAATAAAAGCTTCAATGAATTGTCCATATACAACACCGAAGCTTATGTTTCCCGGGCATAGTGGGTTTAAACGCAAAGGTAGAGTTTAGGATAATAAAAGGCCCAGGAGTAGGGTTTTGTTCAAATCCCCATTAGGGGGCTTCTATGGAGTTCGTTTCCGGGCGAATACTCCCATAAGTGCTGACTCCAACCCTGAGACGTGGCAGTCAATCCTGAGCCTTAAAATGGCCTCGTCTAGCCAATGATACAATAACGGTAGGCTACTTATCAACCAGTTATTAATGATGTTTGGGCTTTGCGCTCATTGCCGGGGCTTTGGCCGACTCTCTCTTTGTTGATTCTTTCTTTTTGGCTTTTTGCTTGCGGAGGGCCAACTCAATAACCTCATCCATGTGGCGCACGAAGTGAAACTTTAGTCCCTCTTTTACTTCCTTGGGGATAAGCGTGACATCTTTCTCGTTTTCCGCCGGCATGATGACTTCCTTGATACCGGCCCGGTGCGCCGAAAGAGCCTTCTCTTTAACCCCGCCGATAGGAAGCACGCGCCCTCTTAGCGTGATCTCGCCGGTCATGGCGACATCTCGCCTTACCGGACGGTTAGTCAAAACTGAGGCAAGGGCAGTTGCCATGGTGATACCGGCAGACGGTCCGTCTTTGGGAATACCGCCACTCGGCACGTGAATGTGAATATCGTACTCGCTGTAGAAGTCCTTGTCTATCTCAAGCATCTCGGCACGTGAGCGGATATAGCTTACCGCGGCCTGGGCCGACTCGCGCATAACCTCGCCCAGGTGCCCGGTGAGCAGTAGCTTCCCTCTACCCGGGAGGGTCGCAGCCTCAACCGAGAGCACGTCCCCTCCAAACTCCGTCCAGGCCAGGCCGGTCGCAACGCCGATCTCGTCGGCCTCTCCTGCAATTCCGTAGCTGAACCGGCTGGGCCCAAAGTAGTCATGAAGATTTCTCTCCGTTACCTTAAGCCGCTTATTCTCGCCCTCTACAATCTTACGGGCGGCCTGCCTGCAGATGTTGGCGATCTTTCTTTCAAGGTCGCGCACACCGGCTTCGCGGGTATACTCGCGGATAATTTTTCTAAGCGCCTTTTCATCGATTGTAAGCTTTTTGCTGCTCAGGCCGTGCTCCTTAACCTGTTTGGGGATAAGGTACTTCTTTGCAATTTGTACCTTTTCTTCCTCGGTGTACCCCGAGTATTGGATTACCTCCATGCGGTCGCGCAGCGCCGGCGGGACCGTCTCCAGCATGTTTGCCGTTGTTATAAAGACCACATCGGAGAGATCAAACGGAACCTCCAGGTAATGATCCGAAAAAGCGAAGTTCTGCTCGGGGTCAAGCACCTCAAGGAGTGCCGCCGTGGGGTCGCCCCTAAAATCGGTCCCAACTTTATCGATCTCATCCAGCATAAAAACGGGGTTTTTGGTGCCCGCCTGATTTATCGACTGGATAATGCGGCCGGGAAGCGCCCCTACATAGGTGCGCCTGTGCCCACGAATCTCGGCCTCGTCGTGGACGCCGCCAAGCGACATCCTCACAAACTTCCTGCCCAGGGTGCGTGCAATTGACTTTCCTATCGAGGTCTTACCCGTCCCCGGAGGCCCGACAAAGCAGAGGATGGGGCCTTTCATCTTATTGGTTAACTGATGCACCGCCAGATACTCGAGCACCCTCTTTTTGACCTGCTCAAGGCCGTAGTGATCCTCGTCGAGGATCTTCTGGGCCTCTTTTAAATCAAGCTTGGACTTACTCTTTTTCTGCCACGGCAGACCGATTAACCAGTCAAGATAGGTCCTGATAACGGCGGACTCGGCGGCCGCCGGGGGCATTTTAGCTAACCTGTCCAGCTCTTTTAGGGCCTTTTCGTTTACCTCGCCGGGCATCTTTGCCGCCTTAATCTTGGTTTTTAGCTCATTTATCTCAGCGGACTGCTCATCGGCCATACCCAGCTCCAGTTGGATGGCTTTTAGCTGCTCACGCAGAAAGTATTCTTTCTGCGTCTTGGTAAGCTGGTCTTTTACGCGGGACTGTATTTTGCTTCCAAGCTCAAGTATCTCTAGCTCGCGGTTTAAGAAAACGCTAACCTTTTCAAGCCTGTCTTTGGCGTTAATTGCCTCGATTATCTGCTGTTTTTCATCGATCTTTAGATTGAGGTGAAAAGCAATAAAGTCGGCCAGCCTCCCCGGTTCCTCGATATTTGCGGTTGCAAGAAGAACTTCCTGCGGGATAGGTTTACCAAGGGTTGCCGATCGCTCAAACTGCATGACCAGGTTGCGCATCAAGGCCTCGACCTCAACGTCTTTGTTTTCCTGCTCAGGCAGAACTTTAATCTTAACCCTAAAGTAGGGCTCGGTTTGGGTAAACTCGAGGATTTCTATGCGGGAAAGGCCCTCTACCAGGGCTTTTGCTGTACCGTCAGGTATCTTTAATTCCTGCATGATAACCGCAGCAGTGCCGATTTTGTAGAGGTCCTCCTGTTCCGGCTCCTGCAACTCCGGCATTTTCTGGGTAACCAGAGCTACAATATGCTCCTCTTTCATCGCGGCCTCAAGAGCCGCGATCGACTTTTCCCTACCGACAAAAAGCGGAACCACGAGGTTCGGGAAAATAATTATATCCCGCAAAGGAATCAGCGCTATTTCCTCCGGTATTGTCAACTCTTCTTTGTCTGGCTCGTACATATGCTCTCCTTTTATAAACAAGCTATCAGCTTATTTTGTTCAATAGTATCTAGCACTTCGTCAAGCATGAATTGACTGGAACCTGCCATTGCAAGCCGTAAGGCGTGGCAATCCCACACGTTAGCTATAAACTCCCGAGATTGCTTCGAGTTCCTTCACTTCGTTCAGGACTGCGGCCCTAACGGGCCTTGGCTCACCGCAATGACACATCTCATGCTCGCAATGACAAATCATAGCATGCGTGACAGAGTACTAGCTATATTTAGCCAGTATCAGTGGTGAAACACAACTTATAGCTATAAGAATTATCGGACTATCTGATATTTGTCTTAATTTAAGATTGAAAATCGATACCGTTAGCATTCAGCCGTCAGTTACCAGCTTGCTTTTATATATTTTAAGGCTGATAGCTGAAAGCTATTTTTTCAAATGACTACCAGTTAGAGAATGAAAAGTTTATAATACAGTTACTATGTCTAAGATAAACAAGAAGCGTCCGATATATGTTTTAGATACAAATGTGCTGCTCTATAACCCTAGAGCTGTCTACGCCTTCCCTAACGCAGATGTCGTAATACCCGATATTGTGCTCGGAGAGTTGGACAAAGTCAAGACGTCACGAGCCGACCGCGAGCTTCGCTACCGCAGCCGCGAGATATCGAGGATATTATTTGAGCTTTCCGAAAACGGCAAACTCACCGACGGGATACAATTTGGGAAAAACTCTATTTTGCGCGTCATAAGTTTCGACCCGGCTAAAGGCGCACCGGAGATGTTTAGCAGCAAAAACTCCGATGACAGGATCCTCTCAATCGTCTATCAAGTAAAGAAAGAGAACAACGGCCGCCCGGTTACAATAGTAACCAACGACCTTAATATGCTGCTTAAAGCGCAGACGTTAGAGATAAAAGTCGAGCACCCCGGAGAGGAGTTTGCTTATAGCGGCATTAAGAGGGCATTTTTCTTAATGAAGGCCAAGAAAAAGACCATCTGGACGGCGGCTGCGGCTATCGCCGTTGTCGCGCTTCTAATCTTTTTTGCGCAAAATCCCGGGTTCCTCGGAATGCGATCGCAGACTATACCCAACGAGGGGCCGCCAAACCTTATCAAACAATTCCAGGCATACCAAAACGATGTCAACGCATTAAATACGCAAAAAGATACCTATGAGGCAATTCTGAAGAAGAACCCTAAGGACATAGACGCATTGGTCGGCCTTGCTGATACATACTTTGATTTAGCGAATGTAAAGCAGGACCAGAAAATCTATCAAAAAGCAATAGATAATTACAAGAAAGCACTTGATATTAACCCAAACCGCCCAAGCGCAAGAACAGACATGGCCGTCGCGTATTATAACCTGGGGATGAGCGATATTGCCATCAGAGAGCTCAACAATGTGATAAGCAAGGACCCGAATTTCTACCAGGCATATTTTAACCTTGGCTACATATACCAGGCGAATAACGATCCGGCAAAAGCAAAGGATTACTATTCAAAAGTCGTTGAGAAATCGCCTCCAGATAGCAAGTTCTCGCTTCAGGCCCAGGCGGCAATAAAACAGATCGATGCCCAAGTTAATGGGCACGCAAAAAACAGGTAAAGAAAGGCAGGTAAAAAAGTATTGGCAAACGAGTACGATGTAATAATTATCGGCGGCGGCCCGGCCGGGCTCACCGCCGGGCTTTATACAGCCCGCTCTATGCTTAAGGTAAAACTTTTCGAGAAGGAGGGCATAGGCGGGCAAACGGCAATAACCGACCATATTGAGAACTTCCCCGGATTTCCGGACGGTATCTCGGGCTTTGAACTATCCGACAAGATACGCGAGCAGGCGGAAAAATTCGGTGTAGAGATCGGCTATGCTGAGGTGACTTCGGTTGATTTTAGCGGGCCGGTAAAGAAGATTACCACGACAGATGGCGAGTACGAGGCTAAGGCTATAATTATTACGACCGGCGTGCGCCCAACCAAGCTTGACGTTCCCGGTGCGGCTGAACTTACCGGTCGGGGGATATCATACTGTGCAACATGCGATGGGCCGTTCTTTAAGGATAAGCATGTGATGGTCCTTGGCGGCGGAAACTCGGCCGTTGAAGAGGCGGTCTACCTCACGCGGTTCGCAAGCCGGGTAACGATCGTCCACCGAAGAGATGAACTAAGGGCGGATAAAATCTTGCAAGAAAGGGCCCGCAAGAACGATAAAGTCGACTTCATGCTCGATTCTGTCTTGACTAAGGTATCCGGCGACGGGATGGTCTCCGGCGTTATGGTGAAAAACGTTAAGACCGGTGAAGAGACACGAGTTCCGGTAAACGGCATATTCGTCTTTATCGGCAACCTTCCCAACACCGAGGTATTTAACGGAAAAATTGAACTCGATGAAAAAGGCTACATTGCAACCGATAATAACCTTATGACATCGGCAAGCGGAGTCTTTGCCGCCGGCGATGTCCGAAATAACCCGCTTAAGCAGGTGGTAACCGCAGCCGGAGAAGGCGCGCTGGCTGCCGTATCAGCGGAGAAGTATATTGAGAGCCAGCATTAGAAAGGAGCGTTCAAACCCTATGGCAGGCAATGTTGTTGAGGTAAGCGAAAATACGTGGGATGCAGAAGTTCTAAAATCTGATAAACCTGTTCTGATCGATTTTTGGGCCGCCTGGTGCGGGCCATGCCGGATTGTTGCCCCGGTGGTTGAGGAGCTGGCCAATACGTACTCGGATAAGATGAAGTTTGCCAAATTAAATGTTGATGACAACCAGCGCCTGGCCGGACAATATCAGGTGATGAGCATCCCCACCTTTGCGGTTTTTGAGGGCGGCGAAGTAAAGAAAAGATTTGTGGGCGCTATGCCTAAGGAGAGGTTTATCTCTGAGCTATCGGAATGGCTCGGATAAAATCATGAAGGTTTTAGTAGTAGACGGCGCGGGCGGAAGTATCGGCCAACAAATTATCTCTCGCCTAAGGGAGAACCTGCCCGAGAAAATTGAGATAGTCGCGCTTGGAACGAACGCCATTGCCGCAAGCAACATGATGAAGGCCGGGGCGAACCTCGGCGCAAGCGGTGAAAACGCGTTTAGGGTAACCGTACCGGATGTTGACATTATCGTCGGCCCGATCTCAATAATGATTCCAAACTCCTTTTTGGGAGAGCTTACTCCGGTCATGGCCGAGTACCTGTCCCTGTCGAAGGCAAAAAAAATACTCTTGCCGCTAGGCAAGCACCTGGAGCTGGTTGGAACCAGCGATCTTCCCCTTCCCCACCTAATGGATGAAACCATCAGGCTGGTGAAGGCGGCGGTCAGCGAGAAAAAATCTAACCGCATTGCGGAGGTAAGAGAAAATGTGTGAGACAAACGTGTACGTAGAAAAAGACGGTGAACAGGAAATCCTGATGAAGGACGTAATTTCCATTACGCCGCAGGGAGACAAGCTTCTTCTGGTTGACCTTTTCGGCGAGCAAAAACAAATCAAAGCCGATTTTAAGGAACTTAAACTTCTTGAGCACATGGTCATTCTTACGCCCAAGGAGTAAGTAGGGTTAACCCTGACCTAACCGGAGGTTTTTATGTGTGATGTAGAATTCAGTACCGCCGACTATAAGCTCGCGATTCACCAGCTAACGGAGCTATCTAAGCTTCTAAAGGGTAACACCGAGCAGTGGGCAAGGCTTGCGGCTGCCGTGCACCAGGATCATTTATCAAATAGGTTGCAAGCGGCAGCAGCAGCCGTGGCAGAAGCCACCGCCCTGCTCGAGTCGGCCTTTGATGAAGTGCACGAGCATGATCACGTGCATATATCATAGTAAGACCCAACTTACTCATGTCAATCATGATGATCATGCGCTATATGTTGATGGCTATGCGCATGCATAGCCAACCCGTGCCTGTGCGCATGAAAATGCGCCAGGTTTCCCTTAATCAACAGTTCCTCGTCTTGAAGGATGTGAGCCGGGTCGCCTTCTGCAATTACCTTATGCTCCTCGCTTAGAACATATATGCGCTCTGTTATCTCTTGCACGATGCTTAAGTCGTGCGTTGCCGTTACAATCGTCTTCCCCGCCTGGTTTAATTCAATAATGCAATCCACAACCCACGCCTGAGTTTTTGGATCGAGTCCGGCGGTCGGCTCATCTAAAAGCAAGACATCCGGGTTATATGAGAGCACCGATGCGATGGCAACTTTTTTCTTTTCACCGCCGCTAAGATTATAGGGGTGCCGTTTTGAAAGCTTTGCGATGCCAAGCATACTCAGCACATCTTCAACCCTCCCCACAACCTCCTCTTGGGGTAAGCCGAGTTGCAACGGCCCGAATGCCACCTCATCCCAGACTGTGGATGAAAACAGCTGTACATCCGGATTTTGAAAGACAAAACCGACGCGGCGTCGAAACGCCTGCGAGAAACCGGGCTCCTGCAACCGCTCTTCGGTCAGCAGTTCTCCAAAGGCATAAACGCGACCGTGTTCAGGAAAATATAGTCCGTCCAGGATATGCAACAAGGTGGATTTCCCGCTGCCGTTTGCACCGAGTATCGCTACTTTTTCGCCATCCTGGACATGCATACTGACCCGGCAAAGTGCCGCTGAGCCGTCGGAATACGAGTAAACAACATCCTTTATTTCAAATACCATATAACACCTATCGTTTAAGGCCTTTCATTTATTTTAATACCGGTTCAGCATTATTACTGCCATCAACACAAGCAGCGAAGATGACAATACGCCGAAATCAGCGATGCCTGCTCTGCCCGGCTGCAATGTCCTCGCCTCGCCGGTATATCCCCGCGAAAGCATGGCCAGATACACGTGCTCGCTTAAACCCTGCGATTTTTTAAGCAGCACACCTATCCGCGAAACTATCCAGCTACGGTTCTCACTTCCTGAGGTCCTTTGCAAGACCCTGCTTTTTCTTGCCAGGTGCATATCATCAATAATTCTCAAGAGCAAAAATATATAGCGATATGTCATCTCGGTAGTTAAGATAAACGTTTGCGGGATGTAGAGAGCACGAAGAGCGCGCATGAGGTTCTGCCATTTGGTAGTAAGCACGAGAAGAACCGCAAATGAAACGGATGCGCCGACGCGGGCAATTATCATAAATGCCGCTTTTACCCCTTGCTCGGTAATAATTGCCGGACCAACCATAAGAAGCGGCTTCCCCGGGGTTATAAAGCTGAAGATCGCAGGAAACACGACAATGCCGGTATAAAGAGGGATAAAAAACCAGACGCGGCGGATAAAAAACGAGAGCGTTATGCGTGAAGCCAGCGCCATAAGCAGTGCAAGTATATTCAGTGCTATAAGAAGACCTATCGAATGTGCAAATCCTGCGGCAAGCAAAAGCACCAACACCGAAATCAGTTTAAAGCGTGCATCCATAGCCTGCAAAAGCCCCGACAAACTGGCATATTTTTGAGAGAACACCGCCTCTTCGATGATCGTAGATATACCCGCGAGCGTCTTTTCGATAAAGCCATCCGTCTTGCGCCGCTTCGTTTGCAACTCCGGCAAAGTAAATTGTTCAGTTTTCGTTAACCAATCCGGTAACGTTTGCGTGCCCATATTACCCATTGCTCTCTTCTCTTTTAGCAAGCAACCGGCCAAGAAGGTAAGCCATACCTAAAACAACAGCAACACCGATCACAGCGGATGCAATATAGGCAAACGCGCTGTGGAGAAACGGGGCCTCTTCCCACCCCTTAAACGAATAGTCGGGAAGCGGTGCTTTCCATAAATCTGAGAAGCGCTGTAAGCCCTTGGGTATGAAGCCAACCAGGCTTTTTATCTCATCGCTGCCCCACTCACCCCAGGCGGTCCCCGATGCCAAAAGACCGAGCGGTGTAAGAACAATCATAACGGCGAGTCCGAGCCAAAGCTTGAGCCTGCCTTTTGCTTTACCTGAGCACATAGAGTCCACCTCTTTCTTTAACTCTTAAGATTGAGCTGCAGCATTAACCGGTTTGGCTGTATCGATTTGTTTACGCTCCTGATTAAAAAACGGCTCGCCGGAGCGCTGCAAGTATATGACCACACCTGCCGTAACAACAGCCTCGACAACACCGGCAACCAACAGGTGCGGTATCGTCATCGCCGGAATTGTGACGGATAATGGATACGGCGAGTAAAGCGGCACACCCTGGGCCGTATGAAAGAGCGCGGGCTGTATTCCAAATTCAATAGCCGCTATCAAAGCGGCGACGTTAATCCCGACGTATGAGCCGATGCCGGCCGCCAGCCATTTATGGCGTGGGTTCGTTCGGGATGCGATAGCTTTGTAAACGTAATACCCTACAAACGGAAGCACAAAGGCCATATTAAAACAATTCGCCCCTATGGCGAGAATCCCGCCGTCACCGAAGAATATCGCCTGGACAACAAGCGCGATTGTTACGGCGATTGTCGCGGCCCATGGGCCAAGCGCAATTGCAACCAAGGTCCCGCCAACGGCATGACCCGTAGTCCCGCCGGGTAGCGGTACATTAAACATCATAATCGTAAATGTGAATGCGGCACCTAACGCCATCAACGGTACGTTCCTTGCCTGCAGCGTTTTCTTTACCTTCCGTGAAGCCCGAATCCATATCGGGGCCATTGCGGCAAGCAACACGCCGCTTGTCTGTGGGCTTAAATAGCCATCCGGTATGTGCATATCCTCTTCCTTTCTCCAAAAGCTTTCTCTTCCTAAAAAAACAAAAACCACGCGTTCCCGCCAACCTTCGAGTCGGCTAAAGACCTGCGTGGTCTCATTTACCGCAATATATATGCTTTCACTGCTATATTAGTTGCCCTGTCTTCGAGACAAAGCGTTTAGTTAGATCATAATAACACCCATCAATACCCGTAGTCAATTAGTCGAATTGCATACAGAACCATTCTTGCACCCTTTTGAATCTGGTTGAGTCACTCTGCGGAAGGGTAAATAATGTCACGATTTCGGCAAAGCCAGTAACATTTGCAAAATAGTTTTCGTCCAGAGGTGAAATATGCCAATAGACAAAGAAAGAACCATCGACTGCTACAACACGCTCGCGCCGTTTTACTCGTTCTTTAGAAAAATCACCCACCGCTATGACAACGAGATAATGCCTTTTGTGCTTGATGTCCTTGAGCCTAGCAACGGCGAAGCCGTCCTCGATGCGGGGACCGGCCCCGGCATCTACGCGATAAAAATTGCCGAGCGCGCAGAAAGAGCCGATGTCTACGGGATAGACCTCTCGCCCAAGTTTTTGGAACTTGCCAGGAAAAATGCCCTCGAAGCAGGATTTAACGGCAGGATTAAGTTCATGGCGGCAGACCTTGAGGACCTCCCTTTCGGCGAAGACCGCTTTGATAAACTTGTCTGCGCCGGGGCTATGGAGGCGGTTCCGGATAAAGAGCGCGCGGCAAGCGAGCTTTACCGGGTGCTGAAGCGCGGTGGTCGAGCGGTAATTATCGAACCCAACCGGGGAAAAAGCATCCGTGACAGGGCATATTTATTTATGCTTTACGGCCTCGGCCTTGTTAATCCTAAGCTTCGCGGATTTAGCGCTAAAGACATCCCAAAATATTATTTTAACCAGGGTAGCTTCTACGACCTCTTTAAAGGGGCCGGTTTCAGAGCGGTTAGAATCTTCGAGCGCGCGGGCAGCTTCTGCGCTGTTTGCTTAAAGTAGCCACAGGTCTTAAAATAACAATAAAGCCGCACCTCAGCGGCTAAAAAGCTATCCTGGGTGTTTCATGGAAGATAAGAAATACAAAATAGCGGTCATCGGTGCTGGCAAAGTTGGAGTTGCTTTAGGCCATCTGCTGGCAAAAAAGGGGCACACGGTAGCTGCGGCTGCGGCAAGAAGCGATGCCTCGCTTGAAAAAGCCGCCCCCTACCTGCCCGGCGCACGCCTCACTAAAGACGTAGCCGAGGCCACGGCAGGCACAGATATCGTCCTGATCACCACCAGAGATTCCGAAATAAAGCCGACCTGCGATGCACTGGCCGCTAAAGGAGCTATCTCCCCTTCTCAGACGGTTATTCATATGTGCGGCGCGGGCTCGTTAGATATCCTCTCATCCGCAAGGGATGCGGGGGCGGGTGTTGCGGCCATTCATCCAATCCAGTCCCTGGCAAGCGTGGAGCTTGCAATTGAGAAACTTCCCGGCTCGTACTTTGGGGTTACCGCCGAGGGCACTGCAAAAGAGATCGCTATCTCACTTGTCCAAGACCTTGGGGGCAAGGCGGTCGATATTGACGACAAGAATAAGGCCCTTTACCATGCAGCCGCCTGTATCGCATCAAACTACCTGGTTACGCTGCTATATGCGGCAGCCGAGGTATATAAAGCATCGGGCATGGATGAGGCCTCCGCTTTAAAAGCCATGCTTTCCCTGGTTAAAGTAACCGTTTCAAACGTTGGGGATGTCGGGGCGGTCGCCGCGCTTACCGGCCCGATATCTCGCGGAGACGCCAAGGTCATAAAACAGCACCTGGAAAGCTTAAAAATCCTGGATAGTGGTATTATAGATATATATAAGTTGCTCGGCCATCTTACGGTTGAAGTTGCTTTAAAAAAAGGCACGCTCAGCCAAGAAGACGCGGACGAGATTGCCACAATATTAAATGATGGGAGTTAGCTCTATGAAAAGAATAACCGTTCAAACGCTTAAAGAGATGAAGGCAACCCGCCAAAAAATAACCATGCTTACCGCCTACGACTATACATTTGCAAAGATTCTGGATGAGGCGGGGGTCGATATACTTTTAGTCGGTGACTCCCTTGGCAACGTTATATTGGGCTATGAGAATACGCTTCCCGTAACCGTTGAGGATATCATGCATCACACCAAAGCAGTTGCCCGCGGGGCAAGACACGCTATGGTGGTAGCCGATATGCCTTTTATGTCTTACCAAGTATCCGACGAAAAGGCCATGGAAAATGCGGGGGCTATCATGAAATTTTCCGGTGCTAATGCAGTGAAACTTGAAGGAGGCAAACGAATCGCTGGATTGGTTAAAAAAATGACCGATGCCGGCATCCCGGTTATGGGGCACTTAGGTCTTACACCTCAATCGGTTCATCAATTCGGTGGGTACTCTCTTCAGGCAAAAGAGGCCGGCGAGGCCAAGACCCTGCTTGAAGAATCCCTTGCGCTTGAAGAAGCCGGGGCCTTTGCCATAGTTTTAGAGAAAATTCCGGCGGAGCTTGCCGAGCTGGTTACAGCGGGTCTGTCCATCCCCACAATTGGGATTGGCGCGGGGCCTTCCTGCGACGGCCAGGTCCTTGTTACGCAGGATATGCTCGGTATGTTTGACAAATTTGTCCCCAAATTTGTAAAGCAGTATACAAATTTAAAAGCCACTATCGATGATGCCGTAAAAAGCTTTATAAAAGAAGTAAGGGTGGATGCCTTCCCGGCAAGCGAGCACTCCTACCATATGGATAAAGAGACCCTGGACAGATTCATGGCCGAGCTCGATAAAGGTTTGGAGGAGATTAGGTAGTTTGATGTTGGAGATAAATACCGTTAAAGAATTGCGGGAAGCAATCGGGCCCGAGAAAGCTAAGGGCAAAAAAATCGGGTTTGTTCCCACAATGGGCTATTTCCATGAAGGGCACCTGGCCCTTATGCGCGAGGCCAAGAATCGGGCCGGTATTGTCGTCGTAAGTATTTTTGTTAACCCGACTCAGTTCGGGCCAAACGAGGATTTAGATAAATACCCAAGGGACCTTGAAAGAGACAGGGGGCTGGCTGAGGGTGCGGGCGTGGACATACTGTTTGTGCCAAGCGCAGCCGAGATGTACCCAGACGGATACGCAACTTACGTCGAGGTAGCCGGCGATATCGCGGATGTATTATGCGGCAGGAGCCGGCCCGGGCACTTCAGGGGAGTCGCCACGATTGTGGCCAAGCTATTAAATATTGTCATGCCCGATGCCGCGTTCTTTGGCGAAAAAGATTGGCAGCAGCTTGTAGTTATAAAGAGAATGGTACACGACATTAATATGGATGTTGAGATCGTCGGCATCCCGACGGTGCGGGAGGCGGATGGCCTTGCGATGTCGTCCAGAAACGCGTACTTAAATCCCAAGGAGCGAGAGGCCGCTCTTATCCTCTCAAGGGCCTTAAGACTTGCGCATGATATAGTAAAGGGCGGCGAGAGAGACGCCGCAAGACTGTCGAAGGCCCTGCAGGGCTACATCCGAGCCGAAAAGCACGTTGAGCTTGAGTATTTGGAGGTATGCGACCCGGAAAGTTTGGCTCCGGTGGATAAGATTGCAGCAGATACTCTGGTGGCGGTTGCCGCAAAGATCGGCAAAGCCCGTTTAATTGATAATACTATCATCCATGTGGGAGGATCTTGAAAAATCTGGTGATTTGTTTAAAATTGTGAACAGGTGAATGATTATGCAGCGCTTTATGCTTAAAAGCAAAATCCATAGGGCGACCATTACCGAGGCCAATGTTGACTATATCGGAAGCATCACGATCGATGCCGAGCTGATGGAGCTTGCCGATATACTGGAGAACGAAAAAATCCAGGTGGTAAATGTGGACAATGGGGTTCGCCTTGAGACCTACGCCATCCCCGGAGAGCGCGGCTCGGGCATTATCTGCCTAAACGGAGCTGCCGCAAAGCTGATGAGCCCCGGCGAGCGAATCATCATCCTCTCCTACGCTATCGCGGCCCAGGATGAAATTGCCAGCTGGCAGCCCAAAGTCATCTTCGTCGACACAAACAACCACCCCTCGGTGTCAGACACCACCCAGCTTCATTACCAGCAGAAATAGTCAAGAATTTTACGAAAGTGTGCATTTGTGAAATGGTTAAGAGCCAGACAGGAGGTTTTTCTCGGCATCCACCGCCTCGTCAAGATATATTCTATACTTCTCAACCATCGTAGAAGGGCGCTTCCCAAAATATTTGAGATACGACTTATCAACAAACGGAAAATTATCTATCCCGAGGTAAGTTCTTAAACTACTCCAAACATAATCCTCCGCCTTGCCTATTATGCCGGCCCTCGCAGGATTCAGATGTATATAGCGAGTAGCCTCAAGAAGATATATCTCGTTCTCAACAATAACTGAGTAGAACCTGCCTTGAAAAAGATGTCCCTGCTTTTTTCTTCGCTTATTAAATTCCTTAGAATATCGCCCGTTAATGGATTTAACAATCTCTGCTAGACTTGCCCGGTCCGTTCTTTTGATCAGCAGGTGTACGTGGTTATTCATCAAGCAGAAAGCATAGATGGTAAAGCCGAGCTCATCTCTGTAATGCGCCAGGAGATTCAAATAGAGTTTTTTGTCCTTGTCTTCGAGAAAGATATTCTGGCGATAATTACCCCTTGCCGTTATATGGTAGCAGTAGCCAGCAATATCAATTCTAGGTTTTCTACCCATAGTAACACCTACATATATATGCAACTGCATATATATACTAGATGGATATTGCTTGTTCCTGCTAATAAATGAGCTGAGATTAAGGAAAATGGAGATTTCCTTTCACAAACGCACACTTTTTGATTTATTGTGACGATAACGCCTGGTAGGAACAGTGCGTGGTGTCTGACACCGATTGTTTGGCACCGGCATCTACTATGGTTTTGGCGGTCTCATTGCAGAGGTCGTTAAAACCGCGAATTACCATCGGCAAACACCTCTTGCGCATGATCAGGTAGCTGCTTTTTCCACTTTGTGATCAGATTCTGATGGACTTGAAATCTCTGAGAGAGTCCCACCAGTGTTTGCTCTTCCTTGAGTGCTTCGATCGCCACTTTGGCTTTGAATGCTGCTTCTTATACACACCAGGTTGCTGCTGACCGTATTCTCAGCAAAGAAGACGTTAAAGCTGTTTTTCTTGTTCTCAAAGGCAAAGTTATCCTGGTTGGTTTTTTTCAACCCCTCGAAGACGTAAATAAGCATTTAAAAGCACTAGTTTATGCTTTAGCGGATGTTTTGCTGAGGTTAAATCTGGTGGTGTAATACCTGATTAATTAGTGGTAAATTGTACAATTTAAATATTTATCGGTAGGAAAACTGGTAAACTTTAGCAATTTTGAGAATTTGACGTATATGAAGAACGTCCCCGGCACTTTAGTTGCGCGCTCTTTTTGCCGTTTATATAAAACAAACAATAGATTAGCTAGGTGTGGGTCATGGACAAGGCACTTGAACTGGAGAATCTATCAAAAACCTATAAAATCGGCTTTAGAAAAGCCGGGCGAAGGGCCGTTGTAGATGTAAGCTTGAGCATCCCGGCCGGCAAGGTATTTGGCCTGCTCGGGCCAAACGGGGCCGGTAAAACCACCACAATAAAGATGGCCCTTGGGTTTTTAAAGCCCGATTCCGGGCAGGTAAGGATATTTGGCGAGCCTAACGGCCCGAAGGCGCGTGCCCGTATCGGTTTTTTGCCGGAGCAGCCCTACTTTTACCCGCATCTTACCGCCGGGGCTGCGCTTGATTTCTACGGTAAGCTCTTTGGGCTAAAAAGAGCCGAGCGAATTGAGCGGACAAAGCTTCTCTTGGATACCGTGGGGTTATCCGATGCGGTAAAACTCCCTTTGAGTAAGTTCTCTAAGGGCATGCTTCAGAGGTTTGGTATCGCGCAGGCACTCGTTAACAACCCGGACCTTTTAATCGTTGATGAGCCGGCATCCGGCCTCGACCCAATCGGACAGGTCGAGATGAGGCGTCTTTTGGCCGCATTAAACGCCGAGGGAAAATCAATCCTTTTAAGCTCACATTACCTCTCGGAAGTTGAAAATATCTGCCACGAGGTTGCAATTATGAACAAGGGGACTGTTATCGCCCGCGGAGATATCGGCAAGCTTCTTGACGCGGGGGATGTGTATACGGTCAAAGCAAAGTCTCTTCCTAAGACCTGGCGGCCTGTTAAGTCAGTTGTTAAAAAAGGGCATATCAACGGGATTGCAAACCTAATCGTTGGGAAGGACGACCTCGATAGATTAATTGACGGCATCCGCTCTGCCGGCGGCCACATCGAGGATGTACGCAAGGTTACTAAAACGCTTGAAGAGCTTTTTATCGAGCTTGTCGGCGCAAATGCCAACGGAGGTAGCCATGATGCAAATTAGAGCAATCGCCGCAAATGTAATTAAAGAGGCAATCCGGCAGAAGATAATCTATGTTATTGTATTGTTCACATTTCTTTTGTTTGCAATTGAGCCGGCGATTCCATCTTTTAAAGTGGGGCTTCGCACACAGCTGTTCGGAGATATCGCACTTGGCGTTGCCTATCTTGCAATCGCAGTTATCGCCATCGCAATATCGGTAAACCAGGTACCCAAAGAGATCGAGCGGCGCACCATCTATAACATCTTCTCCAAGCCGGTTCGCCGGGCCGATTTTCTGGTCGGCAAGTATCTTGGAGTACTGGTTATGCTGGCTATCTGCGCATCCTTGATGGGACTTGCTATTTTTGGCTTTATCTACATCTATTTCGGAAAAGTTGCCTATGGGATTTTCCAGGGGGTCGGGATGATGCTTTTAGAGGCCGCACTTATCTCGGCCTTTGCAACTCTTGTCTCAACCCTTGTCTCGCCTACAATTAACGTCTTTGCGTGCATCCTTTTCTACTTCGTGGGACATGTTAAAAACGATGCACTTGCCAATGCAATTAAAGCCGGCGGCTCAACAAGTGCTCTTGGCCTCGCACTTAAATACACCCTACCCTCACTGGAGAACTTTAATGTAAGCGAAGTTGTTGCGCGAGGCATTATCCTAAAAACCGACTTTATGCTTGGATTGCTTCTATACACGCTGGTTTTTATAGTAATCTTTCTCACCATCGCCTCCTTTTCCCTAAGCAGAAAGGAGCTTTAGGTGAAAAAAAGAGTGTTTATCGCCGATTTAGGAGCAAAAGGAAGGGTTGCTATTCTCTCCATCATCGCCCTTATCTTAGTTTCAATCGTTCTTCAAGTTAGGATTGACTCGGGGCGCGTCGCAATGGGTCTTGCAACAACTCAGGTTGAGTCAAACGCATCAACAATGCTTAAGCTTCTTGGAGGATTAAGGTCGGTGGCGGCCGCTTATGCCTGGCTTAAAGTCGACCGGCTTCATGATGAGTTTTACGGCACTCTCTCAAAAAAAGAAGACGAGTTGATCCCGCTTTACCGCATAACCACCTGGCTCGATCCACACATTGTGGACGCTTACTATGTGGGAAGCTACATGTTATATAAAGTCAATCGCCCAGATGAGGGATGGCGATTTGCCCTGGAAGGACTTCGCATGAACCCGGATTCAGCCGAGATGGAGCTAAATGTAGGCCAGCTTGCCCTCATCTATCGAAAGGATTACAAAGCAGCGGTTACCCATCTCGAGCGCGCCTACAAGCTTGCCCAAAACAAAGGCGACAAGTTTGAGGCACTAAGGGGTCTTGCAGTTGCTTACAAAAAATTAGGTGTCAGACACCACCCAGCTTATCTACCAGCCGATTTAATAAAGTTTGACAGTAAAAGTGTGCACTTGTGAAAGTCTATTTATACAAAGGGTTTCACAAGTGCACACTTTTGTTGCCAATCGCATCTATATTTGCTGGTCAATGAAGTGCTCGGTGTCTGACACCGTGATTCTAACCTTCTTGCCCTCTATCTTAAGCTTTCCCTCACAGTAAAGCTTAATCGCTTTGGGGTAGATCACGTGCTCAAGCGCGTGGATGCGCTCGGCAAGGGTATCCTCGGTATCTCCCTCCTGGATTGGTACCGCCTCTTGCAGAATAATCGGGCCCTCGTCGTAGACCTCGTTTGCAAAGTGAACGGTAACTCCGGTAACTTTAACGCCGTAGTCAAGCGCGTCCTTTATGCCGTGCGCCCCGGCAAACGATGGAAGAAGAGCCGGATGGATATTCATCACACGGTTGTGGTAAGCATCTAAGATTTCTTTTCCAAGAAGGCGCATATAGCCGGCCATTATAACCAGCTCCACGCCGTACTCTTGCAGTTTCTCCAGGATGGCATGGTTATAGGCGGCATCGTCGAGAAATTCTTCTCGCGCGATGTGTATCGCCGGGACTTTGTGATTTTTAGCTCGCTCAAGGCCGTAGGCATCTCCCCTGCTACTTATCACAACCGCAACCTGGGCGGGTATTATCCCTGTCTCGCAGTTATCAATTATAGCCTGCAGGTTGGAGCCGCTTCCTGATATTAAGACACCGAGCCTTACCGGACTGTTAGACATACTTGACTACCCCTTTGCCGGCAACTATCTTACCAATAACGTAAACCTTCTCGCCAGCCTGGGTTAACAATTCGATCGCCTCGTCCTCGTATTTTGAGTCGATTACGGCAACCATCCCGATACCCATATTAAATGTCTGGAGCATCTCATCCTGATCGATGGACCCTTCCCTCTCAATAAACTCGAAGACGGGCGAAACCGGCCAGGAGCCGAGTTTGATCTCAGCATCAACCGTCTTGGGCAAGATCCTTGGGATGTTATGCGTGATCCCGCCGCCTGTTATATGGGCAAGCCCTTTAATGGGATAGTTCTGGATAAGTTTTAGGATGCTTTTGACATAGATACGGGTCGGCTTTAAGTACTCTTCGCCAAGGGTGGCACCGCTATCCCAGTATGATTTGTTTAAAGACAGACCCCCCGCCTCAACAAGTTTTCTAGCCAGTGAGTAGCCGTTGCTATGCAGACCCGATGAAGCAACACCGAGGATAACATCGCCCTGGATAATTCTCTCACCGGTTATTATGTTTTCTTTATCCACAACGCCGACCGCAAAGCCGGCGAGGTCGTATTCGCCGGGCGCGTAGAAGCCGGGCATCTCTGCGGTCTCACCGCCAAGCAGCGCGCAGCCCGCCTCGCGACACCCTTGTGCGATTCCCTCAATCACCTGCACGGTTTTATCCGGCTCAAGCTTGCCTGTCGCAAAATAATCCAGGAAGAAAAGTGGCTCTGCTCCCTGAACCAGGATGTCGTTTACGCACATCGCAACAAGGTCGATGCCGACTGTATTGTGGATATCCATCGCTTGGGCGACCTTTAACTTGGTTCCCACGCCATCGGTTCCGGATACCAACACCGGCTCATGATAGCGGCTCTTATCCAACGCAAAAAGCCCGCCGAACCCGCCGATATCGGTTAAAACGCCGGGCGTAAAAGTTGAGCGAACCGATTTTTTTATAAGCTCTACAACCTTTTCGCCGGCATTAATATCAACGCCGGCGCCCTTGTAGGTAAGACCTTTCTTGACGTCAGCCATTATTTCTTGGACTTCTCCTCTTCAAGCATAAGTTTAGTTACCATTATGTCCTCGGGTACCTCAACCGAGTACTTGCCGTCAAAGCATGCCAGGCAGAAATTCTCCCGCTTGCTCTTCGTTGCCCTAACAAGACCTTTTATGCTTAAGTATCCTAGACTGTCGGCCCCAATGAATTCCCCTATCGCATCGACCTTTTTGTTGGCCGCGATAAGTTGTTCTTGATCTGCAGTATCGATCCCGTAAAAACACGGCCACTTAAACGGCGGCGAGCTAACCCGCATATGTACTTCCCTTGCGCCGGTTTCTTTTAATATCTCGATAATTTTTTTGCTGGTGTTTCCGCGAACGATTGAGTCGTCCACAACCACAATTTTCTTGCCCTTGATAACCTCACAGAGCGGATTTAATTTTAACTTGATTCCGGTCTGGCGTACGGCCTGTGTCGGCTGGATAAACGTCCTGCCGATGTAGCGATTTTTAACCAGTCCCTCGCGGTAGGGCAACCCCGATGCTTGAGAGTAGCCGATTGCCGCAGGCACGCCCGAGTCGGGAACGCCGATAACCAAATCCGCATCCCTGCAGGGTTGCTCTTTGGCAAGCTCCACCCCCATCGCCTCACGCGCGCTATAGATCAGCCGATCGTTAAGGCGGGTATCCGGTCTTGCGAAATAAATGAACTCAAATATGCAGAGCGATATTTTGTCCGATTTTACTGCTTGAATGCTGGTTAAACCGTTCTCGTCAATAACCGCAATCTCGCCGGGCTCAACGTCTCGTAAGTAATCTGCACCTATAATGTTTAGTGCACAGCTCTCCGACGCCACAACGTAGTGCCCGTTTAGCTTTCCGATAACAAGCGGGCGCACGCCGTGTGGATCGCGCACCGCAATCAGCTTATGCTCTGTAAGAATGGTCAGCGAATAGGCCCCGAGTAGCTGCTTCATCGTCTCGGCGATGGCGTCCTCTATTTTCTTTTTCTTATCCATATAGGATGCGATCATGGATGCGATGACTTCGCTATCGCTTGTTGAGCGGAAGCGAAGGCCGTTTTGGCTAAGCTTTTCTCTTAGCTTTTGGGTGTTGATAAGGTTTCCGTTATGTGCTAATGCAAGGCTTCCGCCCTTAAAAGTCTTGTATATGGGCTGGGCGTTTTCCCAATGGCTTGAGCCCGTCGTGGAGTAGCGCGTGTGCCCAATTGCAATGTCACCCTGAAGGCTGGCCAAGTTGCGCTCGTTAAAGACCTGGGTTAAAAGCCCCATGTCTTTGTAGATGATAATGGATTTGTTTGAATCCACCACCGCGATGCCCGCGCTCTCCTGTCCCCGGTGCTGAAGCGCATGCAGGCCGAAATAAGTAAGCTTGCTTACATCCTCCCCCGGTG
>CADDYS010000028.1 GCA_902810715.1 bacterium | reverse complement strand
GAGTTGGAAGTTGGTGCCTGTCTTGGAGGTTGGAGGTTGGTGCCTGTCTTGAATAGTTGAATAACTCAGCAATCTTTCAAACTTTCAAACTTTCAAGACAGGCACCCGGCCCCACCCGGCCCACGCAGGCACCCGGCCACCCGGCACACATAGCGGGGTTAAGAATGATGCGGGGGACGACGGGCGCGGAAGAAACCCTGCAGAAGCCTCACGTTTTCTTCCTCTAAAACGCCCGACTCAACCTCAAGCTGCCAGTTAAGGCGTTCGTCCTGGACAATGTTATAAAGCGTGCCCGCTGCACCGGCCTTTTGATCTGCAGGCCCGTAAACCAGCCTCTTCATCCGGGCCTGGTATATTGCACCCGCGCACATCGGACAGGGCTCTTTTGTTACATATATCGTGCAATCGGAAAGCCTCCAGCGGCCAAGTCTCTTTGATGCTTCTTCAATAGCAAGTATCTCGGCATGCGCGACCGCCGACTCTCTTTCCTCGCGCTCGTTTCGCGCCTTTGCGACAACCTCGCCGTCGCAGACAATAACAGCTCCAACCGGCACCTCACCCGCCGCAGCCGCCTCCATTGCTTGCTGGATTGCCATCTTCATGTATTCAATATCTTTATCCCCAGGCACTTAATCACTCCGCTTATCATAAGCTCCGGCCCTATCCTATCCTAAAACAATACTGCCAGCAAAGCTATGTCGTCTGAGAGCCTGCCCCCAGCGCGATACATAACATCATCAAAGATCAGCTTGGGAAGCTCTTTTACCCGAACGGACTTTAGCCCCTTAATGAACTCCACCAATCTATCCTCACCATAAAAGCCACCGTCACACCTCGCCTCGGTTATGCCGTCGGTGTATAGAACCAGTATATCGCCGTGCTCGAGTTTGGCTTTGCCGCTTCTGTAATGCATCTTCGGGAAAGCACCTACTACCGGCGAGTGCCTCCCGAGAAGCTCGACCCCCGAGTTCACCCGTTTAACTATTACCGGAGGGTGGCCGGCATTGCAGTAAGTCAACTTACCGGTTGCGGTATCAAGCACACCAAAAAACACTGTGACGAATATAGACGGTGAAGAATTTTTTAGCACCAGGTCGTTGGTTTTCGACATAATCAAGGCGGGCGTTCCCCCCTCGTAGGCGTGCGCTTTAATTGTATTCTTAACAAGTGATGTGAGGGCCGTCGCCTCTATCCCCTTGCCGGAGACATCCCCAATAACCACTCCGACCTTGCCGTGCTCTATCTCAAAGATGTCGTAGAAGTCGCCGCCGACCTTGGCGGCTTCAGTCGCCGAGCGGTAAAGATAGCCATAGTCTACGCCCTCAGTGCGATCCGGCATGATAAGCAGCGCTTCCTGCAGGGTGTCTGCAATTTTGTGCTCAGCTTCATAGAGGTGGACGTTTTCTAGGGCCAGTGAAATGGACGTGGCAAGCTTGGTTGCAAAATCGATTTGCACTTCGTCGAACTTAATCGGGTTTGACCGGTAATAGAAGCTAAGCGCGCCTATGACACCACTTTTTACAATCAAGGGAACGGAAAGAAACGAACGGATGCCGTACTTTTCCATCTCCTTGCAATTGACCCGCTTGTCGTGACTCGTGTCGTTAACCGCAACCGGCCTTCTTATCCTGGCGGCAAGCACTAAAGCTCCCGCCTCATCGCTGGTAAACCGCATGCCCGCCATACCCCGCGGAAGTCCGGAGGTATATCTTGCCACCCAGCGGTCGCCCTCATGCATGATTATCGCCGCCGCTTCAGAGCCTATAGCCGTGGTAGACTCGATTACAACCCTTCGCATAATCTGGTCAAAATCAAGCGTCGAGTTTATCGCCTTGTTGATGTAATTTAGAGCAACACTTAGTTCAAACAGGGTTCTGTATCGCTTCTCGCTCTCGCAAAGCGCCTCTTCAATTTGCTTGCGCTCTGTGATATCAAACATGACGCCCTGGTAAAAAAGCGGTTCGCCGCTCTCATCCCGCACCAGTTGAGCCTCGTCACGGAACCACTTCACCCGTCCATCGCGACTGACCATACGGTATTCTAAAACTATCGGCTCTTTAGCCTTACTTAAGCGATCTACGTCAGCCAGGATCTTCTCGTGGTCCTCAGGATATAGGTGCTCAAGCCAGGAATTCGAATTTTTCATAAAATTTTCCGGGTCATAGCCAAGCAGGTCCTCGATTTTCGGGCTTACATATATCGCTACGCTTGGATTATCGCAGGCCGTAATGTAGGTTATCGCCGGGATCTGCTCAACAAGCGTACGGTATTTGGCTTCAGAGTCACGCAGCGCCTCCTCGGCCCGCTTGCGCAATGACATATCCTGGGTCTCGCCCTCCCTAAGAGACTCGTCTATTACTTCTATTTGCTTTCGCCTGCCCTTTGAGATTGCCTCTTCCAAAATACCATCCTCGCAATCGTATTCTTGCTCATTGAAATGTTTCTACCCAATATTGTCCACACTTCCATCATTATCCGAGAAACTAACGATATTAATGATATATACGTAATTTAGTGGCGACCACTACAGAGCCAGCGCCAGTATACCTATATACTCACGGATGGCCATGCCCGAGTTGGCAAACCCATCATAGCATGGAGCAAATGAGTTGAGGTGCACGGATGGGTTAATATCAGACCTGTAATCCGTAGGATAAGGCTCGACGGAGACCCCAAGCTTTTTAAAGTTCATAACCGAGCGCCTCATGTGGTACGCGGATGTGACAAGGATGGGCTTTTTAAAATGACGGGTCTTGAGGATTTTTAGTGTGTACTTTGCGTTCTCATAAGTATTGCGGCTTTTATCCTCAGCAATTACTTTATCCACTGGGATACCCAGACCAGCCAGCTTGCGCTTAGCGATGTTTGCCTCGTTGCCGGATTCGCTGTAGAGTTTGCCCGCAGAGATTATTATTGGAAGACCGGTTTCTTTGTGGATTCTCGCCGCTGTTAATAAGCGGTTTGCAGACGACCCCGTGAGCCCCCCTGCACCATCGATGTCCGGCGTTCCGGCGAACGAGCCGCCCCCAAGCATGACTATTACATCGCCCTTTACAGATGCGGGTGGCCGGTACTGTCTCTCAAGCGACTTGATCAGGAGGCTGCCGACAATTGGGGTTGAGAGAATATATAAAATGGCCGTAATTGAGATGAGTGCGATGGCGGCTTTTCTCTCGCGCCGGTAGAGCCAGATGCCTATTGCAAGCAGAAGAATTATAAAGATACCCGGCGGTAAAAGGAATGTTTTGTATAAGAACTTTGTTAGATAGAGCATGGTACCGCCTTTTCAAGTCGGCGACAGTTCCTGCCTAAGTTACTACTTGTATTAGTATACATGAGAGACGGCTCCGGCGGGAAAGTAAATAGACCGTGGAAAAGGGAACCTCCCTCCACGATTTTAGCTAGACTTGATTTAAGTCAATTTATCTTTCCTTGATCCCCGGTATAATTTAGACAAGCAAGAAATTAGAATGTTTTAGGATAGGTGAAAATAGATGACCGAATTACTTGGCAATAAAAGCTACTTGGGCGAAATGGCTCTAATTGAGCCTGGAAGCGTTGTTCCAGAAGATTTAGCACACCCGGTAAGAATCTTAATGGAAGAGCATGCCATCCTTATAAAACACGCAGAGCATGCAAGGAAAATTGCTGCTTCTCTAAAGAACGCGAAAATCGTCGATTACGAGCAGATCGATAACGAGGTAGAGAAGTTGCAGCGTATCGCCGAGCATTTCTTAAAATCTGAAAACCACTATCAGCGCGAGGAAAACGTTCTTTTTCCCTACCTTGAAAAACACGGAATAACTGGTCCGCCTGCTGCCATGTGGATAGAGCACGAAACGATAAAGAAGACCAAATCAAATCTTCATACCCTTGTCTATAACTTAAAATCGCTTGCTATAAATGATTTTTTTAATCAAATCGCAAAAACTACCGATTACCTTGCTACCACTCTTTCAGCTCATTATTACAAGGAAAACAATGTGCTATTTCAAATGGCACTTAAGACGATCACCGTGGAAGAGTGGATTGTAATCAGAGAGGAATTCGATGAACTTGGGTTTTGCTGCTTTGCTCCTGAACCTCTTAAATCAAAAGCCAGAGGAAGTGACACCGGGCTTGTTGGGACACAGGCCCAGGGCACTATCGATTTTGAATACGGGAGTTTACTATCAGGCGAGGTCGAAGCTATACTAAATACTCTTCCCGTTGAAATTACTTTCATCGATAGCGAAGATAGAGTTCGTTACCTGAACCAGCCAAAGGAACGCCTATTTATAAGAACAAAAGCAGTCCTGGGTCGAACAGTTCAACAGTGCCATCCTCAAAAAAGCATTCATCGCGTTAACCAAATACTTGATGATTTCAAGAGCGGTAAAAGAGATGTCGCCGAGTTCTGGATTAACTTCAGAGATCGGTTTGTGCATATCCGCTTTTTCCCAGTTCGGGACCAGGATGGAAATTACCTTGGTTGCATAGAGATCGTCCAGGATATCACGGATATCAAGAAGATCGAGGGAGAGAAAAGGCTGCTATAATGAAGCCCATCTACATTTTCCGCCATATCAGTTATGAAGGACCTGGCTATCTTATGGAGGTGCTGGATAAAAATAGTATCCCCCACCGAACTGTCGCAATCGACCAGGGTGACAGAGTGCCAGACAGCCCGGAAGACGTCGGCGGACTCGTATTCATGGGTGGAAGCATGAGCGTGAACGACTCTTTACCATGGATTGAGAAAGAATTACGTCTTATCCGTCTTGCTGCTGAACGCAGGATACCGGTATTGGGTCATTGCCTGGGGGGACAGTTGATTAGCAAGGCCTTGGGAGGCAGCATAAGACGTAATCCGGTCAAGGAGATCGGCTGGCTTCCGGTAGAGAGGATCGAAAATGAGACAGCTCGGCGCTGGCTTGGTAATCTACCACAGCGTTTTGAGGCCTTTCACTGGCACGGCGAAACCTTCACCATTCCTGAAGGCGCAACACCTGTCCTGCAAAGCCCCTACTGCCATAATCAGGCGTTCGTGCTGGACAACATCTTGGCTCTACAGTGCCATGTGGAGATGACGCCAGATATGGTCATCGAGTGGGTACAAAAATATGCACATGAACTGAGACACCCGACGCCGAGCATACAAAGCGCAGAAGAGATGACCACGAATCTCAATGCAAGAGTCGACAAGCTGCAATCGGTGGCTGATGTACTGTACGGCGTGTGGCTGAACAGCCTTGCGATTGTCTAAATACAGGCTGCATGGGAGAATTGGCTGCTTATACCTTTGCGTGCCTGGAGGGATTCGAACCCCCGACCTTCTGATTCGTAGTCAGATACTCTATCCGGCTGAGCTACAGGCACATTCTAGAAACTAGATACTTGAAACTAGAAACTAGATAAAATCTAGATACTAGAAACTTGAAACTAGAAACTAGATAAAACCATCTTTCATTGATCTCTTATCTTTTAAACCCACGCCCTAGACCTTCAACTCTAGTATCTAGTATCTAGTTTCTAGTCTCTAGTTTCTAGTATCTAGCTTGGCGGAGAGAGAGGGATTCGAACCCTCGAAGGAATTTATAATCCCTTACTCGCTTAGCAGGCGAGCGCCTTCGACCGACTCGGCCATCTCTCCAATTAAATCCAGATTTAATATACCCTAGCGGGTGGATTTTGTCCACCCGCGCCGAGGTCGCTCGGGTAGTAGGAAGAAAATAGACCGAATAGAAAATGGCTCAAAGTTAGTAAACCCTCACCTTTCTAACTTATCCCACAATAATTCAATCTATTCTCTATTTTCCATTTTCTATTCTCTGCAAAATAAGGAAGAGCCAGCTTTGGGCTGGCTCTTCCTTATTTTGCGGAGGGAGAGGGATTCGAACCCCCGAGAGACTTACGCCCCTAACGGTTTTCAAGACCGCCGCATTCAACCGGACTCTGCCATCCCTCCATATTTAATGGCGCGACCACTTTCGCACTTCAGCCGCGCCTTTTCGCTTAAGTAGTTTATCATATTCGTTGCCGTTTGGAAACGGCGGTATTACCATTGGACAATGGCAATACGCAAGCTAAAACTTCTTAGGGGTAATAACCTCAGCGCCGCCCATGTAGGGCTTCAGCACCTCAGGAACGCGCACACTGCCGTCGGCCTGCTGGTAGTTCTCGATAACCGCCGCCACCGTGCGCCCAATCGCAAGGCCGGAACCGTTTAGGGTATGCACAAACTGCGGTTTTGCCTTCGGGTTTTCCTTAAACTTGATGTTGGCACGCCTTGCCTGGAAGTTCTCGAAGTTTGAGCAGGACGAGATCTCCTTATATCCACCAAAACCAGGTAACCAAACCTCTATATCGTAAGTCTTGGCGGATGAGAAACCAAGGTCGCCGGTAGCAAGCGCAACGACGCGGTAGTGTATCCCTAAGTTTTGCAGAATCGCCTCGGCATTTGCGGTAAGTTTTTCAAGCTCCTCGTAGGATGTCTCGGGCTTTACGAATTTTACCAGTTCAACTTTGTTGAACTGGTGATGCCGGATAAGCCCTCTGGTATCTTTGCCGTAGGCTCCCGCCTCGCTTCTAAAGCACGGCGTGTAGGCGCAGTAGTAGCGCGGCAGCTCATCGGCGGCAAATGTCTCATCCCTGTGGATATTGGTGACCGGGACTTCAGCCGTCGGTATTAAGTACAGGTCCTCGCCCTGAACTTTAAAAAGGTCCTCGGCAAATTTAGGAAGTTGACCGGTCCCTATAAGACTTGCGCTATTTACCAGTATCGGCGGGAAAACCTCGGTGTAGCCGTGCTTTGCCGTATGCAGGTTAAGCATGAAGTTTAAAAGTGCTCTCTCAAGTCTTGCCCCAAGGTCCCAGTAAAGGACAAAGCGGGTCTTGGTAATCTTTGCCGCACGCTCAAAGTCTAAAATCCCAAGATCGATCCCCAAGTCCCAGTGGGGTTTGGGCTCAAAATCAAACCTGGGTTTTTCGCCCCACTCGCGCACGACCACGTTTGCGGTTTCATCCGGTCCCACGGGAACAGATTTGTCCGGGACGTTCGGGATATCCAGCATAAGTAGGTTAAGCTCTTGCTCAACTTCGGCAAGTTCTCCGTCAAGCTCCTTGATCTTGTCCCCGAGGCCGCGCATAGCCACGACTTTGTCTTCTGCAGGCTGCCCGCTTTTCTTTAACTTTGCGATCTCTCCCGAGACAACGTTTCTCTTGTTTTTAAGTTGCTCAACTTCAACGATTATCCCGCGCCGCCTGGAATCCAGTTCTTTAAAGCGCAACAGATCTACTTTGGAGCCCCTATTTTTGAGTGCCTGCTCGACTTCTCCGATATGCTCACGAACCCATTTTATATCCAGCATCAGCTCGTCACCCCGTTTGCCATTGGATAAGAACCCAGCACTTTTACGTCTCTTACCTTGCACCTCAGGCACTTTAGAGCCGATGCTATGATCTCGTCATCGACATGTCCCTCTATATCTATAAAGAAACAGTAATCGCCGAGCGCCTTTTTTGTCGGCCTTGACTGTATCTTTGTTAAGTTTATATACCGGTAGGCAAACTCCTGCAGGATTTGCAGAAGACTCCCCGGGCGGTCCTCAAAGATAAAGCAGACAATGGATGTTTTGTCATGGCCCGTCCTGGGTGCGGGCTCTTTGCCAACCAGCACAAAGCGGGTCTGGTTGTCCTCAAAATCCGCAATCCCGGCATCTAAGATGTCCAGGCCGTATATCTCGGCGGCAAGGCTTGGGCCGATTGCGGCAAACTTTCCGCTTTTCTCGGAGACGGTTTTTGCTGCGTCGGCATTCGAGCTTGCGATCTCAAGGCTTGCGCGGGGCAGCTTCTTGGATATGTAGCTTCGGCATTGGGCCAAGGCTTGCGGATGCGAGATAACCGTTGTAATCTCCTCTAACTTTACGCCGGGCCGTGCCATCAAGCAGTGATGTATCGGTATTATTATCTCTTTTTCTATAAACAAATTCGTTTCAAAGGCTAAAACATCGAGTGTTGCGTTAACCGATCCCTCGATTGAATTTTCGATAGCAACCATGCCCTTTGCAACTTCTCCCCGTTCAACTGCTTTTATGACATCAGCCTCGGTTGTGTACGGGATGAGGTCTTCCTCGCTTACCGGGAGAAGTTTAACGAGCGCTTCCTGTGTATATGTTCCCCATGGGCCTAAGAAGCCGATTTTTTTGTTGTGATTTTTTGGCAAGTGCCTGCATCCCTTTCTGCTAACCAACTTTCGTAACTTTTGCAAGCGCCTCGGAAATCGCCCTGCTCTCCTCAGATGATAGTGTAAACTCCGACTTACCCCTCTTAATGGGCTTTGCGTAGGTTCTACTCTCGTTGCGACTGTTAATTGCACTAATTACCACACCGTCACCAAGGTCGTTTAGAAGGGCTACCGCAAAGCTCTGCATTCCGCCGACGTCCTCAAAGGCATCGAAGCGCACCAACCCAACCCACCTGATTGCCGTTTCAAACATCTGCACAAGGTTGCCGTGGTCGGCTTTTATCATATTTAGATTATCGTGTAAAAGCGCGATTTCGTTTAAGCTATTCTCAACCTTTCCGACGAAGTCGGCATCTTTTTCGCCGACCCTTTTTATCGCCTTTGCACGTCTATTAATTTTCCTTATACTCATAGTAACGGAAAGAAGCCAGATTGCCAGAACAAGCCAGCCGGCACCGATTACTGCCAAAATAGCACCATTTAATGTCATTACAATCGCTGTCCCTTCACTTCCAGCTAAAACTTCGACATAATTGTCACAGATTATACAATAGAAATTTGGCCTTTGCATTAGGAAAAAAACTACGTAAATTAAATTTACTGGCTGCTGAACAAGACATTTATGCAGCTCGTTTATTATATAGGAGGATTGAAATGAAAATAGCATACTTCAATTGCTTTGCCGGCATCAGCGGGGATATGACGGTCGGCGCGCTTCTCGATCTCGGCTTGCCGGTCGATATACTGGAGCAGGAGTTGGCCAAGATCGCGATAGGCGACTACGAGATAAAATCAACGCGGGTTACCAAGCAGAACATCGGAGCGGTTAAGTTTGATGTCTCGGCTGAGGAGCACAAGGTGGTTAGAACCTGGAGTAACATCCGCGAACTCATCGAAGATAGCGGGCTTTCCGACAAAATAAAGGCCGACTCGCTTGCAATTTTCAAGCGAATCGCCGAAGCCGAAGCCAAGGTACACCGTAAGCCGATAGACCAGGTGCACTTCCATGAAGTCGGCGCGGTCGACTCAATTGTCGATGTGGTCTCAAGCGTAATCGGCATCAACTACTTCGGCATCGAACAGGTCTACTCATCGCCGGTGGCCACCGGGATGGGTATGGCCAAAACCGAGCATGGGTTGCTTCCCCTTCCCGCACCGGCCACGCTTGATATACTGGAGGGCGCGCCGATTTACAGCTCCAGCATCCCCACTGAGCTCACCACGCCGACCGGGGCGGCGATTCTAAAACAATACGCAAGCTTTGTTGGGGAGGTCCCGCAGATGCGGCTTGAGAGAACCGGCTACGGTGCGGGCATGCGCGACCTTGAAATACCAAACGTGCTGCCGGTTATGCTGGGCGAGGTTGAAGAGGAGACTGAAAACGTCGTCCTTATCGAGACCAACATCGATGATATATCCGCCGAGGTTTTGGGCTACACCATGGAGTCGCTTCTTGAACTTGGCGCGCTGGACGTCTGGTTTACACCGATCGAGATGAAGAAGAACCGTCCGGGCGTTGCGCTAAGCGTGCTGGTACCTGTTGGGCACGAAGAAGAGATAATCGATAAGATATTTTCCGAGACATCGACGCTTGGGCTTCGGGTCTCCAAGCAGTCGCGCAGAGTAGCAGAGCGAGAAATCATTAGCGTGGATACGCCTCTTGGTAGGATTAACACAAAGGTGGGCAAATATAAAGGAAAAATTATATCCGTCGCGCCTGAGTATGACGACGTGAGCAAGATCGCTATGCAAAAAAGGCGGCCGCTTAGAGAGATCTATGATCTTGCAAAGGAGGCGGCGGTCGAAAAACTCAAGGGACTTTAAAAACCTGGAAAGGCTGATTTGACTTGCCCGCATGGAACATATTTAATGAGGCGGCGGAAAAGCTTTCATTAGATGGAATCGACTTTATTCTCTGCGGAGGGATCGCAGTAAGTGCCTACGGGCGCACGCGCGAGACAACCGACGTTGACTTTCTGGTGCGTGAGCAAGATGTGGATAGAGCGCTTGAGTCACTTGGCGAGATCGGGTTTAAAATAAAACGCACCGACACGAGATGGCTCTTCCAGGCGTTCAAAGGCAGTACCAAGGTTGACTTAATCTTTGAAGCAATGGGTATGGTGAGGCTAACCCCGGAAGTTAAGGAGCACGCAAGTGACATAGAAATGGGTGGATTTAAATACAAGATCATCGCCCCGGAAGATCTTCTGGTAATGAAAGCCCACTCTTTAAGCGAAGAGAGATTTAAGGACCTGTATGATGCCTTTTCAATTCTTAAGGGAGTCGATGGGCAACTTGACTGGGAGTACTTAATTAAAAGGTCTAAACCCAGGGTGCGCCGGATGCTCGGGCTTCTCTTTCTCGCCCAGACCGAGCCGGGCATCGGATACTACGTCCCCGATTGGGTTATCCACCGCCTAATAGGCTACCTACCTGATTAGCGGATAAACCGCATAGGGTCTCCCCATCGTCGGAATAGCCACGTTTCTTACCGGCACGCCGCCCGGCGTCATCCCCTTTTCTGTGCCGTAGTGGGCATGCCCGTGTAGAACAAGATCTGCGCCTAACTTATCAATAGGCTCGGCCATAATCGATGCTCCAAGGAAAGCATAAACCTCAGGGGGCTCTCCAAAAAGCGTGTCTTTTATCGGCGAGTAGTGCAGAAGGACTATCCTGAAGTCGGCAGCCAGCGACTCTAAGCCGCCACGGATTTTGTTTGCCTCGCGCACGCCCTCACGGTACATCTCGCGGAAAATTTGCTCACCAAAATCGGGCAGCGCCCTTATCCCAAATCCCCCGCCAAAGCCCTTGGTCCCGACAAAACCAACCTTGTATCCACCGACATCAAAAACAGCCGTCTCTCCGTCAAGTACCGTGTTGCCGGATTTTACTAAGACTCCCTTTATTTTATCTTGCTCTCCTAAATGGTAGTCGTGGTTTCCGAGCACCAGGACAATCGGGACCTTTACATCTTGCAAGATATACACCAGGACTTCGGCCTCCTCAGCTTTGCCGTGCGCGGTTAAGTCCCCGGCAATAGCCAGGATGTCGGCCTTATTTGCAATGTTTGCAAAGCCCGACTTAAGCATCGGCACGGCACCAACTTGGGCGTGCACGTCACCCACCGCCGCGATTCTTACCATCTATTACATCCTCCAAGGAAAATATTCCACTACTTAAGGATTATTATTGCTAGTGGAGGGAAAGAGGTTTGTGGGTTGATTATTCATGAGGTTAGTTGAGGAAGAAAATAGAGAATAGAAAATAGACCGAATCGAAAAAGCTATAAGGTAAATATCCCTCGTTCTTCTATCTTTTCTCTCAATAATTCAATCTATTCTCTATTTTTTATTTTCGATTCTCTGCACAAATAAATAAGCCCGCTGAACGCGGGCTTATTTATTTGTGCGAGAAGGGGGACTTGAACCCCCATGTCCTTACGGACACTAGACCCTGAACCTAGCGCGTCTGCCAATTCCGCCATTCTCGCGTCTGCATATAAAGTTGTTATCCGTAACTATTAAAATTTGCCATTAAATTCTACCAATTCTTGCGTGTTAACACAACAATAAAGGGAATCAACTAATCATGTTGAAGCGTGCAGCAACAAACAAAAATTTCTACGAAGAGGATTAATATGTCTGATGAAAGAAAATTAGCTGTAGAGATAACGGAGCAGAAGAGCATTTCTACCGTGCACTTCGAAGGGACCTATGATTCGCTGAGCATCACCCTGATGAAAGAAATGATAAATGCGCTTATCCGAAATGAGAGGCTTAAGCTAATCCTCGAATTTGGTCATATCGAGAACCTAGACCCCAGCGCCTATGACTACCTTAAAGAGGCGCAGAAAGAGATAATCCGACTCGGCGGGGCGATCGTCGTAGTTTGTCCCCCAAGTGAGCAGAGGGATATTTGCGATAAACTTAAACAAAAATACGGTTTTTTAGTATTTTCAAATTTTGAGGAAGCACGCGGTTACTTTATCGAGCGTGAATTCTAGCCATCGTAAGCGGTGCAGATAAACCACCATAGCTTGAGTATCTACCAAGCCTATTACTCCCGCATCTTATTAACTCAGCGCAAATCTGCTAACATCAAATCAAGATCTGTGCAGAATAATAGTAGTTAAGACTGAAACAATTCTATGCAAAAAACAGAGGATCTTCTACTAAATCGTTATAGGATTATTGAGAAGCTCGGTAGAGGCGGGTTTGCCGATGTCTACAAGGCATTTGACACGCGCATGGAGCGCGAGGTCGCGATCAAGCAGATACGCGTCGACCGCCATTCCGCCGAGCGAGTCCTTCGCGAGGCCAGAACCGTCGCCCTTCTGAACCACCCCAACATCGTAACCATCCATGAGTTTGAAGAGGAAGGCGACGACTGCTACCTCATAATGGAGCTCCTTGAAGGCGTGCCGCTATCGAAAATCCTTTCCAGGATCGCGCCCCTTGAGCTCCGCGAGGCGATTGTAATTGCAATTGAGATATGCCGAGCGCTTGAAGCCGCGCACCTAAACGGGATCATCCACCGCGACATCAAGCCGGAAAATATCATGATCCTTGGCGACGGCAGGCTTAAAGTCATGGATTTCGGTATTGCAAGGCTTAAAGGGGCATCCACCGCGACAAGCGACGATATAATCGGCACCTTCGCCTACATGTCCCCCGAGCAGGCTCGCGGGGATACGGTAGACGAGGCAAGCGACATATTTTCTCTCGGCACGGTTCTATACGAGCTTTTAACCGACTGCATACCCTTTAGCGGGGAATCGGCTACCGAGACAATGAATTTAGTGCAAAACCTTGAGCCCTTCCCCCCAAGCGGGCTAAACTCCACGCTTAGCAAAGACTTGGACACGTGTGTGCTGGCGGCCCTCGCCAAGAGCCCGGAATACCGCTACGCCTCGGCAAGCGAGTTTCGTGAGGCCCTCGAGTACTTCCGCGGCCCCGGCGAGACCGCCGAGCGGGTGCTCCCAAGACTAATAAATAGGTACCTGGATATCGACACCGAGCTAAGCTGGGTCGAGGCGGCTGGCTGGCGCGGCAGGTTCTGGCGGTTCTTAGAAGAACATAAAGAGTCGATGACAAGAACCCCTGCCGCCCTGCTTCTAGGCGCACCGTTTCTCCCAATACTTCGCTACTGGTATGGGGTGCCGCGCAGCATTTCCCTCTTCGGGGCAACCGTGATCTATGTAGCCGTTCTGCTGCGCCCCGAGTACGGCACGGGCGCCGCTTTTTTCCTTTTATCGCTTTTGATGATGAAGTACTCGCTGGGGCTGTTTTTTATTATGCTCTTCATACTTGTTCCCTACTGGTTCTTCATTGCCCGAAAATGGCCGATTCTTTCCATCTCGCCGGTTAGCGGGGCGGCCTTCGGCCTCTTAAGGGTACCATTTATCTTTCCGGTTTTGGTCGGTCTTCTAACCAACCCGTTGGTTGCCGCAATCATCTCAGGCTTTGGCTGCATCGCTTTTGAGCTCATGAACATCTTTTTAAAAGACAGCACGATGCCCGAGCTTGTCAAATCCTACGGCCTATGGTCTGCCATCAAGGGCCAGTCCAACCCGCTTTATATCATCCAACTTGCAAGCGGACCGTTCCTTGAAAACAAGTTTTTACTTTTCCAACCCGTCCTCTGGGCGATTGTCTCGGCTGTGGCATCTGCGGTACGCGGGCATCGAAGGTGGTTTTACGGAACACTTGCCGGATTCACTATTCTTTTCATGGGGTACCAGGGCATAATGGCCAGGCTTCACGGCGAGACGTTCGATATGGGCGGGTTGATGCAGGCTCTCTCTTTTTCTCTTATAATACTATTGCTGCTACCCATCTTCCGGCCTCCGGCCAGATTAATGGATGCAGAGGCCGAAAATGATGAGCTCATGGAGTGATCCTTGGGGGGAATATTTTGAGCTTACTGAGAGAATTTGAGCAAAGGATCGAGTCCCTGCTGGAAGGTTTTTTCACCAGGCAGTTTAAGTCCGGCGTCCAGCCGGTGGAAATAGCAAAGAAGCTGGTGCGCGAAATGGACGCGCACCGCTCAATCAGCGTCTCTAAAGTCTATGTCCCAAACCACTACGTCATCGTCACAAGTGAAAAGGATGCCGAGAAACTTAAGCCTTTCGAAAAAACACTCATATCTGAATTTCAAAACTTTCTTGTCTCACATGCAAAAAAAGAGGGATACGACCTTTTGGGGCTTCCGCAGATTGAATTTAAAAACTCACCAAAACTCTTGCTGGGCGAGATTGTAATTGAGAGCTATCTAGAAAGCCGTGAGGTCGATACCGCAAAGACGGGCGGCGCCAAGATGGTAGAGACGGATGTCGACTTGGGTGCAAAAAAAGACGCTTATCTTGTAAGAGCCGATGCGGATAAAGAGACAAGGCTTTTGCTTACGGCGATTTCTACCAAAATCGGGCGGGCCTCGGATAACCAAATCGTCATCCCCGACCCCAACGTCTCACGGTACCACGCCCGTGTCGAGAACCTGGGCTCGCGGTACATACTTAAAGACCTGGCCAGCACAAATGGGACTTTTGTAAACGGGACGAAGGTGGACGAGCGTATTTTAAAAAACGGAGATGTGATCATGATCGGTACCACCAAACTTCAGTTTAGGAGAGAGAGCGGTGTTTAACGAGTTAACACTGCTTCTGCATATCGCCCTTTTGATAGTAATCTACGCCTTTTTATTTTTAGTTGTCAGGGTGGTTGCGAGAGACCTCTCCCTGGCAAAAAAGGCAACCGAAGAGAAGCTTCCGCGAATCACAGTCTTAAAAGGTGGCCCCGATGGTAAAGTTGACTACCCGCTGGTGGACCAGATATTGATCGGCAGAGCCCCCGACTGCGATATAGTATTGGAGGACTCGTTTGCCTCGGCACACCATGCCCGGGTCTACATCGCCAACGCGGGCTTTTGGCTGGAGGATTTAAAAAGCACAAACGGCACAACCATGGGCATCCGTAAAATTAAGGAACCTGTAAGGTTAACAAGGGGAAGCAAGTTTAGTATTGGTCAGTGTGTCTTTCAATTCGATGAGTAAAATGAGATATTACGCAATCACCGACGTCGGTAAAAAACGAAGTTTAAACGAAGACGGCTATATCGCAGACGGCAGCATCTTTGCGGTTGCCGACGGTATGGGGGGCCACCGTGCGGGCGAAGTCGCAAGCATCACCGCACTTGACATATTAAGAGCCAATCTAGCCAAGCGCGGCAAGGAGCCGATTGAGCAAAGAATAGCCGGGGCTATAAAACAGGCCAACCAGGACATCTACAAGAAGGCTTTAAAAGATCTAGATATGCGCGGCATGGGCACGACTCTAACCGTCGCCATACCGAGCGATGGCAAGCTGTATATAGGACATGTCGGCGACTCCCGGCTCTATCTGCTGCGGGACGGCAAGTTATCCCAGCTTACCGACGACCACTCCCTTGTTGCGCAAATGGTGCAAAGCGGGCACTTAAAACCCGAAGAGGCAGAAGTTCACCCGCAGCGGAGCATAATCACAAGGGCGATCGGGAGCGAAGCCGACGTCGAGGTGGACTTGAGTGTTGAGGACATTCTCCCGGGGGACAGGTTTTTGCTCTGCACGGACGGGCTTAACGCGATGCTCTCCGACAACGAGATCGCAGAGGTCTTAAGGGACAAAGAAGACCTTGGTGAGGCCGCACGCGAGCTCATAAGTTGGGCAAACGACCGTGGGGGCAAAGACAACATCACCGTAGTTTTGTTTGAGTCGGGCGGGGGCCCAAGCTCTCGTTTTGGACGCCTGCTTAGAATTGGATGGTGATCGCGCTGAGTCGCCGAAACATCGAACTGCTCCTTTTGTTTTTTGTATCGATATCCATATTTGTAAGCTTCTTTTTGGTCTCGCAGACAACCGGGCAGCCGGCTGAAAACGCGCTTAGAATCGCCGGTTTTCTCTCATCCATGTTTATCGTTCTTCATATCGCAAACCGCCACTTTATCCGGGAGGCCGACCCTGCACTTCTTCCGCTATCGGCTTTTTTATCCGGGCTGGGATTGGTTATGATCTGGCGGCTTAAACCAGACCTTGCGATCGCGCAGGCAATCTGGGTCTTAGCGGGGACTGCCGCCATACTTGTTGTGCTTTCCCTTCTAAAGCGATACCAGTGGCTTAAAGATTATAAATACACCTGGGCAATCGCCGGAATCATTCTTCTTTTTGCCCCGGCCTTTATCGGGGTGGAGCGGGGCGGTGCAAAGCTCTGGCTAAATTTCGGGCCGGTCTCGTTCCAGCCGGCCGAGATGGCCAAGATTCTCTTCGTCTTATTCCTGGCCGCCTATCTTGAAGAAAAGCGCGAGCTTCTCTCGATTTCAACCAAGCGTGTCTTTGGCTTTTGGTTGCCCGAGCTAAAACACCTGGGTCCCTTAATTGTGATGTGGCTTATCTCGCTAGTGATTCTGGTTTTGGAGCGCGACCTCGGCACGTCGCTTCTTTTCTTTGGGCTATTCCTCTCGATGCTTTACGTCGCTACAGGACGGCCGATATATGTCACTTTTGGCACACTTCTTTTTATTGCTGGGGCGACCGCGTGCTATTTTGCCTTTAGCCACGTGCAGGCGCGGGTCGATATCTGGCTTGATCCCTGGATCGACCCGTCGGGTAAGGGATATCAGATAATCCAATCGATTTTTGCAATTGCAAGCGGCGGGCTTACCGGCGCGGGGCTGGGCCTTGGCCACCCCACGCTTATCCCGGCGGTACAGACCGATTTTATCTTCTCAAGCATTGCCGAGGAGCTGGGGCTCCTCGGCAGCGTCGCAGTTGTGCTCTCCTTTTTGCTTTTTATCCTGCGCGGGCTAAAAATCGCACTGCTGGCCAAAGATGATTTCGGCCGCCTCGTTGCAGTGGGTCTCGCAAGCGTCTTTGCGCTGCAGAGTTTCTCCATCATCGGCGGTACAACGAAGCTCATACCGCTTACCGGAGTTACCCTTCCCTACATGAGCTACGGCGGAAGCTCGATTTTGATGAACTTTATCCTGCTCGCGCTTCTTCTTGTCATATCCGCAAAAGGGGCGAGCCAAGTTGAATAAACGAATCGGGCGGCTCGGCACAATTATTACCGCAGCCTTCATCATACTCATCATTAACTTAACTTACCTCCAGTTTATCGCGGCAAGCGGGCTTACCGCAAAGCCGGAAAACATCCGCCCGATTCTAAACGAGCAGAAAATCAGGCGCGGGGATATCGTATCCGCCGACGGACAGGTCCTTGCAACCAGCCGCAAGATTGGAGACATATATAAAAGATACTACCCGGAGGGCAACCTTGTCTCCCCGATTACCGGATTCTACTCGACAAAGTACGGACGCACCGGCCTTGAGCTTACCTTTGATGAGTACCTCTCGGGGCAGACCCGCATCTCCTCTCCCGAGGACTACATAAAGCGGCTTTTAGGAAAAGACGTCCCGGGAAACAATGTGACTCTTACTATTAATATGGATATACAGAGAACGGCAGATAGGCTGCTCGGCGATAGAAAGGGTGCAATAATTGTGCTTAATCCCAGGACGGGAGCCCTGCTCGCCCTGGTAAGCCACCCCAGCTATAACCCAAACGACGTGGACAAGAACTGGGGCTCTTTGATTAAAGACCCGAACGGGCCGATGGTAAACCGGGTGACCCAGGGCCGTTTTACGCCGGGCTCTACATTTAAGATAGTGACCGCAACCGCGGCCCTGGAAAACGCATCCGTTACCACCGAGACCGTCTTTGACGCGCCGGATACTATTAAAATCTACGGAGGAAAGGTCACCAACTTCGAGGGTAAAAACTACGGCAGGCTTACCTTTGCCGATGCCTTTGCAAAATCGGTAAACACGGTCTTTGCCCAGGTCGGCAAGAGCCTGGGCGGGCCAAAACTCGTGGACACCACCAGGGCCTTTGGCTTTGGCGACAAACCCCCGTTTGACCTGCCGACGGTGGAGAGCCGCATCCCACGGGCCTCCGAGATGGACGAGCTTGAGGTGGCCTGGGCCGCGGTCGGGCAGGGCAGAGTCCAGGCAACGCCGCTTAACATGGCTCTCATTGGCTCCGCCGTGGCAAACGACGGCAAGGTCATGCGCCCATTTCTGGTCGAAAAAGTCCGGGAGGCAGGCGGCAACACCGTCTATGAGGCAAACCCCAGAGCATGGTTATCCCCGATGAAGCCGGATACCTCGCAAACCGTAAAGTCTCTCATGGAGAGAGTGGTAAACGAGGGCACGGGAAAAGCGGCAAGAATCTCCGGCATACGGGTGGCCGGCAAGACAGGGACCGCCGAGGTCGGGAAAGACAAGCCGCACGCCTGGTTTGTGGGGTTCGCCCCGGCCGAGAACCCGCAAGTCCTGGTGGCGGTAGTTGTTGAAAACGGCGGCCTTGGGGGGCACACCGCCGCCCCAATAGCTAGAGAGATAATGGTTGAAGCACTTAAGTAGTCTGAGAATTAGTAGAAATGTAGTCGCCCGATTTATCGGCTAGAAATGGCCAAAAGGCCACTGATATAAGGGTCTAGAGCGCGGGCCCGCCAAAAGGCCAAAAGGTAAAATCATCGATGAACGATGAACCATGAACCATATTATGATAATATGTTAGTTACCGGAAACCTAATGGCTTAATATTGCAGGAAGCATAGAGTAAGAGACGAAACTTTTAGATATAGGGGTTCTAGAATAGTAGATGGAGCAGCAGGTCTTTAACGACAGATACAAGATTATCGCCAAGATCGGGTCCGGCGGCATGGCCGATGTCTACAAGGCCATCGACACCGTTTTAGACCGCCCCGTAGCGGTAAAAGTCCTTCACAAATACTTCGCCGAGGACGAGGATTTCGTATCCCGCTTCCGGCGCGAGGCCCAGGCCGCAGCCAGCTTAAACCACCCCAACATCGTAAATATCTACGACTGGGGAAGCGAAAACGGCACCTACTTCATTGTCATGGAGCTCCTTGAGGGCCAAAGCCTGAAAAAATATATCAGCCTGAAAGGGACAATTCCGCCCAAAGAGGCGATGTCGATAGCCAAAAAAATGCTCTCGGCTCTAAACTTTGCTCACAAGCATCAGATAATTCACCGCGACATCAAGCCGCACAACATAATCCTCACCAAAGAGGGTGAGGTTAAAGTCACCGACTTTGGTATAGCGCGCGCCGGCGCCTCGACCATGACGCAGACCGGTACTATCCTGGGAACGGCGCACTACCTCTCCCCCGAGCAGGCCCGCGGCCAAGATGTCGGCGTTACCTCAGATATTTACTCGGCAGGAATTGTGCTATACGAGATGGTCACCGGCAAGATTCCCTTTGAGGGAGATAACCCTGTTGCCATCGCCTTAAAGCACGTCCACGAGTACCCGACTCCACCACGCGATATCAACCCCAGCATCCCAGAGGCACTGCAGACTATCATACAAAAAGCAATGGCCAAAAACCCGGAAAGCAGGTATCAAAGCGCGGCTGAGATGCGAAATGATATCATGAGGCTGATGGAGGGCATGCCGATTACCGCAACCGTCCCCGAGGAGCAAGAAACGATGGTGATGATGCCGCCCGACCGGACCGCCCGCGTCGAGCGTCCCTTCTTCGAAGAAAAACCCAGGCGTAAAAACCGCAGCCGTGGGCCCCTAATTGCCATCCTGGTAGCTCTGCTGCTTGCAGCAGGCGGCTGGTTTGCTTTCACAGGTATCATTAACGGCAAAAAGATCGTTGAGGTCCCCAATGTACAGGGCAAAACCTATGACGCCGCCGAGCGGGCCCTTAAGGCGGTCCGCCTTAAGGTCAAGGAAAAAGGCCGCCAATTTAGTAACACCGTAGAGCCGGGCCTTGTTATAAGCCAGGACCCGAGCCCCGGTGACAAAAAAGATGAGGGAAGCACCGTTTACGTCACCTTAAGCAAGGGCAAGAGCATGAAGATCGTCCCCGATGTAAGCGGCACAGGGGAGGCCCAGGCAACGTCCAAGCTCATAAAAGAGGGCCTTGATGTCGGGGATACCAAATACGAAAATAGCGATAATGTCGGTGACGGGCTGGTGATCCGTACCGAACCGGAAGCCGGAAAGAAGCTCGTAGAGGGTACCAAAGTCGACCTTATTGTAAGCAAGGGCCCGGCAGTGGCACAGATTCCAGATGTTTACGGAAAGAGTTCTACCGAGGCCCAAAACAGCCTTAAGCAGACGGGATTTACGGTTACGACCTCCGATGAGTACAGCGACACCGTTTCCAAAGGAAACGTCATAAGGACCTCTCCGGCAAGCGGAAGCGAGATCAGAAAAGGCTCAAATGTTACCATGGTTATAAGCAAGGGGCCGGAGATGATAAGCGTACCCGATGTTCACGGTAAGCCTAAAGACGAGGCTATAAACATCCTTGAGAGCGCGGGCTTTACGGTAGACTCGCAGGACGCCCCCGGAAGCGCGTTGCCGGAAAATGATAATAAGGTGGTAAGTCAAAATCCCAATGCGGGCGAGCAGGTCAAAAAGAGCAACGCAAATATAACGATCTACATAGGCAAGACGTAGGCGGGTGCACTAGAGCCCGCGAAAAGCTATATGCCCCTCTTTATTCTGCGTGCTAGAAAATAGCGGTACAAGGCAGCTCCGGTCGGCACAGCAACCCACTGGGCTGCCAGCATCCCAAGTAGTAAGTAAATGTGCAGATGACTTAATTTATCCGGATTTATTTGAACAATCGATACCTGCATAATCCCTCCCTATAAATTCTACCCCATATACCATAAAATGGCAATAAATGGTAAGAGGTCCCAGGTAGAATTAACTATTGAAACTATCAAGGACGGCCTGCCACTTGCCGATATAGCATAAGTAGTAAAAGACATACTAGCAAGAAACTTAATACCTTTAGAGAGGGCAATCGAATGGACCTAGCAACAATTATTGGTATAGTTCTCGCTGTTTTTTCGTTGCTATTCTCCGTTGTAATAGAAGGTGGACATTTAGCATCACTCGTCAATATACCGGCTGCAATAATTGTTTTTGGCGGCACGCTCGGCGCCACCATGACCTGTTTCCGCCTTAAAGATTTCATGAGACTACCCGTTTGGCTCAGGGTGGCCATTAAGGAGAGGAACACAGACTCCAGTGAGATCATCCGGACTATCGTTGTGTTGGCTGAAACGGCCAGGCGAGAGGGTATCCTTAAACTTGAGAACATGCTCGAAGAGCTCGAAAACGATTTTCTTAGGCAGGGGGTTACTCTCGTTGTCGACGGTACCGATTACGAGATCACAAAGACAATACTTAAAACCGAACTCGATTTAATGCAGGAAAGACACCAGACCGGCATAAAATTCTTCGAGGCGGCGGGTGGTTACGCCCCCACCATGGGAATTATCGGTACGGTTATGGGTTTAGTTCACGTCCTCGGACAATTAGAATCAGGCAATCTGGGGCAAGCTATAGCTACCGCATTTATCGCAACATTTTACGGCGTATCTTCCGCAAACATCTTCTGGCTACCAATCTCCTCAAAGCTTAAAGTTCGCAGCAACCAAGAGTCGATCGCAAGAGAAATCATCATTGAGGGCGTGCTCTCCATCCAGGCAGGCGAGAGTCCTCGCATTATTGAGGACAGGCTTAAGTCGTTCTTGCCGCCGGTCGACCGGAACAAAAGCGACGAACAAGTGGTTACGGTATAAGCTGCGAAGGAGTAGTGGATGGTAAGATCCAAGAAAAACGAAGAGCATGGATCCGGCTCCGCCGGTATGGAGCGATGGCTCCTTACCTACGCCGATCTAATCACCCTTCTTATGGCCTTTTTCGTCATAATGTATGCCATGTCAAGCGTCGACGCGTCTAAGTACCAGTCGTTGACCCAGTCGCTGAAATCTGCCCTGGGTCTTACGCCAAACAACACATCCTTTATCCCCAATAACATGGTCGGCGGAAAGTCGAAAGACGCTGCCGCAAAGAACAAAGAGGGCGCAGCGGTATCCAAAAAGCAAGTCCTAAACATGAAAGACGCCAAAGAAGAGCGAGAATTCGCCAATATGATAAATAAGATACAGGATTATACCAAGGCCAAGGGTATCTCGACCGGCCTAGAGGTAAAAGAAGACGCCCGAGGCATTGTGATAAACCTTGCCGATAAAGTCCTGTTTGAGTCGGGCAAGGCAGATCTCTCTCCAGACGCGATGGCAGTACTTGATGAACTCGCGGGGATACTTCTTAGCTCTGATAAGTATATAAAAGTTGAGGGCCATACCGATAACATCCCGATCCATAATGATAGGTACCCTTCCAACTGGCAGCTTTCAACTGATAGGGCGGCCAGCGTTATTATGTACTGGATTGCAAGGTACCCCCAGGCAAGCGGTAGGCTTTCCGCGGCAGGCTACGGTGAGTACCGCCCGGTGGCGACAAACGACACGCCGGAAGGACGCGCCAAGAACCGCCGTGTTGAGATAATCGTCCTAAGGGATATTATAAGCATAGGCGAGCCCGGCGCGGCAGCCAAGGAAGACTCTCGGCTAAAGCCGCCCCCCGCCAAAGCCGATATTATTAAGTGAACGGTTTTTAGGGAGTGGTCGTATGATGAAAAAGCCTAGGTCCTTTATCCATAGAAAATGCCCCGGTGAAAGCCTCTACCATCTGCACGTAGCCCTGGCAAACGGCTTCAGGCACCGGATTTCAAGCGAGACCACCGACCACATAAGAGGCGAGGTTAAACCAGGAATAAACTCTAGGCATATGATTG
This sequence comes from bacterium, assembly GCA_902810715.1. Taxonomy (GTDB): domain Bacteria; phylum Actinomycetota; class Aquicultoria; order Aquicultorales; family Aquicultoraceae; genus CADDYS01. The sequence goes on along the minus strand of CADDYS010000028.1, from coordinate 3,160 downwards.
TATAATCAAGCTACAAGTTTGGTAACGGTTCATTAAAAACAGCCCTCACTTCAAAGGGCTGTTTTTTTATTCGAGCGGGCAACGAGACTCGAACTCGCAACCCTACCGCTGGAACGCTCTTCCAAATTGTCCCTACACGTTTAAACCGGTAAGAACGGTAATTTCGGTAATGCGCATCCTCCGACCTAGGCGAGCTCTTAACAAGAAGTAACGTATTCAAATACTTTTAAGTAAGAACAGCCGATAAACTTAAAAAGTAAAATACTCTACCGGATGTCGATTTTTTCCTCTACATGTTTGTAACAAAAGACGCCGCTTCTTCCGCTCAGATCGAGGGAACAAAAGCAACGATAGTTGACGCTATTGAAATGGATGCTGGCATTGCTACGTAACAAACCGATGCAAACGACATTTTGTATTACATAAAAGCTCTTCATTATGGAATAGAACGCCTCAAGGAATTTCCGCTCTCACTTCGATTAATTCGTGAAATCCATTCACAGCTTATTAAGGGAGCAAGAACTTCTCATTTTGCTGACCCCGGTCAGTTTCGCCATTCCCAAAATTGGATCGGCGGCACCTCACCGTCTAATGCTTTATATGTGCCCCCTCCGGTAGATGAGATGAACCGTGCTTTACATGATTTCGAGAATTTCTTACATGCAGCATTGCAATCGCCACCACTTTTGCATATCGCTTTTATGCACGCCCAATTTGAGACCATACACCCGTTTCTTGATGGAAATGGAAGGACAGGCCGGCTTTTGATCACTATGCTGCTATGCTATTGGAATTTGCTTGAGAGACCTGTACTATTTTTATCTTCATATTTTAAAAAACACCAAAAAGATTATTACAATAGATTGGATGGCTATCATGACGGCGAGGTTGAGGAATGGGTTAATTTTTTCCTTAACGGTGTTATCGAAACCGCCAATGAGTCAATCAATATTTCAAAGCAAATAACAAAGCTTCGTGAGGAAGATATGGCAAAAATACAGTCCCTTGCCAAAAGAGAATCGAAAAGCGGAGTTTTAATATTACGCAAGCTTTTTTCCAGGCCCATTATCAGCACTCGGAACATTATGGAATGGACCGGTTTTTCCCGTGCCGGGGCTCAAAAAGCTATTGACCGATTTGTAAACCTTGGGATTCTTCAGGTTAAAGATGAAAAAGAAAAATACAATCGCTCTTATATTTATGGTAAATACGTCGGTATCTTTTTAACATAACCCGATATCAGCCGATCAATACCTCAATCCCTTTATAAAACCAATTCTCAAGATTGATAGTCATGACACAGCGGCAACTAGATTTGGTACCTACCGCTGGGACGCTCTTCCAAAAAGTCCAAATTCTCAAAACAATTTAAAAACTTGGAACAACGTCCCGACTTGATGGAACTTGACGAGGAACATGGTTGCGATTCCCGCATCTTTTACGAGGGGGATCTGCGTGCGGACGAGTGGATAAACCGATATAGGAAAACGCTTGCCCGCTTGGCTCGGCTCTAACCAGCGATCTCAGAATCTCCAATGTGTCTATCGCTACCTGCTCTTGAGATACCGCCAAACCAGCGTAGCGGTGGATGGTTGACACGAGACAAACTCAAGAAGTTACGCTACCTATACGCGCCAAATGTTACCTATAGGATGGGAACACGAAGTATTTACCGTGTAGTCCCCATCCATCTTTTGAGATTTTGGGTGAGTGAGCTAGATGTCTCCCGCAAATTTTGGGTGTTTTTCCGTTTTTGGCTGGAATTAGTTGTGAGGTGGCTGGCAGCCAACTTTAGGTTTTGTGGAGCATAGGTTAGATAAAACAATCGTTGTGGCTCATATTTTAATAGTTATGATCCACAAATAACTTTGTGGATCATAACTGATCCTTAAATTACATCATGTCCTTCAGCAATATTTATTAGCTTAGAAAATGCATATATAGCTGGCCGACGACCACTTGGCTCGGCCAAAGTTGTTAAAATCTCACTTCTTCGTAGCTGAGCTAGGATTCGTTTTGCCGTAGCCACCGGAATCCCGCTGTTTCTAGTGAAGTCTGTTGCGTCGAATATCGTGCGAGAAAATATGAAATCTAGGGTATGGATTGCGTACTGCGAATGAGTTAACTCGGCAATTTGCGCTTTTTTGTTTTCATACAACTCTAAAATTTTAGAAGCTTTGTTTTGGTTCTTTTGTGCTTGATCTATTACCGCTTTTAAGAAAAATTCACACCAGCCAGTCCAATCATCATCCCTCGAAATAGCTAAAATTCGTTCATAATATTCGTCCCTATGCTCTTCAAAAAATGCGCTAATGTAAAACATAGGAGCATGAATCAATCCCTTATTAAACATAAAGAGTGGTATGCACATGCGACCAAGCCTTCCGTTACCATCAAGAAATGGGTGAACGGCCTCAAACTCAGCATGTATGACAGCAAGCTGAACCAACCGATCTAGTGCCTCTTCATGAATATATTTCTCCCACTTATTCATCGATTCTTGTACTTGGTCAGCTGCTACCGGTACGAATATGGCGTTTTCAATTTTACATCCAGGAGGGCCAATCCAATTTTGAATTTTTCGGTACTCTCCAGGAGACTTACCATGGCCCCTGACTCCTCTAAGCAAAACCTTATGGATTTCTTTTATTACACGTTGGCATAATGGTAAATCGTTTAGCATTTCAACAGAAAGTCTCATCGCTGCCCTATAATTTAATACTTCATGGATATCAGCTTTTTTGTCCTGGGATATCTTTTTAGATTCACCCTCCGCTTCAAATTTTAGAACTTCTTCCATTGTTGTTTGCGTTCCCTCAATCCTCGATGAAAGAACGGCCTCTTGAGTAGTAAGGGGGCTCAACAAAACAGCAGCGTTTGGAATAGCTAATAGTATCCCATCGTATCTCGCAAGTGCAGCATTCGCAGTCCCGATTAAAGGAATAAGCTGTTGCCAATCAATGCTTGTTGGTGGAAATTTTCCGTAATGATATTGAACTGGAATCATTTAATCTCTGTCCCAACTTTTATCTATAAAATACTTCAAGTTTTATAAAAGTATAGAAAATATCCATCGCAAGTGCAAAAACAAGTGTACCTACGGCAACGGTGCTAAGACATCTACGCCTAGCGTTTCCATTCATCCTGCTTACAAATGGAG
>CADDYS010000027.1 GCA_902810715.1 bacterium | reverse complement strand
CAAAGAGCCGCCAAAGTTCTTCGGGATAGCCCCGTAGGCACTACACGCATTTTAGCCACTTTCTATCCCTACTGGATAACGCCCTGTTTAGACTGGTGTTTGCCTACTGACTGTCGAAGTTCGGCCTGTCTCATAGCATCAATTAGCTGATATGCTTCACCGGCTTGCATGATCGGTTTTTGGCTAAGTGCTCTACTAATTATTGCTGAATCATCCTGCTCGATCTTATCCAGAAGTTCAATAATTGGCTGGAACACCCAGTGTTTGACAGACTTCAACAAGGATCTTGAGCGATTCAATGGCATCATCACTGAGCTGCATATCAAATCACCAGATCTAAAAGATAGTCTTTTGCCAATATTGATGCAGTCTCACGGTCGCGATCAGTCCCATTATTTAAAAGCTCTGCATATACGAGTGCTGGATGTGCAACTGGATATAAGTATCGATATTCCTTGCCTGCATAAGGCACCAATTCTGAAAACATATTTAGTACTTCAATATTACCCCGTTCACTAGGTGCCCACTTTAGCTCCCGTTCAAATTCAGGTTGCCATTTATCTGTAAAAACGGTGAGCTTGTTAGGAATAATATGGTGTGTGAGTAAGTCCGCTGCAGATTCACCGGTTAAAGCCCATTTTAGATGATTCTTTAGTGCAACGTCATAAAGCTGCTCGGATAGCATGTTAATATCGAATTTTGGAGCTTTTAGAACTCGATTGACTATTTTGGGACGAAGTTGTTCGCCATAAGCCTCAACCCAACGCGTGAACAAATCAGCGCGTCCAGTTAGACTTAGCTCACCATTCCTTTTCTTGCGCACAAAACTTTTTTCTCTAAGATCGCGCATGATCCAGTTAACAGAACCCAGAGACACACCGCTCAGATTGGCTATCTCCCTATACGGAAGATTTATTGCATCTGGTTTAACTAGAATCGTGAACAACATCTTCAAGCCACTTGGTTGAAATAACCGACTCCGCTTAACATCAGCTGTGGCAACACCCTTATTGCCTTTAATGTGAAGAATTACTCGAGGATTATCCAGCTCAATGTTCATATTGCCAAAGGAATCCACCAAGTTTATTCCAGCCTCCTTGAACTGATCGATGACATTACGATTAGCATATTTCGTGCAAATTAGAAGACCTTGTTTATTAATGCGAAGGAGCTCTAGTTTATTTAGGAGATGTGACATAGATGTGCCCGACAGATTGTTTTTCACTTCAACAAGAAGTCGCCTCTGGTTTGGGGCATCACCAAGAAGTATTTCAGCATCTATACCACGATCTTTACGCCTACGATCAAAATCCGATAACCGCTGGGCTGAAAGATGTTTGTTAAGCGCCTCAACGCACTGATCTATTACCTGTTGCTCTTGTGGCTTTTTTGGCCTCTGTTTTGTTGTTTTCTGATTGTTCATAGCATTATTCATGTTCACTATTTTACTATGTTCATTATTAATGAACAAGTGTATATAGTGAACATAATCGTCAAAATTTTCGATTCCCTTATAGGATACTAGAACTCATCTCATAAATCGATTTCTGCTCATGGCGAAACCAGGAGTTCGAATCCCCTAAACTCTCTGCTCTTCCGAGAAAGAAAAATGGCTTGTGAAAGGCATTTTTCACAAGCCAAAATGGTGTGGACTTAATGGGTCAGTATTCGAACCTGGAATTGCTTGAAAGACTGGCTAATCTTATTGCCAAGCTGCGGTAAGTATCCGTAAAACACGCCCCAGTTTTTAAGAGGCCGCTTTTTTCTCCTCGTTGATCTTTTCAGCCAGCCATTGCTGAATCAAGCTCTGATACGGCATGTGTTTCTGGGCGGCAATTTGCTTGATCTCATCAAGAAGGTAGGGATAGATTCTAAGCGAGATCATTGTTTTTGTTTGCTTGGGTATATTTATCCTTATATCTTTAACCTCTTCAAGATCGCTTGCATAATCGGCCATATCATGCTCTTCAACAAACTTAGCAAACTCTTTTTCATTTTTAAATTCTGGCATTTTCTTACTCATCTTTACCTTCCTTTATAAAGCTTTCGCTCACCTTGCGTCATATCTCTTGCTATTAAAATATGAGCAACTTTACTTTTCATAACAAATGGTATTGCAAGATACCTGCCTGCCTCAGTACGCCCAAACGCAATATAAGTACCTGAGCCTCTAGGGCTTCTTATAATCCAGACCGTCTCATCAACATTCCAAATGGTCTCGTAGACCTCGTAAACTTCGACATTGTGCTTTTTCGAAAGCTTTTCTGCTATATTCTTGCTGATATTGAGGCCCTCGATTTCCATAATCTAATTATCGGCAGTGTATTGACAATTGTCAATACATGTACATAGGATTAGCTTTATTATTGTTGATGTAATAAGGTTCGAGTCCTATAAACTCTCCCCTCCCACAAAAAGAAAATGGCTTGTGAAAGGCATTTTTCACAAGCCTGTGTGCGGTGGAGAATAGGGGACTCGAACCCCTGACCTCCTGCGTGCAAGGCAGGCGCTCTCCCAACTGAGCTAATTCCCCGCGGTGTCCTTGATTATTTTATAGTATCTACCGCCGGACATCAACTTTTAACCCCTCGGTATTTATAACAGCCCAGTAATAAATAGTGATAAGTTATCTGGTAAACTGTTCTTAGGTTGACTTTAGTCCTGAATGGAGTACAATCCATTGGGAGTATTATAGGATTTCACCCTAAAAACTGCCAGTTACTGGAGGTGCTTAGTTGATAAGCTTAAGATACATGCAGCCTATTTTTAGGATTGATCCTCGCTATGGGATACTGTTATCTATCTTCGGGACGGCTATCTTAAGTATATATCCTGAGCCGAATACGCCTATAGTTCCGTTTACCCGCATAATTACACTGGCGGTCCAAGCCCTTGGGTTTCTAATCGTTCTGCCCTCTATTAAACTGCGCTTTAAAGGTATACCATTGTTCATCCTGCTGGCGTGGCTCGGCCTTTTCCTTTGGTCCCTTATGTCGGGATTCTGGACTTTTCTTCCAGAGCTGACTTTTCAACGGGCGGCGATTACGTTTATTCCTGCTTTATCTATACTGCTGCTTGTATATAACGACTCAAAACCAATAGAGACGTTTTGGAATATTGCAAAGGGTATGGTCGCCTTCGGCACATTTCTCTCTTTCTTTGCTGTGTTTACATACATCTTTGGGGCGACTGCTGTCGTGCATGGGGTTACGGCACGGGTTCTTAACTTTGGGCCAATCAAGCTGGCCCAAACTGTTTTTGACCCCACAGGATTGCCCCGCATATCTTCGCTTACCCCTAACCCTAACGGGCTTGCTTCCTGGCTGATAATTACATTGATGATGACAGTTGCTTTATATCTGGCCCACCGTATATCGTCTAAAGTCTTTCTGGTTCTCTGGCCCCTACAAGCTACTGCTCTAATTCTTACCTTTTCACGCGCAGGTATCGGGGTGGCTATTGTGGCCACTTTTCTTTTTACTTACCTCTCTACCCAAAATAACTTGGTAAAACTTAAGAAGATAGTTCGACCGGTTCTTGCCATAACCGGAATTTTTATTATCATGGGCTTTTTGCTGGGCATGCATGGGAACTTACAAAATGGCTTTTTGGGCCGCCTCAGCCTATCCTCTGTTGGGCGGGAGAGCGCGTGGATTATTGCCTGGAGGTCTTTCTCTAAGCTGCCGTTAACCGGAGTTGGTTTCGGGGTTTCCTACGAGGCCCTGTTTAGGCCGGCGGGATTGCAAATCACGGCCCATAATGCATATCTAAGCGTGCTAACAGAGATCGGGTTAGGCGGATTATTGTTGTTCATCGGTATCTGGGTTGGGGCCCTCATAGCCTCATGGCGGAAGATATCTTTGTTTAACAAGTTGGGTTTAACCGATGAGAGCGTGGCAATGATAACAGTGTTTACTCTTCTTGTCTCATTAATACCCCATCAAATGTTTGAGAGCCTTATCCCCCGCTTTAGTTTTTACACGCTCTTTTGGGCATATTTAGTTGGGTTGGCGACTCATAGCCTCCATCGGGATTCAACGCTAGCTGGAAGTGAGAACTATAAACATGGATACAGCATCTAGCAGAACTGCAGCCGATATCAAAATCAGTAAGACCATTCTTTATGCAGTCATTGTGGCCGGTGTGACAGGGTCGGCCCTTCTTTCTTTTAAAATAGGTCCGTTTACACTGTCGCCTTTTCGGTTCCTCGTACTTTGTTTGTGGCTCCTGTTTCTGGGGGGAATCCTGCTTAAGCGCGGAGGGCCTGGTTTTCATATTAAGGTTAAACCTTACATCGGATTTTTGCTGATATGGCTCTTATATGCCATTTTGTCTTTGGCGTGGGCGGCTTCTAAGATCGATGCCGTCAAGAGCATTATTCTTTTGTTTATCGGCTCATCGGTAATTTTTTTTGTTATCGCTTATTTCACCGAGCAAAAAGATTTTAAGCGATTCTATTACCTGTGGTTGCTAACCCTAATCCCAATAATCGGGCTTGGGTTTTGGAACCAAATTACCGGGCATCAGCTTTTCCATTACGCTTATCTCGCCAAGCTACCCGGTGCCGAAGTTGCGCGTTTGATGCATATACCAAGGGCCACCTTCTATCACGAGAACGATTATGCAACTTATATCGCATTAAGCGTGCCGTTTATCTTTACTTACATGAAATACAATGGCTGTAAGCTTAAATGGATTTTTGGCCCGGCCCTGCTTTTATCTGCTCTTTACCAGCTCCTGCTTACTAATTCCAGAGCCAACTATCTGGCCGTAATGCTGGGGATGGCTTTTTGGTTTTTATTCTTCTTAAAATCCAGGGATAAGCTTAAATTAATAGCAGTAGCAGCATTGGCGGCTTTGCTGCTTGTGATTATAGTGCCCGGTTTTATGCATTCTGGGCTAGAGAGAACCCAGGCCCAGTTAACTAGCTTTTTCCACCACGGCAAATCTGATGAGGTTACCTCGGATAACATACGCATAAATTTAATCAAGAACGCCGCTGTTTTTCTGGCAAGGTCTCACGGACTTGGAGTGGGTGCGGGCAATTTTGAGTATCACATGCGCCATTCAAGGGTGTACGATACACTATGGATAACCAACGCGCATAACTGGTGGATTGAAATCCTTGCTTGCTATGGAATATTTATATTCATCGGTTATTTGCTGTTTTATGGTGGGTCCGTACTCTATCTCTATAGGGCCTACCGTGAGCTTACAGATGAATCCGAAAAGATGATTGGTGAAGCTCTTTTGGTAAGCTTGGTCACGTTTATTCTGGCAAGTACGAGCCCAAGCTCGATTATGGACTTTGGGCCGCAGTGGCTCTTATTTGCATTTGCCCTTGGATTCTTGAATTACTATAGGACCAAGGGTAGGGAGTTGGATTGATGTGGCAGCACTGTTTTTGCCTCGGGTAAAAAGCAAATATGCAGCATCCCGCCTGGCAGCGATTATAGTCCTGGCTTTGGTGGATATTGCCGGCATAGCTGTTGCTATGGTTCTCGCCTATCTTGTTAGAGTTCGCATCTTATCCCCAATATCGCAAGCATTATTTATTCCATATATGCCTCCAAGTCTAAAGTCCCGGTTATCATGGGTTCTTGTTATAGGATTCTTATGTTTAGCCTACGAGGGGTTATATAAAAAGCGGTTGCCTTTTTGGCGAGAAACAAGGCTGGTGGTTAAGGCTATTACTTTGGCGTTCCTTTTAATGTTTGCAGTCCTGTTCTTAGGTAAAATAAGCGATGAGGTTTCGCGAACGGTATTAATATTGGGGTACCTTGCTTCAATCGTGCTTGTGCCGCTGGGCCGGCTAATCAGCAGAAAATTTCTTGCCTGGGCTAATTTAGGCCTGCAGCCTGTACTGATATTAGGCGTGGGTAAGACCGGTGAACTAGTAGCCCGTTCACTGCTTCGGGACCAGCTTTCCAGTTACCGTATAGTCGGTTTTTTGGATGACGACCCCGCTAAGCGGGAGCGTGGAGTGCGGATAAACGGCACGATATTCCCGGTACTTGGGGGCTTTCATGAAGTTAATAAGGTGATGAAGAAAACCGGCGTGCGCCATCTGATTGTAGCAGCACCGGGTATGCCGGCTAAAGATATGGTAAGGCTGGTTAACCGCTTACAAAGACAATCCGCCTCCATCACTATAATCCCCGATCTCTTTGGTATTCCTGTCATGGGTGCTGAAGTCGATTATTCTTTTGACGAGCAAATATTATCCTTTCGCATCCGCAACAGACTTGAAAATCCGTGGAATATGGCTGCAAAGCGTCTCTTTGATTTGCTTATTAGCGTTGTCATATCGGTAGTTGTATTACCGCTTATGGCAATTATCGCGCTCGCCATTAAACTTGATTCTCCCGGACCCGTGTTTTTCTCCCACCGGCGGGTTGGGCGTGCAGGAAAAGAGTTCTCTTGCTATAAGTTCAGAACAATGGTTGCAAACGCCCAACAAACTCTAGAGGAGCTTTTGAGATGTAACCCTGAACTTAGAGAAGAATGGGAGCAAAACTTCAAACTTAAAGAGGACCCGCGCGTCACCAGGGTGGGCAGGTTTTTGCGCAAAACCAGCCTGGATGAGTTGCCCCAGTTATTTAATGTGTTAAAGGGCAATATGAGTTTAGTCGGCCCGCGACCTATAATCCAAAAAGAGGTGGCGCACTTTGAGAATTCGGCCAGTTACTATTTTATGGTTAGACCGGGAATCGCCGGTCTATGGCAAGTGAGTGGTCGAAATGATATTAATTATCCAGAGCGGGTTCGCCTCGAATCTTGGTATGTGCGTAACTGGTCTTTATGGTTGGATATAACCCTTCTTATCCGCACTGTCGGCGTGGTTCTGGCAAAAAGAGGGGCTTATTAAAACTAAATGGCCTGGCCCGCCTTAATGCAAGGAAATAATAGTGAGCAATTTATCTGTATTCATCCTTGTCCTGAATTGGAACGGGTGGAAAGACACAATTGAATGTCTCGAGTCGATACAGCGTTTAAGCTACATGAATTATAGCATTGTAGTGGTCGATAACGGCTCTACAGATTCTTCTGTAGCTAGAATTAAGGACTGGGCCGTGGGTAAGCTCTCCGTCGAGTCCATTTTTTTTGCTTACGACCCGACAACTAAGCCGGTAACCCGGGTTGAGTACGACCGCGCTGCCGCTGAAGCCGGTGGCCTGCAAGAACAAGAGGCTAAAATAGAAGCTCTTCCTGCAAACCGTAAAATCATTTTGATCCAAAATGGGGCAAACTTAGGGTTTGCCGGCGGAAATAATGTAGGCATTCGCTATGCCCTGAAGCGTGGTGCGGATTATGTTTGGCTTCTTAATAATGATACGGTAGTAGATAGAGAAGCTCTAACTAAGATGGTTGATTTAGCTGAAACGAGGGCAGGTATCGGGATGGTGGGCTCAAAGCTACTTTGTTACAATAAGCAAGGCGTGATTCAGGCCGCCGGTGGAGGCAAGATTTGGCCATGGTTGGGGATCGCAAAGCATTACGGCGAGCAAGAAGATGATACAGGGCAGTGGGATGAGGTTATTGAGCCCGATTATGTGACCGGCGCCAGCCTCTTATCGCGAAGGGCGGCTATCGAGGATATCGGTCTAATAAAAGAGGATTATTTTCTTTATTGGGAAGACACTGATTGGTGTGAGCGGGCTAAGAGAAAAGGATGGCGGCTGCTTTATTGCCCGAGTTCGCTGGTATGGCATAAAGAGAACAACGCCACCGGCTATAAATCACCCGTGGTTGACTATTATGCTTTAAGAAACAGCCTGTTTTTTGTTAGGCAATTCTACGCCATGCACTTGCCTTCCGCCTTCCTGGTGCAGCTACTTAAACTACCTAAAAGAATCATAAAGGGGCAATTCGCTAACGCCAGGGCGATAGTGGGAGGATATGCCGATTTCTTAAGGCGAAAGCAGGGGCCAGGCAGGGTAAAGGTGAAAAGGTGAAAATTGCGCTCAACGCTACCATTATAGAAGACAAGCCTCGGGGCCTGGGTATTTATGCAATCAATGTCTTAACGAGATTACTACCCCAGATAGAAAACCCTGTCGTTTTTACCGCACACCCTGAGAACCTTAAAAGCTCTGTATCACATATAAAGAGAGTAAATGGATGGGTTCGCCCTGCAAGCGGTAAACTTAACCGCAAATTCGCTGCCGCCCTCAGGTTTTTCTGGACTCAGATAGTGCTGCCTTTAACCACCTTGGGCGGGCGCATCGATATTTATTACAGCCCAACGCAACATGGTCTGATCTGGCTTCCTAAAGGGAGTTCCCAGGTCGTGACCGTACACGACCTGTTGCCGCTGCAGTACCCGAGCTTGCGGCGGCACCAGCAGCTGTATTATAAGGTTTTCCTCCCCCTCGTGTTAAAAAAATCAGCCGCCATTATTACCGTCTCGGAGAGCACTAAAAGAGATCTGATCCAGTTCTACGATTATCCCGCCGAGAGAATCCATGTCATATACAATGGCTATGATCAGGATACGTTTAAGCCCAGTGATAATACAGTAAGCGATGGCAAATATTTTCTAGTTGTAAACGCACACCACCCGTACAAGAATGCCCAGGCGGTACTGGATGCATATAAAAATCTAGCAGACTCACTTGAGCACGAGTTGATCATCATGGCACCGGAGCCGGATTCAAGATATGTGAGGGAGCTTAAGTCGTCGGCGTCCCTACATGGCCTGGAAAAAAGAGTGCATTTTAAATGTTATGTGGACAGCAAAGAACTTGTGGAGCTTTATCGCGGTGCCACCGCCCTTGTCTACCCCTCGCTTTATGAAGGATTTGGATTACCTCCCCTGGAGGCTATGGCTTGTGGATGCCCGGTAATAGTTTCAAGCACTTCTTCGCTACCTGAGGTATGCGGCAGCGCGGCTTACAGCGTAAACCCCCATGATACAGCGGCAATATCCGGGGCCATGTTTAAGGTGGCTACCGACAAAGCTCTGAGGGCGCGGCTCCGTGAGGACGGCCTGTTAAGGGCTAAGCTTTTTAGCTGGGATAAAACAGCAGAAGGAATTTATGAAGTAATAACCAGGGTCTACGGGGAGAGCAAAAGGTGAATATCACTGTTATAATACCGACACTTAACGCCGAGAAAAATATAGCCGAACTTATTATGAGCCTTAAGAGCCAGTCGCTCCCACCCCTTGAAATAATCGTTATCGATTCCGCTTCGGAAGACCGCACGACTGAGATAGCACGCGGGCTTGGTTGCACTGTGGTTGCTATTGAGAGAGCCGAGTTTAATCATGGGGGTACAAGAAATCTCGGAGCTGAGGCATCGCGAGGTGAGGTGCTGGTTTTCTTAACCCAGGATGCGCTGCCCGTGGATAACAACCTCCTGCAAAACCTCGTAGCCCCCTTAGCAGCAAACCCTGAGATAGCCGCATCTTTTGGGCGTCACATCGCAAGGTCAGAAGCTGTACCACCCGAAAGATTCGCCCGCTTATTTAATTATCCAGATATCCCAATGATAAAAGGCAAAGAGGATTTGCCGCGCCTCGGGATAAAAACCTTCTTCTTCAGCAATGTTTGCTCGGCGATAAAGAAGAGTTCATTCGAGGCGGTCGATCGATTCCCGGAGAGGGCTCTCACGAATGAGGATATGGCGATAGCGGCAAAATTAGTTCTTAAAGGCTACAAGATCGCATATGTACCCGAAGCAGCAGTTTGGCATTCACACAACTATAGTGTATCCCACTACTTCAGGCGATATTTTGATATCGGAGCATTTCTAAACGGCAATGAGCGGCTTAAAGGATACTCTAAGGCTGAAAGCGAGGGTTTGAAATTCACAAAAGAGCAGCTTTTATACCTACTCCGCAATAACCATTATCGCTGGATACCTTACTCGATAGCCCTCACCCTGGCCAAGTTTGCCGGATACAGGCTTGGCCAAATAGAAGATAAATTGCCGGTTAGAATAAAAAGAAGCCTCAGCCTACAGAAGAATTTTTGGCGATAGTCTCATAACTCTTCTCTCAACACTTTTACTATCTCTAACCAATTGGTTAGGCTTGAAAGGCACGTATGCTTATGCTATGTTTTGCTTAGAGCTAGGTAAATAGTGGGAAGCTGTAGAAACAAGCACTATTTAAGACGAAACAAGAGCCGTAGGTTAGTCGCAGCAGGAGAGGACGATTTGAGATCAAAGATATCCCAGGACCTCACCCAAGATAGCTTAGCGCATCCAGGCATCATCACCAACGCGGCCAAGCAAATTCTGCCCTTTTCAAAAAGCCAGCCATCCTTATCACAACTAGTGGCTATGCTAGCTTTAGCGGTCACAGATTTAATAAGCCTGTCAATGGCGTTATTAGTGGCATTTTTGGCGCGAATTTATATCTTGCCCGCATTAACCGAGGCTTTTTCAACAAAGTTGCCTTCCGCTGTAATAGATCATATATGGTGGGTCCCGCCGATGGGCTTATCATGTTTGATTTACGAAGGCCTATATAGTAGAAGGCTTCATTTTTGGCAGGAAACCAGGCGACTCATGAAAGCGACTACTTTGGCTTTTCTTCTCATGTTAGCCGTTATATCTCTCGGCAAGATGAGCAACGAGGTCTCCCGAACCATACTTGTGTTGGGCTATCTCATATCAATCATCTTACTCCCACTGGGAAGGTTGGCCGGAAAAGCGGTTTCAGCGCACACCGGTTTAGGTACCCAGCCCGTGATTATCTTAGGCCTCGGCAAAACCGGTAAGTTAGTTGCACATTTCCTAATAAGGGAAAGGTTTCTTGGATATCGCATAGTCGGGTTTTTAGATGACGACCCTGTTAAGCAAACGCATGGCGCACGGATTGGAGACGCACTTTTCCCAGTCCTAGGGGGATTTAAGGACAGCGAGCAGGTAATGAGAGAGACCGGGGTTCGCGATTTGATTGTGGCCGCCCCAGGTATGCCAGGCCGTGACATGGTCGAGTTGGTAAACCGGCTACAGGGCCGGGCCGCCTCGGTAACCGTTATTCCCGACCTTTTCGGCGTACCCGTAATGGGTGTTGAGGCCGATTACTCCTTTGATGAACGGATACTATCTTTTCGCATCCTAAATAGATTGGCTAACCCATGGAATATTGCGGCTAAGCGCGTCTTTGACTTGGTTATAGGAAGCATTATCCTGATTGTTACTCTTCCAATCATGCTTTTGGTCGCCGTTGCTATTAAACTCGACTCGCCTGGCCCGATAATCTTTCCCCACCGTCGCATTGGCCGCAATGGGAAGGAGTTTCGTTGCTTCAAATTTAGAACCATGCATTTACACAGCGAAGAAATGCTATTAGAGCACTTAGAAAAAGACCCTGGAGCAAGAAACGAGTGGGAGAAATACGCCAAACTCAAAGCGCACGACCCGCGGGTGACTAGGGTAGGGCGTCTACTTAGAAAGTTCAGTTTGGACGAGCTTCCGCAAATCTTTAACGTATTTAAGGGTGAGATGAGCTTAGTTGGTCCGCGGCCTTATCTGCCACGGGAGCGGCTCCTGCTAAGTAACTACGCCGATTTGATTCTGCTATCTCGCCCAGGCATGACTGGACTCTGGCAGGTAAGCGGAAGAAACGAGATAGACTTCGACGGCCGGCTGCGCCTGGAATCCTGGTATGTTCGCAACTGGTCGTTGTGGCTAGATGTAACGCTTCTTTTGCGAACTGCTGGAGTAGTGCTGTCAAGAAGAGGGGCGTATTAAATACGAGTATAAATGCATCTAAGTCATCTACGTCGCTTCTATGTCAGTAAATACTTTACAGTGCTTGCCAATCATTAAGCTATTATCAGCTTAACTCATGATAACCACGAAATAAGGGGGCATTATCAATAGTATGAATAGCTACAACAAGCCGGTTATAGCTATATATCCTCAGCATTACTTGACGATATCGATGACTTTTATTCACCGACAGCTTATAGGGGTCTCAGATGATTTTTCTCCGATTGTCCTTGCCTCTAGTGTTGATCACCTTGATCTTTTTGCGCATGAGCCGATTTTCTCAAAAAAGGCAAACTATATCGAAAAAGCTTGTTGTAAGCTATACAGAACTTCTACTGGTAAGTATGCCTTCCTCTCACCACGGAAAACTAGATATTGGAAAGGTCTTCTCAAATCCCACGATACTAAACTCATACATGCTCATTTCGGGCCGTCAGGTCTGGAAATGCTGCCGTTAGCAATGGATCTTAATATTCCCCTTATAGTTACCTTCCATGGCTATGATGCATCTTCCCTGCTAGGGAATACAAGCTACCGGTCTGGTCTAAGGGGATTGTTTAATTACGCGCATATCGTTGCCGTTTCTAGAGATATGCGGGGCAGGCTTATAGCGGTTGGCGCTGACCCAGCAAAAACCACGACGCACTATATCGGGGTTCCACTCGAAGACTTTAAATACATAGAAAGAATCCCGATCAGCAAGAAGGTTAAGGATGGCTCTAGGCTCGAGTTCTTACAGGTTTCAAACTTCGTGGAAAAGAAAGGGCATGAATACACAATACAAGCTTTTCGTGATTTTCTCCTAAAATACCCCAATAGTCGACTCACACTAGCTGGAGATGGTCCGCTTCGAGATCGAATCGAAGTCGCATGCACCGGATCACGTATCAGCGAGAAGGTTCGGTTCACAGGCCAAGTTACAAAGAAGCAGGTGGTCTCGCTGATGACGGAAGCGGATGTTTTCTTACATCATAGCGTTACCGCTAAGAATGGCGATAAAGAAGGTATCCCAACTGTTATCATGGAAGCCATGTCTACAGGCCTTCCAATAATCAGCACTTTTCATTCAGGCATTCCTGAGCTAATTGAGGATGGAATCAATGGATACCTTATCGAAGAAAGAGATGTTAAAGGCTATACCGAAAAGATGCTCGGTTTACTTGATAGTAAGATTGCTCTTGGGAGACGGGCTTCCGGCACGATAGCTGAACGGTTTAATATGACCAACCAGAACACTAAGCTAAAGGAGCTTTACAGAAAGGTTATGAATGGTTAATTCATCTGATATAGAAAGCTATTACGATGAGTTTTCAAAAAAAGTTCTACTCAAGGACTTCTCAAGCCTCAATCTAAGGCAGGAAGCAATTAAGCACCTTTGCGATCGTTTTATACCCAACAATGCAAAGGTGCTAGAAGTAGGCTGTGGAGCTGGGATTATCTCTAAGCATATACAAAAGAGGGCTTCTCATGTGGTTGCCCTTGATATAAGTGATGTAAATATTAAGGCTGCGAAGGCTTATGCCGGATCGCCAAAGTGCGATTTTAAGAGGGTAGACATCACGGGTGATATGACCGAGCTAAAACCATATGGTAAATTTGAGGTGATCATTTTACCGGATGTAATAGAACACATACCGAGGCAAGAGCATTCTCATCTCTTTTCGATAATTGAAAAACTTCTCTCTATTAATGGACTAGTGCTTGTAACTTTTCCAAGCCCAGAATACCAGGAACACAACAAGAAGTACGCTCCTAGCATTTTACAGGTTGTCGATGAGACTCTGACGATTTCTGATGTGCTTGCAAGTACTTCCCTTAAGCCATTATATTTCAGCTATCTTGATGTATGGGGCAAGAATCAATATATTCACCTAGTGCTCGCACCCGAGATAGATTATAAGCCAATGGTCTTAAAGCTAAGTGTGCCCAGGAAAATAGCTTATAAAATTAAAAATATGTTATGGCATTATAGTAACATGATGTATTTACGTAGGATTAAAGATGTTTTATGAAAAGACGGTAAATTCTCTTCCGCATAATTGGCTGATACACCACTACTTGGTTCTTTCTATTAAAAAACATGCAGTTAACATAACAGGTAGAGTGCTTGATATAGGCTGCGGGGAAAAGCCATATAAGGAAATTATTGAGGCATACTGCAACGAGTACATAGGTCTAGACCATTTTGGGACGCCTCATGGTCTAAGCGAGGTTAATGTTATTGGTGATGCTCTTGCCCTCCCCTTTGACAAGGACAGTTTTGACTCGGTTGTTTCGTTCCAGGTTATGGAGCATGTATCAGAACCGGGGAAGTATCTATCAGAAGCCTTCCGGGTTTTAAGGCCAGGAGGATATATGCTACTGACAACGCCTTTTATGTGGGGTGAGCATGAACAACCTTCTGACTACTATAGATATACTAGATATGGCTTGCGTTATCTGGCGAAAAGAGCAGGCTTTACAGTGGTTTCTATAGAGCCAAATACAGGTTACTGGGCGACATCTGTTCTGAGATTCAATTATTGGCTAAAACGTTTCGCCAAAGGTCCATTACACTTTTTGTTGGCACCAGTTTGGCTTAACCAGTATATTGCTATTTTACTAGATAATATAAGCGGCCCATATACTATTGATTCGTCCACCTTTACAACGCTTTTAAGGAAACCCTTATGAGTCTCAAGAGAAATGTCACGATCGGAGTTAAGTGGTCCTCTATATCGCAATTTGGACGTCAAGGAATGCAGTTGGTTACCACTGTTATTCTGGCACGCCTGCTGTCTCCATCCGATTTTGGTTTAGCAAGCATGGCTATGGTTGTTATTGGTTTTGTGTTTATGTTCAGGGATTTGGGTACGTCGTCAGCTATAATCCGGCAAGAGGGTCTATCTGAAGAACTGCTATCTAGCATATTTTGGGTTAATGTAGCATTTGGTCTTTTGGTTACAATTACCCTCTACTTTTTTGCTCCGCTTGCTGCAGGTTTTTATCATGAGCCTAGAGTGGCTCCCGTGCTTAAACTTCTCGCAATAAGCCTTTTAATCTCAAGCCTCGGTGTCTTGCACCAGTCAATTTTAGAAAGAGATTTGAGCTTTAACAAGCTTGCCAAAATTGAGGTTGCTTCTGTCATAGTTGGTTCTGTTGTAGGAATCGGCTCAGCAGTAATGGGATATGGGGTCTGGAGTCTGGTCTACCAAACCCTCACATCTGTAATCATGACAACCCTGCTACTCTGGCTTTCCAGTTCATGGAGGCCAAAATTTATTTTCCGGTGGTTAGAAATAAAATCGATTGGTTCTTACAGTCTAAGTTTGGTGGGATTCAATATTGTTAATTATTTTGCCAGGAATATAGATAATCTCCTGATCGGCCGTTTTTTGGGTGCACAAAGTCTTGGTTATTATAACTTAGCCTATAGAATTATGCTTTATCCTCTTCAAAGCATATCGACCGTTATAAGTAGGGTAACCTTTCCAGCTTATTCAAAACTACAAGAAGACAATGATAAGTTCCGTTACGCCTACTTAGATGTTGTTCGCTCAATAGCCCTCTTTACCTTTCCATTAATGCTGGGTCTGACTGCGCTGAGCAGGCT
This sequence comes from bacterium, assembly GCA_902810715.1. Classification (GTDB taxonomy): domain Bacteria; phylum Actinomycetota; class Aquicultoria; order Aquicultorales; family Aquicultoraceae; genus CADDYS01. The sequence goes on along the minus strand of CADDYS010000027.1, from coordinate 10,954 downwards.
ACTAATTTTTACTTTCTTTGGTTCGCAATGGTCGCCATCCATTATATTATTGATAATTTTAGCTCCAGTTGGATTAGTCCAATCTATTGGAACAACTGTGGGTTCGGTTTATCAAGCGAAAGGTCGCACTGCTTTGATGTTGATTTGGGGAATTGGAGCGAGTCTGCTTACAATAATAGCTATCATTGTTGGTTTACAGTGGGGCATTATTGGAGTCGCTGCTGCCTATGCGACCATTTCTATCATTTTAACTTATCCGGGGTTTGCAATTCCTTGTAAGTTAATAAACCTACCAGTAAACGACATTGGAAAGGCGATTTGGCCAATATTGCTTGGGAGTTCTCTAATGGCCATTGTTCTTTTTTTACTCGGGCCCTCATTCTCAAAACATGCATCGAGTGGAACGACCTTGGCCATCCTGATTTTAATTGGTGTTTCCATGTATATATTGCTAAATTGGTTGATAAATCGAGACCAATTAAGGAGAATGTTAGATACGCTTGGGGCTAGACCATGAGGCTTAAGATTATTCCCTTGGTTAGAGCACAATTCAAACACATGAACAGCGTGATGGTGGTTGGAATAAACGCGAGCAATAATTTATCATCTAAAATATTTGCCCTATCTTTAGTTGCTATAGTTATGGGTTTCTTAGTTGCTCATAACCCTATGGTAGCTGTAGCCATAATCACAATCGTAATAATTGTAATGGCTACCGCCATGAATCGGTCTTGGTTGATCTTCGAGGCCATTTTGCTTTTTGTCTTGATTATACCAACAGGGTGGAATTTTGGCGACCTCTTAGGAATTCCATTAATGACTAACACATCGGTAGCACTACAAATATTGTTACCAATACTGTTTAGTGTTTTAGTGTTAATAATCAAAACAATGAAGCGCATAGTATCTAGCCAAAGCAATATCTCACTAAATTCACCTATGGCTAAGCTTACGATGCTTTGGTTGGGCCTTAGTTTTGTTTTTTTTATAGAGGGTGCCAATAATTTTGGGCTTGTAGATGCTCTACGAGATTTACAATATATATTGTTATACATGCTCATCGTGATCATACCTATGATCTACTTATATAAGCAAGACCGTAGTTTTAGCGTTATTCAAATTATAATAGTTGGATTACTCCTGCATGCTTTGTTAAGCATATTCGTCGCTCTTTTTCCTGATACACTTAGGATGGCTATCTACGACAATGGTATATGGCCCGATAGCATGCGTGTTGGTTTTAGCACTAGTTCGCTTTTCGCTATTTTTGTTCCTTTGTGTCTTGTGCTATTAAGCAATGGTATCTTACGGGATAAATGGAAGATCGTTGGTATTTTAGCGGTGGCTTTGATGTCAATAGCTATTTTTGTGTCGCAAGGACGGATATTGACGTTGGTTACTGTCCTAAATACTGTACTTGTTATATTTGGTCCTAGGCTAAGGTTAATTAAGCTTAACAAAGTAAAAACGGCTATTTACTCTTTATTAGTTACTCTTGTATTAATTTTAGTCGGAGTTGTTCTACTAACGTATGGTAGCTTGTCTATCTCAACCCTGCTTGATGAATTTTCCACTAGGTTTACACCTATCTTAAGTTACAGTTCAGACAGCTCGATGCTCGAAAAGGATCTCCTGGTTAGAAGTATCAGCAACCAAGCAGCCTGGCAAAGATGGCAGAGTGGACATATTTTAACAGGAGAAGGGCTTGGTGCACAACTCGATCTTTATACACCGGGCGGGGATGTAGCTCAGAGGGGAATGTTTATCGATAATTTATGGGCGACATTGGCTGTAAAGGGTGGCTTGCTAGCTGTTTTAACATTTTCGCTGTTATTAATGACTGCCTTTATTCAGATTTACAGGGCAGCCAAGACGTATAAAGATGAGCATATGGGGCTTGTTTGGCGTTCTATTTTACTTTCATTTCCTGGCTTCGTTGTTCTCACGACGTTCTTTTCTGCACATCTTTTAATGGGGCCATCTGTAATTTTGACCTTATCAACGCTAAGTGTTTTTGCGACCGTTTGCGGTGTAGACCATGCCTCTCAAAAGGGTATGAGCGACCTATTTTCGCAGAATTACGCGGATACAAAGAGTGTTAGGATTACCATGACAAGCTGTCTTAAGCTTAGTGATTCTATTTGAGGTGAGTTTATGCGCCAGCTTAACGTGGTTTACGTTGTATATGAAAGGTTTTTGGATTGGCCAGTTTTCGATGCACAAGTTGTGGGGCTATTAAGAGAAACTAGTAAGGATGATTGCTTGAGATTAACACTCATCGCTTTTGAGCGAATAGATCGTTTTTTGTTTAACTTAGTCCGTATCATCCGAAAATCTCGTTCTTTAAAGAACGAGATCAATTCAAAGATCATTTTGCTCCCACGTCTTGCTGGTCCTTTTGGTTTAGCTATTGCACAGGCAGTAGTCGCAGTAAGATTCATTGGTCTTCGAAATCCTTTGGTTTTCCATTGTCGAGGTTCAAAAGGAACATACGCTGTGGGATTGCTTAAGCGTCTAAGGCCTTCTGTATCAGTTATTTTTGATATACGGGCAGCTGAGCCGGAAGAACTCCTATATAATAACCAATCCAAGAATGTCTCATCAGAAAGGTTTACTTTTGGAAGCAATGAAAGAAAGTATCGCTGGTTAAGTAAGGTAGAGAAAAGCGCTATCGAGACGGCTGATAATTATTCCTGCGTTTCAGAAGGCATGGTAATGCACATTAAAGAAAAATTTGATATCTCAGATAAAGTTATAAGAGTAGTCCCTTGCGGTGTTTCTAGTGGATTTGTGTTCGATCCAGAAGCAAGGGCTAATATCCGAGCAGATTTGGGATTGAAAGATAAACTAATATTTACATATGTTGGATCAATGCATGTAGGTCAGCTACCTCAACTTGCTTTACGCTTATTCAAAAGGATTAAATCGAATGTACCTGAAGCGTTTCTTCTTATCATGACTTATGAACCTCAGGAAGCGCTCGAGCTTCTAGAATCCGAAAATATTTCTAACGATTCAGTATTAGTAAAGCAAGTTCCAAACGATCAAATCCCTGAAATGTTAAGTGCTGCTGACTTTGGTTTTCTTTTACGCGAGAAGAGCAAACGAAACCAGGTCGCTTCACCTATTAAATTTAGCGAATACAGCTGCTGCGGTTTACCAGTTATTATGACTGATGCTGTAATAAGTGCAAGTCTTCAATTACATAGATTGGGCATCGGAATAATTTTTCCCAGCGACTTAGCCGTCGATAAACTTGATGATAGCAAAATAAATCAAGATATCTTAGTATCAAGGTTAGATAATACGAGACGTAAGCGTATATCTCAAGCAATGCTTAAAGTATATGGATGGCCAAGCTTGGCAGAGAAATATATTGATCATTATCTAGAACTAGCAAAGGTCCAACAACCATTCGATTCACGTAAAAAACGTAGTACACAGGTTGGTTGATTGATAGGCTAAAGACGTGGAATTAATATTAGGAGCCCATGTTCTATCGCTTAAAGATAAATGGGTTTTAGAATGCGGGTTAAAGGCTACAGGTCAACCAACAATCCTTCAACAAACTGGATCTTATCTGGAGAAAAAGGTATGAAGGTACTAATGCTCGTTAACTGGGATGTCCACAACGTTGATTGTTCTGACGGCTCGCGTCTTCCACCAAACGTGTTAATGAAAGGTGAGAGGTACTGGTTCTTTAGGCACTGGCCCGACCAGAACCTTCATGTAGACGTCATTGATTACAGCCGGTTACCGCTAATCCACGCCTTGGAAAAGAAATTTTTTAGATTTTATGCCGTCCAAGCCCTCAGAGCGCTGCTGCGTTCGCGCGGTTACGACCTGATGGTATCTCACGGCGCTCAAAGTGCCGTGCTCTTGGCGTTATTTAGATCGGTGCTAGGTAAAAGCTCGCCACCACACTTGGTGATTGATGTTGGTTCTTTCAACGGCGGAAGGAATAATCCCATAGAGCTTTTGCCAATTCGCCAAGCGGTCAAATCGCTAAGCGGTATTATTTACCATGCCCACAAGCAAAAGGATTACTATAAGGAATGTTTGCCCCATGTTATGGCTCGAACAAGATTTGTGCCTTTTGGTATCGACACCGATTTCTTCAAGCCAACCTACGAACAAGGCGAGGGTTACATAATTAGTGTAGGATATGCAAAAAGAGATTGGCAGACGCTTGTCAATGCCTTTAACCTAACCAGGAAAAAAATAAGGCTTGTTGTAGTGGGCAGTACTCGGTTGGGAGTGGGTTTAACGTCGGACCGAATCAGGTGCATGCCCTATATACCAATACAAGAACTGATAAGGCTCACACAAAGGGCACGATTTGTCATCATCCCTTTGCCGTACTTCGCGTACTCTTTCGGACAGATGACGCTCCTCCAGTCGATGGCGATGGGCAAAGCCGTGATCATAACGAGGGTCCCGGGTGTCGAGGACTACGTGGTCGATGGCAAAACGGGGTTTTTCGTAAAACCATACGATCCGCATGATCTAGCCCAGAAAATTGAATACCTGTGGGACAACCCGGAAGTTATCTTAAAAACCGGCCAGGAAGCCAGGCATGCCTGTGAGACGGATCTTAGCGAGAAAACATTTGCTCTTGGTATCAGGCGTGCGGTTGATGAACTCTGCGACATTTAACCAAAAATGATTAAAAGGAAACGGAATAGAGGAGGAATATTCACCAAGACATGGAACGCACGAATTGTAATTTATGCCAAAACAACTATACTGATTCAGTTTTTCAAGCGACCGACAAGCTGTTCTCCCTACCGGGAATTTTTAGCATAGTAAAGTGCCGGAATTGCGGACTCGCCTACGTAAATCCGAGGCCAAACCAGGAAGAGATCGGGGCGTTTTATCCACCGGATAAGTATTACACTTTTCGGCCACCAGCTCGTGGTTCGGGGCTTAAATCTATGGCTAAACGACTTATCCGAGAGAGCATGCCAGGATATGATAAATGGCTAAGCCCAACAAAAAAATATGCCGGTAAGCTTTTGGGTCTATTCTTTGCCTGGCAGATAGATGTGCTTGTGCCATATCGTGAGGGCGGGAGTATACTAGATGTGGGCTGTGGAAACGGCCAACACACCGGCTGGATGGTTAACCAAGGCTGGGATGTCTATGGCGTTGATCTATCACCTCTGGCCTGCAAGCAGGCGCAAAAAGCAGGGTTGAATACATTTTGCGGAGAGCTTGCGGGGGCTTCATATCCATCCGACTACTTCGACGTGGTGGTTGTAAACCACGTCCTTGAGCATGTCTGCGACCCCGCCGGTCTTTTGCGAGAATGCCGCAGGGTTCTAAAGCCGGGCGGGCTTATCATAGTTGATGTGCCCAACTTTGGGTGTTTTGATGCGAAGCTTTTCGGCCCAAATTGGTCGGCAATAGATGCGCCGCGGCATCTTTACCATTTCACAAAGCAAACGCTTAAGAGGATTATCGAGTCTTCTGGCTTTGAGATTACCCACTGGAAACTGAAGCTGCCTTTCCCGCTGCTTGATAGAACAAACATCAGAAACCTTCGAAGAGACGCCAGCTATAGCTTTTGGGCAATCGCTCATGCTTATACAAAATGTTACTTGATCAAACCGATGCTTATGCTATCAAGTAAGGGTAGAGTAAGGGGCTCGATAAATATCACAGCATACGGCACCAAGCGATAAATGCCGGGGTTCATGAACGAAACCTTCGGCTCGCTCGCGCCGTACAGGCTTAACGAGTTTTTCGCAGAATAAAGATGGGAAGCGGAAGAAACTAATATGAATATTTTGATGGTAAACAAGTTCTTCTTTCGCAAAGGCGGTTCAGAGACTTGCTTTTTTAATACCATGCGGCTTCTGGAGTCCCACGGTCACCGGATAGTACCATTTGCCATGAGTAACCCCCAAAACGAGAAATGCGCTTATTCAGGGTACTTTGTCTCAGAAGTAGACCTTTCAAACCAAGGCGCCATCACTAACAGGCTTAGGGCTACCCAAAAAGTGCTTTACTCGGTCGAAGCACGAAAGAAACTCGGGCGACTTCTCGCCGATGAGCCTATAAATGTTGCCCACCTACACAACATTTATCACCAATTGTCACCATCGATTATCGCAGAACTCAAATCTCGTGACATCCCTATAGTTATGTCACTACATGATTATAAGATGGTGTGTCCAACTTATTGCCTTTTGGATACTAATGGCATTTGTGAGCGCTGTACCGGTGGGCGATACTGGCAGGCATTAGCAGGTAGTTGCGGTCGAGGTTTTTCCGAAAGAGCTCTTCTAGCTACAGAGATGTATCTACATCACAAGGTATTTAGCTTTTTTGACCTGGTTGATATATTTATTAGTCCTAGCAGATTCCTAAAAGAGAAAATCCATCAAATGGGATTTAACGGAAAAATAGAGGTTCTGCCTAATTTTACCAGGCTTATGTTAAACGATTTTCGCAATACGATTGAGCGCAAAGTAATCTACTTTGGCCGCTTATCTCAGGAAAAGGGCTTATTTACTCTTTTACATGCGTCAAAGGGTCTACCAGGCGAAATCTGCATTATTGGCGATGGGCCACTGAGAGCAAAGCTGGAGGCAAGAGCAGCTAACGAACAGCTAAACAATGTATATTTTCTTGGCCATCTATCAGGCGATCTACTACATAAAGAAATCGGCTCCGGGCAGGCCGTTATTGTCCCATCTGAATGGTATGAGAACAACCCTTACTCAATTATTGAATCTTTCACATTAGGCAAACCGGTCATTGGCAGTCGAATTGGTGGTATACCCGAGTTAGTACGCGATGGCGAGACAGGTCTAACCTTTGAGCCGGGAAACGCTGATGATTTAAGAGAAAAAATCGCTTGGCTTATGGATAGACCGCAAGAGATAATAAGGATGGGGAAAAACGCAAGAAAGCTTGTTGAGGAGGAGTTAAGCCCCAGCAAGCACTATGAGGGACTAATGGCAATATATCAGAGAGCTATCGAGAAGACATCCAAACAATAAGTTTTAGCTAGATCAAGACAGGAGTCGTAGTTGTTACCGCTCACCGCAGTTGTTGCTATAACGTATCGCTGCAATGCACGCTGTTTGATGTGTGATATTTGGAAGAAACGAGTGGCGAGATCTGATGAGCTACCAGCTAATGGCTTTGCCGCTCTTCCGGGTTCCCTAGAGGATATCAACATAACCGGTGGTGAGCCCTTCCTAAGAGATGATCTTATCGATATTATTCGCACGATCAAACAGTCCTGCCCAAAAGCCAGAGTGGTCATATCCACCAACGGTCTGCTAGTAGACCGCATAAAGTCGTTTGCTCCTGATATGTTAAGACTCGACTCGAGAATAGCCCTTCGAGTATCAATAGATGCCTTGGGGACTGAGCACGATAAAATAAGAGAGTATCGAATGCTTTTGACAAAGCAACCGAGAGTCTTTCAATCTTAAAACAAGCCGGCATAAGAGACCTCGGTATTGCAATGACGCTTATGCACAAGAATGAGCGGCGAGTACTTGATGTCTACCGGTATGCCCAAAAGCTTGGCGTAGAGTTTAGTATCTCGCTGGTTTCTAACTCGGATATCTACTTTGGTGCCGAGAAAGCATGTTTACGCCCCAGGCTTTTGGATCAACTTCAAGCTATCTCAGAAGATGAGTACCTAAAGTGGAAGCCCAAGCATTGGTTTCGTGGATGGTTTGCGAGCACCCTTAAGCAATACGCTGCTACAGGCAAACGTCAACTTGGCTGTGATGCTGGGTACGGCTTTTTCTACCTTGACCCAGCGGCAAATATATATGCATGCCACGTCAAGTCACCCCACATGGGTAATCTTGCCGAACAAGACTTTGAGGATATCTGGGGTTCTTCGCAAGCACAAAAGGCTAGAGATACGCTTCGTGGCTGTGAGGATTGCTGGATGGTTTGCACCTGCAAATCCGAGATACTTAAGCAGCGCATACATATAGGACGAAGTCTTTTAAAGGGCAAAATAAAGCATACCTATGAGAAGATGAATACAGTATGAGGATTGCTTTTATTGGTCAAAAAGGGATTCCCGCTATATTTGGTGGTGTTGAGAAACACGTCGAAGAGCTATCAACCCGGCTTGTGGCCAGAGGACACGAGGTAGCTGTTTACGTGCGCGATTGGTACACACCAAAAGATCTAACCATCTATCAGGGAAGTTCCCTAATACACACCCCGACAGTAAAAACCAAACATCTAGACGCCTTTGTCCATAGCCTAAGCTCATCCTTGCACTGTCTTTTTCAAGGGTATGATATTATTCATTACCATGCGATCGGTCCATCTTTTTTCTCTTGGGTACCTAGGCTTTTTGGAAAAAGGGTTGTTGTGACGATTCATAGATTCGATTACGACGCTGCCAAATGGGGTCATATCGCCCGCTTGTTTCTAAAGGCATCTGAAAAAGTAGCTATCCGTGTGTCGCACCACACCATCGTCGTTGCTAAGCACCAGTATGATTTCTACCTCGCTCAGGGCCACGACTTATCCTTTGTAAAAAATGGCGTAACGGCTCCGAAATTCACGCAACCAGAAAAAATCGTCTCTAAATTTGGTCTTAAAGGAAAGGATTATATTTTGTTCCTTGGTCGCCTTGTTCCTGAAAAGCGAATCGACTGGCTGCTCGATTCATTCTTAAAAATGAATCCCAAAGGAATCAAGCTAGTTATTGCCGGGGGATCTAGCGCAACCGACAAATATGTGGATTCTCTTCGTCGGCAAGCAGGCGATAATCCCAATATAATTTTCACAGGATATGTAACGGGTCGCCTTAAAGCCGAGCTTCTTAGTAATGCCCGATTATTTGTTATTCCTTCTGCTGTCGAGGGGCTGCCAATCACCCTTCTTGAAGCAATGGGTTATTCTATCCCCTGCTTAGCAAGCGATATTCCACCGCATAAAGAAGTGATAACCGATGATGTGAATGGATTTTTATTCGACCATGACAAGCAAGAGGATCTATTACTGGTTATCGAAAAACTACTATCAATGAGCGAAAGTAAGCTAAACGAAATAAGCGGATTCGCCAGAGAGCTTGTGGCAAGTAACTATGATTGGGATGATGCGGTTGACAAACTGGAGGGAATTTATCGAGACCTTTTATCACGCAGACGATAAGTCAGCAAGATTTAGGAAACCCGATACGGCACCACTTCTAGCAGGCTCCGATTCTCAAGAACCGCATTAACCACTCTATGAGCGACCTTGTTGTCCCAGAATGGTGGGGTATTAATTATCTCCCTATCGCCTAATAGTATCTCGTCTACAGCTTCAAGAATTAGTTCTTTTTCAGCACCTACTAACCTATTTGCTCCAAGCTCAACAGTAATGATTCGTTCTGTGTTATAGCGTAGTGTTATACACGGAACGGATAGCAACAGGGCTTCCTCCTGAATACCGCCGGAATCAGTCAGCACCAATCTTGCGTTACTCTGTAGCTTCATAAAATCCAAATAGCCTAGAGGTGAAATGATCCGCACCCTGGCCTTTGAACGCTCAGAGATAAAAGCTTTGTCTAACTGTTTCTTTGTCCTCGGATGCAACGGTAAGATAACTGGGATAGGGGATTCTGCCAATGCACTCATTATCGATTCTAATCGCTCGCTATTGTCAACGTTTTCAGCCCTGTGAATCGTTGCCAAAGCATATGTTTTTGGGGATAGCTTAAGTTTATTGAGGATGCGACTCTCGTTTGCTTTATCTTTAAACTTAATGAGAGTTTCAGCCATAATATTCCCTACAAAGAAAATCCTTCTTTCCTCAACCCCCTCTTTCTTAAGGTTTTCAACAGCATCTTCGGTTGGCGCAAAGAGGATTTGGGCGATGTGGTCGACTACTATGCGGTTTATTTCTTCAGGCATACTTAAATCGCTGCTTCGATATCCTGCTTCCACATGTGCTACCGGTGTTCCCGTTTTGCTGGCACAAAGCGCAGCTGCGAGTGTCGAGTTGACATCGCCGACAACAATAACTAAATCCGGTTTCTCGGATATTATTATTGGCTCGAGCCCAAGCATTATGTTGGCTATTTGTTGAACACCGCTTTTAGAACCCGCGCCAAGGTAAACATCCGGTTCTGGCAGATCAAGGTCTTTAAAGAAGACCTTCGACATATTTTCATCAAAGTGCTGTCCGGTATGCACAAAAACGTGATCGATGCCTCTATCGACAAGTTTCTGAATAATTGGCGCCACCTTAATAAAGTTCGGTCTAGTACCAACGATCTGCATTATTTTCATGATTGGCTTCGAGCATCCTCTTTCGTTAAAAGCTAGCGGCAACGTCTACATGGCTAGGAGTCGGCGCTGGGAATATTTTTAAAAACCCTGCACGGGTTATCGCTTACAAGCTTTTGCGCAGCTTCGTTTCCTACGACCCTGGCAGCAACTTTAAGCGCGTCAGTAAAGTCGGGGGCTCGGCGATATGCTGCATGTGCATCGGAAGCCATAATATCTACATGGCCTGCCTTAAGCAATTTCTTTCCAATATCAAGACTCGCCTTGCCTAGCTCTCCTGTAAGGCTATTTGAATTTATCTGGGTTAAGCAACCCATCTCAATAAATTTCTCGAGTCGCTTAGGCTTTCGCTGAATATCATGGATCCGCTCCACGTGGGCAAGTATCGGTATCCAACCATCGAGCCGCAGACGAAATATAACGTCTTCTGCGAAAAGCGGTATCCCCTCAAAAGGAAACTCCAGCAGGATGTATTTGCTTCCTGCCAGCGAGAGTAACTCGCCCGCTTTTAACTCTTCCGGCAGCTCTAAAGAAATGCGAATCTCTTGGCCCGTATATATCTCGACCGGAACAGCATCTTTCTTAAGAGCTGCTTGCAGAAGTTCAAAAGATGCCAGGATTTCTTGTTTCGGTGGGTGGTGGTAATCGTTGCGGTGCGGGGTCGCGATGATTTTTGTAATATTGTTTTCATA
>CADDYS010000026.1 GCA_902810715.1 bacterium | reverse complement strand
GAAACTAGGTAAAAATCATCCTTCGCGGGCCCTTTATCCTTTGACCCGCGCTCTAGACTTTCAACTCAAGTATCTAGTATCTAGTTTCTAGTTTCTAGTCTCTGGTCTCTGGTCGCATGTGCGGAAAGCTTATGACCTCGCGGATTGAGTAATTATCGGTTAAAAGCATAACCAGGCGGTCTATTCCAATGCCGAGCCCGCCCGTTGGGGGCATTCCGTACTCCAGGGCCCTTACATAGTCCTCGTCCACCTGCCTCGGGGCCTCTTCATCACCGTATTCACGCAGCTTAACCTGCGCCTCAAACCGTGCAAGCTGGTCTATAGGATCGGTCAGCTCGGAAAAAGCGGTTCCCACCTCGAGACCGATGATGATAAGCTCAAACCTTTCAGTCACGTTGGGGTCATCCGGTTTGGTTTTGGCAAGCGGGCTGATCTCGGTCGGGTAATCGGTTATGAAGGTGGGCTGCCAAAGCTTTCCCTCAACAAGCTTCTCGAAAAGCTCATTTATAAGCTTTCCTTTGCCCCAGTGCTCCTCGACCTCAATGCCGTGCTCCTTGGCAATATCCCTCAATTCGACCAGGCTCTGGTCAAAAGACACCCTCAGTTCCCCGTACTTTTCAATCGACTCTATCATGGTAAGCCGCTGCCACTCCCCGGATAGATCAACGGGCTGCTCCTGGTAGGTAAGCTTCAGTGAGCCGACGGCCTCCATTGCAGCATACTTTATTAACTCCTCGCAGAGATCCATCATGTCCTTGTAGTCCGCATATGCCTGGTAGACCTCAAGCATTGTAAATTCAGGGTTGTGCCTTACCGAGAGTCCCTCGTTTCTAAAATTGCGGTTTACCTCGTAGACGCGCTCTAAATCACCGACAATGAGCCGCTTTAGATAAAGCTCCGGCGCAATTCTTAAGTAAAGGTCGATGCCAAGCGCCTCGTGATGCGTGACGAAGGGCTTAGCGGCAGCCCCACCCGCGATCGCCTGGAGCATCGGCGTTTCCACCTCTGTGAAGTTATGATTATCCAGCCACTCGCGTATCGCTTTTACTGTCTTGGTTCTTGTGAGCAAAGTCTCCCTTGCCCGGGGATTAATAATCAGATCAACATAACGCTGGCGGTACCTGGTCTCGACATCTTTCAGGCCGTGCCATTTCTCGGGAAGCGGCCTCAAGGATTTGGTAAGCAAGGTATAGGATTCAACATCGATCGATAGTTCTCCACGCCTGGTCTTAAACATTTTGCCGGTAATGCCGACGATATCGCCGATATCGTAATCAAGGAATTCTTTATAACGCTCTTCCCCAAGCCCGCTTACCGATAAGAAAAGTTGAATGCTCCCCGTGCGGTCTTTAATCACCATGAAGCTTGCTTTGCCGTGCCTGCGGATGATCATGATGCGACCGGCAACAGTAACAGCTTCTCCGGTCTGCTCTCCCGGTTCGATTGAGCCAAACTTGTGGATAACGTCTTCGATAAGGTTTGTGCGGGCAAATTTTGATTTAAACGGATTTTCGCCGGAAGCTTTAATTTTTTCTAACTTCCGGCGCCTGATTTTCATTACTTCGCTGATATTTTCAATAGCCTGTAGCTCGGGCTCTTTTTTCATTATTTTTTGCTGGCGACTCTTTTACTAATAGGGTTCCTGCTCACCTTTAATATTTTATACTCCAGAAAACCTTCGGGTACGCGGACCTGAACTAGATCGCCCGCTTTCTTGCCCATTATAGCATGACCAACCGGTGATTCGTTAGATATTTTGTGGTTGGTCGGGTCGGCTTCAAACGAGCCGACAATCTGGTACTCCTCTTCATCGCCGGACTCAACATCAAGCAGAATGACGAACGAGCCTATGGCTACATTTCTTGACTTGTTGCCGTTGCTTTCCTCAATAATTCTTGCCAAAGAGAGCATATCGTTTATCTGGGCGATCCTTCCCTCGACAAAAGCCTGCTCGTTCTTGGCATCATCGTATTCCGAGTTTTCGCTTAAATCACCGAACTCAATCGACTCTTTGATACGCTGCGCCACTTCTTTACGGCGTGTGGTTTCCAGGTAGTGCAGCTCCTCGAGTAGCTTGTTGTGGCCATCCCGAGTAAGAATAATCTCTTTCTCTGACAAGACCGTTCGCTCCTTTACACGTAAAAGCACTTTTTAGTAACACTGGCTTCACGCGAAACTAGCTAAGTATTATAGAAAAATGCTTCTAACTTGTCAAAATATTCCGCCAATTTATTTTTACATAAACACTCGGCTACAAAAAATAGTGGTAGGACAATGAGTAAGGTCGTAGTATAAGCACTGCTCAGACGGTATAACAAAAACAACAGGCATGTATTTCTAAAATCTTAAAACTAATATCGGCAGAATATGGTAATTAATTAGCGATTTTTTAGTGTTGCAGTTACCAGTGCTGCAGCACTATTTACCTGCCTGCTACAGCCTTTAACCTTGCGTTTTCCTTAACTTTGTTTATATGGACGTCGGAGAGCTTTTTATCAAAGCTTCTTAATCCCGCCAGCTCAAAACCGTGCTTTTTCGCCATTTCGAGCATCTCATTTATTTTTTTCAGGGATATTTCTTTGCCGATGGTATAGCTTTCGTATTTTCCCTCCAGGGCCAGTATCATGGTCTCGGCTATGCAGCCAAGCGCGAGGCCCTTGGGTAAGCCCATAGCTTTATTTAAGTCAACATCTCCGGGAATCTTTGCAAGGCCGCCATCGATTACCAGGACGTCTTTTCTCTTCTTAACAACAGCCTCGGCTACATCGCGGGGCCGTGCGACATCGCAGATGACGGCACCGGGCTTAATATCATCGGGATCGATAACAGCATCGACCGCACCGGTGACCGTCATAATCACATCGGCAGAGCGGATAGAAGAGAGTGAGCTTGAAGTTTTAACACGTTTGTTCTTGTTTGATATACGCTCACCTAACTTGATGAGCCTATCTTGATTTCTCCCGACCAAGATCAGTTGATCGAATTTATCAGCTAGAAATTCGGCGGCCGCGCTACCGATAGACCCGGTGGCTCCCACAATAGCCAGCGTCGAGGATGCAAGGTCCATATCCATCCTTTTCGCCGCTTCTATTGTGCCCTCGATGGCAAGTGCAACCGTATAGGTGTTGCCTGTCGTGATGGGCACTTTGGTCATCTCATCGACCATCCTGCCGCCATTGCCGGGAATTGCGGTAAACGCTCCGAGGCCTATAATGCCCGCACCTTCTCTTCTTCCTATCTCGCAGGCCTTGACTATTTTTTCAACTACATAATCCTGCTCTAGATCGTAGAACTGATAAGGGAGAAACGGGACTACGATAAACAAGCCGGTCGCCTCTTTGCCGGTGAATGATTTTAATCCAGCAACCTCAGCAAAGATAAGAGGCCTGCGTCTTTTTAGCACGCTTGCGACGACTCGGGGTGAGACCTTCTTAGCAATCTTATATTTCTTGGCCACGTCGTCTATGTTCATCGGGTGGATTAAAAATCCGTATGTTTCCATGTAATCTCCTTGTATAGTGTGAAACCAACCTAATCAATTCAACCTCTCGATTCTAGGTTTATAATCCAGCTTATTCAAAACGTCGAGATAATCCTGCGGAGTTACCTCATTCCATGTCTTACCTAAAAGGGCCAACAAAGCCGCTTCTAGAACATTTGTCCCAAATGAGCGGCCGTTAAAAACAGGTGTGGTAGTTATCAATAGCTCTACCCCGCGTGCTTTCATGTCGGCCACATCCTGCTCTGTTGTCGTGTTTGTAAGTATCCACTTGCCGCTCATATCTTTGGGCATGTATTTGCGAATAAAGAGAAAGTCCCCCGCAATCACATCACACTCGTTGTAGAAACGTGCGTATTTCTCGTTCGATTCTTTCTCTTGTTTGCTGCCGGTCGGGTAAAGTATCTTAAACGGCATCTTGGTTATAACCGGCAGGATAAGTTTTGCAAGAAATTTAAAAGTACCCATACTGCGTATGGCAATCGGGATATTAAGACCGAAGATGAGATCGCCAAAAAGTATCTTACACCCCAGCTCGTGAAGCGACTCGGCCATACCGAACCTGTCCACCGCACTTACCATGAGGACGGATTTTCCTGCCAGGGGCAGATTCTCGACCTTGGCAAGGTAGTTGATGGTTTTGCGCTCGAGCGTGTTTTTAAGTCCGCTTCCGTCGACCACCGGCGTCTTCTTAACAGCGTTTTTAAGTTTCTGCGCATCCCTTATAGTGTAGCGCTTTCCATCTGCGTACAGGTAAAGATCGATTCCGCCAAGGCCTATCGCATCCACCTTGCCGTCAAGGTCGCGCAGCATCTGCATCGCCCGGGGGAAATCACCGTCCGTTCCGATACGCTCTATGGTAAAGTCTTCTCCAAGAAGACTAACTGCGACTTTGTGGTTTCTTTTTGAAGATCCTAAACTTGCGCTTACTATATTCTTCATTACCGGATCTCCCTCCATCGGTTACATTCTCTAAAACATCGCGCAAAGCTTGCGGGTCGACCTTGCGGTCCCGCCTTATGGGCGAGCTTCCGATAGATATACCGATTATCTCTTTATCGAGTATCTTCCCGAGCATAGCGATCCGTTTGTCGGATGCCAGAAACACGACCAGATCAAAATCCTTCAGGCTTGCAAGCAGACCGAGAAGCTCATTAAATATCTGTGCCCCGCTTTTTCTTCGCACATATTCCTTTCGCTCGGTCTCGCTCAAGAAATAGATAAAGTCGACCGCATAGTCCTGCGCGATCTCCTCAAGCTCCTCCTTGTTGGCTATCGGGAACCCAACTACCGCAATGCGGTTGCCCCGCCTGACCTCTCCAAGTCCTTCAAGGTGAGATACAAACGACCTCTCCAGCCCCAGTGCCACGGCTACCTCTTGCTGAGTGGCGCCCACCGCGCGGCGGTGCAATATATCGCTTATAGCGTTTGCAAGGCGGTCGCGATCAACAATCTTGTCCCCTATCCTGAGAAGTCTCATACCCGCTCCTGTGCACAATTTTGTGTACATTTTTGTACATTTTATACCAAGCAGGGCAATAGTTCAACACAAGAGACCTCGCTCTCTGCCACTTCCAGAGCGAGGTCTCTTGCAGGTTTGAGGTACTCTATGTTTTTATATCTTAAAGCCTACTGGCTTTGAGGCCGTTCACCCAGTTCAAGCGAAATCGTCTGCTTCTTGCCGTCGCGATATATCTCAAGCGGCACTTTGTCTCCGGTCTTGTGCTTCTCAACAAAGTTTAGTATGTCGTCCATACTCGTCACGTTGTCGCCGCCGATTTTAACAATGATGTCGCCGCCGACCGGATACCGGTAACCGCTCTCGTCGGTGCTGATCTGCGCCCCTTTAAGCCCGGCTTTGTCTGCCGGGCTGCCGGGTACAACTTGGACTACCATGATTCCCTTATCGACAGGGGCTTTAACAAGGTTGGCAAAATCCTTATCCAGCTCTTTGCCCGAGATGCCCAACCATGGGTGACTTGCCTTACCGCTCTTCTTTATCTGCTCGGCAATCTGCTTTACCGTATTGCTGGGGATCGCAAAAGCTATACCGGAGAAACCGCCGGATTGCGTTGCAATCTGTGAGTTGATTCCAACGACCTCTCCATAAGCGTTAAGTAGCGGCCCGCCGCTGTTTCCCTGGTTTACCGCCGCATCGGTCTGGACGGCGCCCCTTATCCTAAATCTTGGGTCCGGTGAGTCGATCGTCCTGTTAATCGCACTAACTATTCCCTGTGTCATGGTACCGTCCAGCTCAAACGGTGAGCCGATCGCGTAGACGGTATCCCCGACTTTGAGTTTTGAGCTGTCGCCGAGCTCAAGAACCTTCAGGTTTCGGTTTCCCGGGTCGATTTTAAGAAGCGCTATATCTGTGCTTGGGTCGGTGCCTAAAAGCTTGGCCTCCACCTCATCTTGCTCGCCTAGAAGCACCATCACTTTGCTTGCCTTGATTCTTGAGTCCTGCACCACGTGAGCGTTGGTGACTATAAGGCCGGATTTGTCGATTACAAAGCCCGAACCGCCGACCTCTTGCTCCTGCGGCGACGGTATGACGAAGCCAAAGAAATCAGATGACCTGTTCTGGGTAAAGGTTGATTTTATATGAACAACACCTTGCGCATACTGCGAGTAGATGTTCTCAGCGGTTAACTCCCCTGATGATTTCTGGCCGCCGATACTCTTTGTGGCTAAGTTGATGGTCTTTCCTGTCCCTGCCGGTAGTGTCGTGCTCATCGCAAAAAAAACCAGCAGTCCTCCTACCACCGCAGCGATAAAACTAGTTAAAGCCGTTCTCCACACAAGTACCCATCCTTTCTATATAAGCTGTCAGTAGATTAGCTCACAGCTGACAGTTAAAAATTAATACCTACACCTCTTACCCTCACCTGTGAGCTGTTAGCTGGCAGCTATGAGCTGATTTGCTGGTTGCTATTTTAAACCAGAGTTATGTGTTTTTTGTGAATTTTTAGTTAATTTTTTTATTTACGCCGGTTTCGCTCGTATATCCGCTGCAAGCCGGTAAGCGTAAGTGTTGGGTCAACGGCGGTCACCCGCTTACATTCAGGCGACATAAGACCGGCCAAGCCGCCGGTTGCCACAACTTGCTTTACGGGGCCCATCTCGGCCTCGATACGCTCGATAATACGATCGACAAGGCCGCCGGTGCCTATGATTACGCCAGACTGAATGCTCTCCCGGGTGTTTTTGCCGATGGCAGCCTCCGGGTGGACGAGATCAACCCGCGAGAGCCTTGCAGCACGTGAAAAGAGCGCCTCCGATGATACCTCAACCCCCGGAGCGATCGACCCGCCCAAATACTCGCCGCGCTCCGTTATCGCATCAAAGGTAGTGGCGGTACCAAAATCAACAATAATAAGCGGGCCCCCGTAAAGCTCAAAACCGGCTGCTGCATTGGCAATCCTGTCCGCACCTACTTCTTGTGGATTATCGTAGAGAATAGGAACCCCTGTGTCCGTATCTGGGCCGACGGCGAGAATTTCCTTATTTAGTATGTTGGCGGACATATCAAGAAGCGATGCGGTAACCGTTGGGACGACTGAGGCTATGGCAACCGCCCCAATATCATTGAGCGTGACACCGCCCAGTTGAAAGAGGTTTGAGATTGTAAAAGCAAGCTCATCGGCGGTTGCCTGCCGCTGTGTCGCAACCCGCCAGTTGGCCTTAAGTTCCCTTCCCTTGAAGCAGCCTATTACAGTATGCGTGTTTCCAACGTCTATAACCAGCAACATCCAAGTTGGCAATAGCTATACTCCTTTAATATTTTTTCTAGAATCCTAGCCAGGTTACGTTGGCGTCGTTGCGCGATGTCGGCTCGGGGTCGGATTCCCGGTATCCAATTGGCATAATAGTTACCAATTCGCGATCCTTTAAGCCAAGGTAAGCCATGATCTCCGTCTCCACCCAAAGAGCAGAGGTCAGGCAAACGGTCCCAAGACCTAAAGACCAGGCTGTAAGCTGCATGTTCTGTATAGCAGAAGCGCACGCAATTATGTCGACCTTGCGGGCATATTTGTTTGTTTTTTTTGGAATGCTCGCAAAAATAATAACAGGCGCTCCCCCGAGATTCTTCGCAAAGCTTGATATATATTCCTCACTCAAAGAATCAAACTCCGAGGCCTCTTTTGGATAGAGTGCGAGTATATCTGCCAGGTAAGCGGGAAACTTGCGAACTATTTTTACAAGATCGTCCCTCTCTTTACCGGTCACTACTGTGAAGTGCCATGGTTGGCTATTAAACGGTGACGGGGAGGCAAATCCTGCTTTAATAACTTTCTCTAATAACTCCCGCGGTACCGACTCCGGCAAGAAGCTGCGAACGGTCCGCCTTGAAAATATCGCGTCCTCAAGCGTTATGGGGGCTCCTTGCGTAGCAACATCCTTAAGAGCCATAGGAATCCTTCCAAACATTTCCAAAACTATACTTTATTAGAGTCTATCATACATTGATAACAAAATAACATACATGCAGGATTAATACTATTTTTTTACACAAGATAACTCTGGCCAGCCAAGAAAACCACTCCTAAGGGTTAACCTTGCCTGCAATCTGACCAGCTTAAAGCTAAAAACCTTAATCACAGCACAAAAGCGGCTTACAGTGTGATGCAAACCAATCACACTCCGAGCATGCCTCACAAAACAGTCCCTTATGGATAGCCTCCGCGGTTTTCAAGTAAAGATGCAAAGACTTATAGACGTCTCCCAGCTCAATCTTAAGAACTGACAAGGCCCTTTTGTCCATATCCTTAACCTTATCATCATCCTTAAGGCATGATGTCCAATTGCTATGGGGGCAAAAAGTGCATATATGGTCTAACCCTTCGACAATTCTGACGGTCTGAGTCGGCATCTTTAAGGCGTCTATAATTCGTTGCATGTTATTGGCAAACGCGCTGCTGTAGCCTTCGCCCGCAAAGGTATGGATACAGATGAGGTGATGCCCTCTTAAATTAACCGGCCTGTCTTTCTGCTGCAAGGCCTATCCTCCTGGCAACCGTTGTGGCGATAAATGCTTTTATAATATCAGGCAGGATAAAGGGCGCCGCCCCCAGGAGAAAGGCCTTAGGAAAAGTCAGCTTGGCTACAAATGCAAGCTGCATGACGCCAAGCAGATAGATAACAAGTACCCCGGCAACCATGGCAAGTGTGAGCTGTGCCACCGTACCTCTGCCTTTTGAGACCAAAAGGCCCACGATATAGGCCGCCGCTATGAACCCAAAGAGGTATCCGCCGGTCGGGCCAAATAAAACACCGATTCCGGCCGTCCCGCCCGCAAACACGGGCAGCCCCACAACGCCCAT
Source organism: bacterium (assembly GCA_902810715.1). Classification (GTDB taxonomy): domain Bacteria; phylum Actinomycetota; class Aquicultoria; order Aquicultorales; family Aquicultoraceae; genus CADDYS01. The sequence goes on along the minus strand of CADDYS010000026.1, from coordinate 18,821 downwards.
CAAAACGTAGACGACCATGCTAATCGCCCCGTATGCCGGCCCAAGGGTTGCGCCAGCAAGTAGAGCGAAAAATACCTGAAGGGTTAAGGGAACATCGGTGAAGGGCAGGTTTATCTTTACTAATGCGGTGGCGGCGGTGAGCGCGGCGATGAGTGCCGCTTTTACCATTGCAGATGTCTTCAAGGGCGTCCTCCTTAATTGTAAACCATATTATTATTTATGGTTTACAATTATATAGGAGCTACACCTTAAGTCAAGCGTTTTTTAACCGTGACGTCCCCTGCCGCAAAATTCTTTATGCCCCCATCGGGCAGCTTAATGCGGATTGCGCCGAAATCGTCCACGCCCACAAACTCGCCCTCGACTACGCCATGAAGTGTGCTCAAGGAGATGCTCTTGTGTAACATGGCACACCTTTTCTTCCAGTCTTTGAGGATATCCTTCCAGCCGCCCCCGGTAAGATGGCGGTAGCCGGACTCAAGCTCAAATAAAAGATCCGCCACAAGACGGCGCCGGTCGATTTTTTCGCCAAGGGCTTCAGACAGAGTCGTCGCCCGGTCCCTGGCCTCTTTAGGTATTCTACCCAACCCGAAATTCGCGTTGATGCCAAAGCCAATAACCAAGTAGTCGATTTTATCGGCCTGCGCGCTAAGCTCAAGCAAAATTCCACAGACCTTTTTGCCGTTGACTAAAATATCATTCGGCCACTTTATCTCGGGCATAACCCCAAGTCTCTCGATCGCTTTTGCCACAGCGACAGCAGCCAGCAGCGTAAATCTTGATGCTTCAAGCGGTAAAATCTTTGGGCGCAAGATCACTGAAAGCCAGATACCCCCTACCGGGGAAGACCAATTTCTACCCAGGCGGCCCTTACCCCGGCTCTGCTCCTCGGCGATAACAACCGTTCCTTCTCTCTCGCCTTCTTCGGCCAGGCTCTTTGCCAGGGCATTGGTCGAGTCAACAGACTCTCTATGGATAATCCTCTTGCCAAGAGACTTGGTTTTAAGTATGGGGATTATCTCCCCGGGAATAAGTATATCCGGGGATGAGACAAGCCTGTATCCAAGTCTTGAGACCGCCTCGATGTCATATCCCTTCTCTCTCAGGTTATTGATATGCTTCCAAACAGCCGCCCGCGATATTGAGGATGCGGCGGCAAGTTCCTCACCGGATATGTAGCCGTCCCTATTTTTATTCAAAGCTTTTATAACTGCAAATTCAGTCGGCTGCTTCTTCACGTCTCCCCCTGATTTAACCCATTAACCGGTGATTTCTAACGATATATCAAGCGGTTTTGCCGCCTGGGTGATTGCACCGGTTGAAATCCTATCAACACCGGTTGCGGCGACTTCGGCGATGTTGGCCAGCGTTATTCCGCCGGATGCCTCTTTAATCACCTTGTCCCCTATCATTGCAACCGCTTCTCTCAGCATCTTGGTATCCATATTATCAAGAAGTATTATATCGGCCCCGGCCTCAAGCGCGGCTTTAACCTCGGCAAGTGTTTCCGCCTCAACTTCTACCTTAAGGTTAGGATAGGCCTCTCTGGCCTGCTTAACAGACTTGCCGATATCTCCTGTAATTTTAATGTGATTATCCTTGATGAGTATCTGATCATAAAGACCAAGCCGGTGGTTGACTGCACCGCCCACGCTTGCGGCGTACTTCTCTAAGAGGCGAAGGCCCGGCGTGGTCTTGCGCGTATCTAAAAGCTCTACGGCGTATCCCTCAATCGCCTTTCTGTACCTGGCGGTCTCGGTAGCAATCCCGGAGAGATGCTGTAAAAAGTTTAGCGCCGTTCGTTCGGCTCCCAGTATAGCAAGCGCGTCCCCGGAGACCAAAGCTATCCTTGTGCCGTCATCTACGTAATCACCGTCTTCAATAAGCGGCGTAAAAGCTATATCGGGGCTTAGGTGCTTAAAGACTTTTTTGGCGACTTTAAGACCTGCGATTATGCCGGGACTCTTGGCAAGTATTTCCGCCTTTATATTGACCCCACTGCCGATGACCGCTTTAGATGTAACGTCTCCGACCTTGCCGAGATCTTCTTCTATCGCACACCCGATAACTGAGTCGATCTCTTTATCAAAGTCCTTATTTAAATATACGCTAGCCTGCAATGGTTTCCTCCACAAAGCGGTGTTCCAGATGACGAATCCAGCCGTCGCTGGCCTCCGGGTAGTCCTCCCGGTAGTGCGCGCCGCGGGATTCCTCACGCTCAAGTGCAGCCCGCATGACAAGTCCTGCAACTAAAAACATGTTCTGCAGCTCAAACCCCGCCGGATTGGAGAATTCGGCTTTCAGAACCTCATCCCTTTTTTTAAGTTCACCCATTGCGTGCCTAAGGCCGGATTCTGACCGCACAACACCAACATAATCCATCATCAGCTTCTGAAGCCAGCGCCGCTCTTTTTTGAAATCCAGGTCGAGCTTGGATCTAGCCATCTTGAAACCAAGTTTTACATCTTGGATGGAGCTTTCCTCGCCTGTTGTTAGCCTGGTCTTTATCGCCTCGATTATACGCTTGCTGAAAACTAACCCTTCGAGCAGAGAATTGCTGGCAAGCCGGTTTGCGCCGTGAACCCCAGTGCAAGCCACCTCGCCGGTTGCATAAAGGTCGGGAATGTTGGTTCTGCCGTCTAAATCAGTTTTCACTCCGCCTATCGTGTAGTGTGCGGCCGGGCGGACCGGTATTAAGTCCTTGGATATATCGATGCCGTGCTCACGGCAGTGCTTCCAGATGGTCGGAAAATGCTCTTCTAGAATGTCCTTAGGGATATGGGTCGCATCGAGGTACACCGGCCCCCCGCCGCATCGCTGCGTCGCCCGAATCATCTCACGGGTTACAATATCTCTGGGCCCTAGCTCGGCCAGCGGGTGCCGCCCCAGCATGAACCGCTCCCCCCTGCAATCCCTCAGGTACGCACCCTCTCCCCGAAGCGCCTCGGTTATGAGAAAGCGGGGCATCGAGTCTTCATCTAAAGCGGTCGGATGAAATTGTATAAACTCCATATCGGCAAGGACCGCGCCGGCACGGTAGGCCATCGCCATGCCGTCCCCGGTAGATATCACGGGGTTTGTGGTAACCGAGTAAAGCTGGCCGGCTCCACCGGTCGCTAAAATCACCGCTTTTGCCAGGTGAAGAACCAGGCGGTCTGATTTCTCATCCAGACAGACGACCCCGGCACAGCGGCCGCCGTCCACCACTATATCCAGTGCGAACCTGTGCTCAAACACCTGGACACTTCTCCAGGCGTTTGCCGTCCTGATAAGCGTCGCCTCGATTTCGCTTCCCGTAGCATCACCCGAGTGCAAAATTCTCGCAAGGCGGTGACCGCCCTCTCTTGAAAGCCCGATCCTATCGCCTTGCCAGTCGAACTCGGCACCCAGGCCGATTAATTCTCCTATGCGGTCTGAGGCATCGCTAACTAAAACATCGACCGCTTTGCGGTCGCACAAACCGGCGCCGGCCTCCAGCGTATCTTTAAGATGCAGCTTCGGGGAGTCCTCGGGGCTTATCGCGGTGGCCACCCCGCCCTGGGCATACCAGGTGGCCGTCTCTTTAAGCTCGCCCTTGGTAACAAGCGCTACGTCAAACTGCTTTGATATCTCAAGCGCAGCAGACAAACCTGCGACGCCGCTTCCCACCACAACAACATCGGTGGTTATTTTATCTAATTTATCGGAGTTAAAATTAATTAAATACCTAGGGACCATTTGTTTCACTCATCTACCTTATTTCCAACATCCGATCTATAGCTAATTTGGCGCGTGCCGCAACATCCTGCGGCACTTTTATAACGTGCTCCATGTCCTGCATCGCAAACAGGACTTTCTCCAGCGTGGTCCTTTTCATATTCGGGCAGACCGCGCGTTCGTAAGCCGGATAAAACTTTTTGCCCGGGTTCTCCTTCTGCAGCCGATGCAGGATGCCGACTTCGGTGCCTATGATAAACTCCCCGGCATCGGTCTCGTTGCAGTAACGCAAAATCCCCTCGGTACTTGCTACGGCATCGGCCAAGGCGATGGTCTCCGATAGGCACTCAGGATGAACGACGACTAAGGCGCCCGGATGTGCCTCTTTCTGTTTCGAAACCTCTTGGGCGGTTATCCTGCGGTGCGTCGGACAAAAACCGTTCCAGAGGTGAATCCTCTTCGAAGTCTTGGTTGAAACGTAATGGCCAAGGTGTTGGTCGGGTGCAAATATGATCTCGTCGGCATCAATCGCCTCAACCACCTTTACAGCGTTTGCCGATGTGCAGCAGTAGTCGCTCTCGGCCTTTACATCGGCACTTGAGTTTACATAGGTGACAACCGGCACTCCTGGGTGCTCTGCCTTAAACTCGCGCAGCTTATCTGCGGTAACCATGTCGGCCATCGGGCACCCGGCGTGGATATCCGGCAAAAGGACGGTCTTCTGCGGTGAGAGAATTGCGGCCGTCTCGGCCATAAAATGTACGCCGCAAAAGACGATAACTTCTGCGCCCGTGTTTGCCGCCTGCTGGCTTAGACGTAGCGAGTCGCCAACAAAGTCGGCTATATCTTGAACCTCGCCTACCTGGTAGTTATGGGCAAGGATAACCGCGTTCTTCTCCTTCTTTAATTTAAGAATCTCATCTACCATATTTGTATCGCAGCTATTCAAGTTAAAACCTCCGGTTTAGCTCATAGCATATTAGCTCACAGCTCACAGCTGATGAGGAAGAATTATAGCTCGCACCTCTTACCCCCACCTATGAGCTGTAAGCTATCAGCTATGAGCTAATATGCTATGAGTTATTATACTGCCCCCGAGTTCAAACTGCCAATTTTCTTAACTCTCTGCCCTGCAACTTTATCTAAATAGGGGCGGATGGGGCCGTCTCCCGGTAACGCAGCGTCCGGCTCAATCTCAACCAGCGGAATTAAAACAAACGCCCGGTTTAGCATCTCCGGATGGGGAACTTTAAGGTCATCCTCATCGATGGTTAGCTCGTCATAAAGCAGTATGTCAACATCTATGGTTCTAGGGCCCCAAGGTACTTCTCTTTTTCTTTTAAGGCTTATCTCAACCTCGTGGGCCAGGCAAAGCAGCTCTTTCGGCGAGAGCTTCGTTTCAATCTCAATTACTATGTTATAAAAGTCCGCCTGCTCTACATTCCCAATCGGCTCGGTCTCATAGACGGATGAGAGCCTCTTAAGTCTTACACTGTGGGATTCTTCAATCATATCGACGGCTTCCCTCAGGCGTGCTAAGCGATCCCCCATATTTGAGCCCAGACTTAAATAAGCTACCACCATGGTCATCGCCTAGGGCTTCCTATCCGTAATCGCGTCGGCAATTCTGCAGACCCTTGCAACTTCCTTTACGTCGTGGACACGCACAATGTTTGCACCCTGGGTAATACCGTAGACCACCGTTGCCAGCGTACCCTCCACCCTCTCATCAGATGGGAGGCCCAGGATTGCCCCGATAAATGCCTTTCGTGATGTGCCAAGCACAATCGGGTGGCCAAGGCTTTTGAACTCGGCAAGACGCCTGAGTATCTCAAGGTTGTGCTCAAGGGTTTTGCCGAAACCAATCCCGGGATCGATTAAAATTCTATTCTTGGATAAGCCACCCTGGACGGCCCGCTTTGCCTGATCGCCTAGCCAGTTGCAGACCTCAGCTACAACGTCCTCGTAGGTCGGGTTTTTCTGCATATCCCGGGGCGTACCCTTCATATGCATGACGACAACCGGCACGTCCTTTTCTGCGGCAAGTTCAACCATCTTCTCATCACGCAGGCCGTTTATATCGTTTATCATCACCGCCCCGGCATCGAGAGCCTCTCTTGCCACCTCCGGCTTATATGTGTCTATCGATATCGGGATATCAAGCTCACCGCTAAGTTTCTCAATAATGGGGACAGTGCGGCGGAGTTCTTCTTCTAAAGTGACAGGCTCAGCGCCCGGTCTTGTTGACTCACCACCGATATCAATAATATCTGCACCGTCTGCCGCCATCTGCTGCGCGTGCTCAAGGGCCGCAGCTGGATCGAAAAACTTGCCGCCATCGGAGAACGAGTCGGGTGTGACGTTGAGTATCCCCATAACGTGGGTTCTTGATGATAGGTCAAGCGTGAAGCGACCCATGCTAAGAACCGGCAAACTCTTACTATAATTTTCAAGTGTCTCTCTTATTTTTTGGGCAAGCCTGGGCAGACCAAACGGCTGCATATCCAGTTTGCTACATAGCTCACCGTATTGTCGAAGCGTGCCCATGAGGATCATATCCATTTCCTTTTTATCCATCTTATAGAGATCCCATGGTGCAGCAGCCTCACCACCCCTTGAAAGCATCTCTTGCTTAATTATGTTTGCCGCCCGCGCATCAATCCCAGATATTTTGATAATGCGGTGGATTGCTTTCGGGGACATGATCTTTATACCCTGTGCCGCCACCTTTAAAGACCTAAGCGCCTCTTCCGCAGACTCTTGGTTTTCTATACGTATAACTCTTGGATACAAAATTTCCTCCTCGTAGTAGGCCAAAAGGCCACTGGTACTTGGGTCTAGATTGTGGGTCCGCCAAAAGGCCAAAAGGGGATTTTTATTTTCTTTCACCTTTTGGCCTTGTGGCCTTTTCGCCTTCCGGCCTACTTGCATTCTAGACCCTCACTTTAGTGGCCTCTTATAAGAGAAAGCGCTTCCATACGTGCAGCCGTGCGCTTCCTAAACTGTCCCCTAAGAGCGGAAGTCACAGTAACAGAGCCTGGCTTTTTCACGCCACGCATAGTCATGCAAAGATGTTCGGCTTCTATAACAACCATTACGCCCTGTGGGTTTAATGCCTCAACTAGGGCATCGGCGATCTGCGTTGTCATTCTCTCCTGCACCTGCAGCCGTTTTGCAAACACATCAACAATTCGAGCAAGTTTGCTGATGCCGGTAATCCTGCCGTCCTCGCTTGGTATATAGGCTACATGAGCCTTGCCGATAAAAGGCATCAAGTGGTGCTCGCAAACCGAATAGACCGGTATATCTTTTACCATGATCATCTCGTCATAGTCTTCTCCGAACGTGAGGCCGAGAATCTTTATGGCGTCCTCGTCTATACCGCTTAAAATCTCCCGATACATTGAGGCGACACGCCGGGGCGTGTCCCTTAAACCCTCGCGCTCTAAATCCTCGCCGATTCCCTCGAGTATTAAGCGAACGCCTTGTTCGATTTTCTCCCTGTCCAATGAATAAGCTCCTTCCAATTCGGAAATCAGTATTCAGAAGTCAGATACCTTACATTCTAGACCCTAATCTTGTCTCTTTCTGATTTCTGATTATGCCATACTTTGGGTGTTTTGCGAACAAGTGAATCAAGAAAGGCCACCTTCAAGGTGGCCTCTTACTCTGAATTACCGGTACTTTAGCGTTTACCCTTCTGCAGGCCTTAGTTTGCCAGGCACATCCATTTTACCTTTTGCCGGCTTGGATTCGGTCGAGATTCCATGCGCCTCATCCTCTTTGGCAGCTGTTCCGGTATTATTCAACAGCTCTTTACCTTCGAGAATCCGCTGCAACTCCTCTTTCTCAAGGGTCTCCCTGTCGATAAGTATCCTCGAGATGCTATCAAGAACCACCCTTTTCTCGGTGAGGATCTGCTTGGCCCTCTTAAACGCGTCATCGATGATACGCCTTATTTCTTTGTCGATTTCATAGGCGATCTCCTGGCTGTAATCCGGGTGCGAGGCAAAATCACGGCCCAAGAACACCTGGTCCTGCTTCTGCCCGAGGGTCAACGGACCGAGTTTTTCGCTCATACCGTACTCACAGACCATCTGACGTGCGACCTTTGTCGCCCGTTCCAGGTCGTTGTGCGAACCGGTAGTGACATCGCCGAAGACCATCTCCTCGGCTGCATGGCCGCCAAGGAACACTGCAAGGTTGTCGGTTAGCTCGGTCTTGGATACCAGGAACCTATCCTCGGTCGGAAGCTGCAGCGTATAGCCGAGAGCTCTTCCCCTTGGGATAATCGATATCTTGTGAACCGGGTCGGTGTTCTCAAGTGTGTGCGCGACAAGCGCGTGCCCGGCTTCATGATAAGCGATGATCTCTTTTTCTCTATCGCTTATGAGGCGGGTCTTACGCTCAGGCCCGGCAACTACGCGATCGATAGATTCCTCAAGCTCATACATATCAATCTCTTTCTTGCCATGCCTTGCGGCAAGAAGAGCCGCCTCATTTACTAAGTTGGCAAGATCGGCTCCGGTAAACCCGGGCGTCCTTCGGGCCAGGACATCAAGATCGATGTCTTTAGCCAAAGGCTTTCCTTTGGTATGAACTTTAAGGATTCCAAGCCTTCCGATAAGATCGGGCCTATCAACGACTATCTGGCGGTCAAACCTTCCCGGGCGAAGCAGCGCGGGGTCGAGGATATCCGGCCGGTTGGTCGCGGCAATCAATATAACATTGTCCTTAATATCAAAACCGTCCATCTCAACAAGGAGCTGGTTTAACGTCTGCTCACGCTCATCGTGACCTCCGCCAAGCCCGGCGCCCCTATGGCGACCCACGGCATCGATCTCGTCCATGAAGACTATAGACGGCGAGTTTGCCTTAGCTTGTTCGAATAGATCGCGCACCCTCGATGCGCCAACACCGACAAACATCTCAACAAAATCCGAGCCGCTTATTGAGAAGAACGGCACGCCGGCCTCACCGGCAACCGCCCTGGCAAGAAGCGTCTTACCCGACCCCGGAGGACCGTATAGTAAAACACCCTTGGGAATTTTTGCACCGAGCGCCTGAAACTTGGACGGGTTCGCCAGGAACTCTTTTATTTCATGTAGTTCCTCGACGGCCTCGTCTACGCCGGCCACATCTTTAAATGTAACCCTTGGCTGGTCTTTGGTCAGGCGTTTCGCCCGGCTCTTGCCAAACGACATGACTTTATTGCCGCCGCCCTGCATCTGCTGCAGCATAAACATCCAGATGGCCAAGATTAAAACAAACGGCAGGAAGTTCAAAGCTATGCTTAGCCAGACCGTTTCTTTTTGTGGATCAACAGTTACACCCACATTATGTTTTTCAAGCTTGGGAATAAGCGTATCGTCCTGCGATGAATAATAAAGCGTAAACTTCCCGCCCTTGTTGAAGTTGGGTCTGTACTCACCGTCGATCCGGTGGTCCTTATCGTATATCATGACCCGGGCAACATGGCCCTGGTCAACCTGTTTTACAAAATCACTATATTGAAGCTGGTCCGGCTTGGGCGGGGATTTGAACATCTGCGTCGCCAGAACGACCCCGATCAGAATGATCAAAAACCAGAATCCGGCACTTCTAAACAGCCTTTTCAACTAATTTCCCCCTCATCTTTCTCCTACAAAGATGCTACCATAATTGCTGCCCTTCCACAATTTGAAGCATTTCACTACATATACTTTGCTCCTCTACCAAACAACCTCTCGGCAGAAATCAGGAGCCAGGAGATTTTTGTTTTTCTTCTGGCTTACGTATTTATGTCTCATCCTCCTCATATACGTGGGGCTTCAGTGTCCCTATAAACGGCAGGTTCCTGTACCTCTGCGCGTAATCCAGGCCGTAGCCAACCACAAACCTGTTAGGGACCGTGTAGCCTAGATACTTTAAATTTATTTTCACGCTCTGTTTGCCTTCCTTTACGATAAACGAGCAAATCTCAAGGCTTTCAGGCCGCCTTGAGCTTAAGTTCTTCAACAGGTAATTTAAAGTAAGCCCTGTATCCAAAATATCTTCGATGATTAAGACGTGCCTTCCCTCAATATCCTCATCCAGGTCCTTTAGGATTCTGACGACACCTGATGTCGTTGATGAAGAACCGTAGCTGGATATGGCGATGAAGTCGGTCTCGGCAGATATGCTCATCTCTCTTATAAGATCGGCAAGAAAAACAAACGCCCCTCTTAAGATGCCGACAAGCACAAGGTCCTTGCCTTTATAATCCTCGCTGATCTGCCGGCCAAGTTCGGCCACCCGGCATTTTATATCCTCAGAGTTTAAGAGGACTTCCTCGATGTCATCGGCCAGAGCCTGCTCTAGCGTTTTCGCCTTCATCATTACTCCTATCAACCTTACTGTTCTTCTTTACTGTTCTTGTTTTATATCACCAATCGGAGCGGGATGTAACCGGAACGGCCAGTTGTTAACCCCTAATTTTTAAAATCAGCACCCGCTTCGTCTCCTCGGTAACGCGATAACGTTCGTCAATACGAAAACCGGCCACCCAAACAATCTTATCATCTGCCGTAATTATTGGAATAAAGTCACGCTCCCTCCTGGGGACTTTTTCGTCGACAAAAAAGTCCTGCAATTTCTTCTCTCCCATCATACCAAACGGCATAAAACTGTCACCCGGCTTTCGGGAGCGCACTGTAAGCTCGCCGGGAATCTTATCCGCGTCCAGATGGGCGACATGACCGTTTATCTCGAACTCCAGCCCGCGCGGGCTTACGTAGTCCGCCTCGATGATCAGCCCCAGAGGCTCGACCATGGTAACCCCGGGAATCGCCAGCCTGGTTTCCTTAAGCGGGATAGGCTCAAAGAGCTCCTTTTTAGCGAAAACCAGCCGCTCGTATTCGGTAAATACGATGGCTTTGCCCGGCAGTTCAAGCTCAAATTGTATCGGTGTAGCCTCCAGGCCATCCAATATGGTCTCAACATGCTTAAATTCGATACCGCGCAGGTCGGATTTTACCCACTTTATGCATTTGCGCACAAGCCGCCGCCTGAGTGATGCCGATTGGGCAATTAACCCCTGTATGGGAATCCGCACGAACCCTTCACCGGCATCGCCCAGTGAATCAAAAATCCCATTGGCCAGCTCATCCAGGTGCGATTGGTCCTCGCGCACAATCTCTATCGTCTTAAGGAGCGACCCTTCAAGTTGAGGGTTGTAACTGGTCAGAAAAGGTATAAGCTCATGCCTTACCCTGTTTCTCAGGATAGACATATCCTCATTTGACGCGTCGATCCTATACTCAAGCCCGTTGTCGTTGATGTAACGCAGGATGTCTTCTTTAGTAATCTCAATAAACGGCCTGATGTAGCGGTCCCTAACCGGGGCGATTGAGCCCAACCCCTCAAGACCGGCGCCCCTTATAAGGCGCATTAAAAACGTCTCGACCTGGTCGTCAGCATGGTGGCCCAGGGCGATCTTGTCGGCCCCTATCTTTGCGGCAACTTCATCCATCAGGCTATATCTTGCCTCGCGGGCCGCCTCTTCCAGCGAGAGTTTCTCGCGTTCTGCCAGTGCGGGCACGTCAAAGTTCATTAGTGTGGTCGGTACACCCAACTTAGATGCAAGGCCCGCTACAAACTGCGCGTCCCCGGCGGCCTCTTTCCCCCGTATCTCGTGGTTGAGATGAAAAACATGCAGGGTTAGATGGTGGGTCGGTTCGATCTGCTTTAGAAAATGAAGTAACGCGACCGAGTCGGGTCCTCCGGAGACTGCAACCAGTACCTTATCGCCTTTCTCAAGCATTCGGTACTTTTGAATTGTGGTTAAAACACGGTCGAAAAACCAGGCTTCGACCAAAAAAATCACCTATGGCTCAACATGTTTTACAAATACCTGGGCGTTTTGTTCAATCTTTAAGATCGTGCCGCCCTTTTTAGGATTCCTATCTTTATCAAAACTAAACGTGCCGGTGGCACCCTTGAAGTTTTTAATGTTGGCAAGTGCGTCTCTTATCTTGCCGGGGTCACTGGAATTCGCCCGTTTAATAGCTTCTATCACCAGCGATATGGCATCATAGCTTAGCGCAGCCGAGGGCCCGGGCTTTGTCCCGTAATCCGATTTATAAAGCTCGACAAATTCCTGCACTTTCTTGTCGGGATCGTTAGGTGAAAAATGCGCCGTAAAATAACTGCCCACAGCGGCATCACCCGCAACCTTAAGCAGATTCTCCGGGTTCCAGAGATCGGTGCCAAGGAAAGTGCACTTGACTCCCATATCTGCAGCCTTTTTTATAATTAAGCCGTCTTTGCTATCAAAATCAGTCAGCAGAATGGCATCTGGACCTGCTTTTGCTACTTCGCTTACCTGAGCTGTAAAATCAGTGGTGTTTGGATCATATGATTGCTCACCGACCAAGATGCCACCGGATTTCCCAAGCTCCTGTTTGAAATTGTCAATTAACGTTTTAGCATCAGGATTGCTGGTATTGTACATCACCGCCACCCTTTTAAGCTTAAGGTCTTGTCCGGCGAAGCGACCCAGTATAGTGCCCTGATATGTGTTAACGTAGCAAGCCCTAAAAATATAGTTTCCGATCTGTGTAATATTTGGATCAGATGCGCGGATGGTTATCATCGGCACTCCAGCCTTGTTTGCAACCGGAGCCGCCAACGTCGATGATTGTGTGGTGTAAGGGCCTATTATAGCAGAGACCTTTTGTATATCAACATATTGATTCGTAATGCTTGCCGCGACTTTTTCGTTTGCAGTATCATCGCCAGGCAATACTTCTATTTTGCGTCCTGAAATACCGCCCTTATCATTTACCTCTTCAACAGCAATATCAATCGCATTTTTACATAAGGTCCCGTAAGTCTCAAGATTTCCTTTCATCGGCAAAATCAAGCCGATTTTTATTGGTTTTTCAAAGCCGCCTTGCGGAGGTACCGGCTTTGAACAACCGGACAAAGCAAGAATAAATAAAGAAATGACGATGAATAAGGCATATAAACGTTTTGACACAGCGCCTCCTTACTGTTTCAGTAAACATACGAAAGTAAAAGTGCATATCATTTGGTTATTTACTCAATTGTAACTCGATTTCTTATAATACGCCCCGCCAGTTTATAAGTCAAAGTATCGGCTGTTAAACACGACATCGATTGCTAAAACAGCCTAATGTTGAAGATAAAGGCGGCAGCCAGAAACACTAAAAATAAGCCGCAGACAAAAAGCACGCCCCGGTAGACACGATCGGTAACAAACCTTTTTCCCGTCACGATAATGTAGGCTATCATCCCATACCAGAAAAAATCTCCAAGGATATGTCCAAAATAAAAGGACGTTAAGCCGGGCACGCCATGTCTTAACGAATCCAAAATATATTTTGCGCCGATGGTGGCCCACCAGATAGTCCAGTAAGGATTGGACATACTGGTCGTGACGCCTTCAAAAACGGGGCCGAGTTTAAGTTGTTTGTCGGTTGGGCTAAGGTTCAAGGATACCCGCCCACGGTAAGTATCCGTTATAATACTATAGCCCATCCAGAGTAAAAATCCTCCCCCGACCATGCCTATAACCCTTGTGATTATGGGATTTTTAAAAACGGTGTAAAGGCCGAAAGTAAATCCAATCACAAGTATAAGCTCTAGCACCGAATGCCCCACGATCAGCAAAGTGACTGCTCTCTGGCCTTTCTTTGCCGCCTCACTAATGGCAACGGTAAATAAAGGCCCAGGCATCATCGCCCCCGAAAAAGCGACAACTAATGCGGTTGAGAAAATGGTGACGAGTTCCAGTTCCGCCTCCAAAAACTGATAGATAATATGAGAATACAGGAGTCAGGGGCCGGAGGCCAGAAGAAAAACCGCGCACCGGCTATTTATTGCTAGCTATTTATTGTGCGGGGATATATTTGCGTAGTTGACCCAACAAGGTGTGCGCAAAAAAGCGTGCAGGATGAACAGCGGCTTTTATCGTTTCTTCTGCAACATGGAATATTCTCCACGTCCCAGCAATTCAGTCCATTTTTATAGGCGATACAGTTATGGTAGTGGCTGGCCGGACATTTTCTCAAATCTGAGCAGGCGCTTTTTCTCTTATCGCTAATACTATAGACGTTCACTTAGCACCTCCAGCTTATGACACGCGACCCATAACAAAATAACTTGGCCGGCGACCATAAAGCTTGCAGTTTTAATATACCATAAACTGGCAATTATTGCCATATCTAAAAGCGGTTTTTTCTAGGTTTTTGGCAAAAAATTTCCCTTTGAAGAAGCACTTGCGAGGGTTTGAGGTTATCCTTATTTATAGACGCACTTTAGTTCCCTGCTCAAGAATAACCCCGGCAACCGAAAGCAGAATTATTATGACGGTAATGAGGAATATAATCGTAACGCTCTTTACTTTATGGCTCATAATGCTCCTCTGTGCCACTATGTATCACCAGTTGAATAGACTTAGAATTGTTGAGAATGAAATTATTGTTACTTACTATTTTAAATGAGAACCCAGTATGAGTCAACGCTAATACCGAGTTTTTACAGCGGATTGATAGGTAATATTATCGAAAGAAAACACCCTGGTTTAAATGGCATAGATTAAAAGTCTTTGGCCACATCTATAAGCGGTCCAAGCAAAACTCCGGCAGGATTACCTGTCTTTACTTTGGCTAAAATCTTGATCAGTTGGTTCCCCTCCGACCAGGCGATCACAGCGTAACTGGTGTGATCATCCCCATAAAAGGTCTTTGTCCCCTGCATCCTCATCCATATTAGCCGGTGATCGTAGATATAACTGTATCTTAGCTGGTAAACGGCCTCCGCTGCCTCGGTATCTGTCCCATATAGCTGTATCGAGGCGGTCATAGAATCGACCACGCTTGCCCCATCTATCGGTAAGTAGGTACGCGAGGAGATTTGCGGTTCGACACTCTCGGCAACCTGATAATACCCCGGGATGCTATCCGGAAAGCCTGGGAGTGAGCTGGCGTTTTTGTTAGGGCGCCCCTGCTTCTCCCCTGTCGAGACCCATTCCCGAAGCAAACGCTTTGTATCATTGCCGCGGTTTGCTTGCTTATCACCCTTATCGAATTCGATGGCCAATACAATAAACAAAACGGATAGGCAAAAAACCAGGGCTACCATTATGATTAACGCATTGATTATTGTCGATTTTATGCTAGACTTAGCGGCCATTTTCCCTACTTCGCATAAAAAATCGCTTATCTACCCATATTTTACAGGATTTGTGGATATTTTGCAGGGTGCAGAATAAAAAGAGGGAGGAAGAGCTCGGCAGCAGGACAAACCGGAAACCCTGAAGGAGAGCTTTTAGATGAGAGTCTGAGCCCTTCCTCATCTAAAAATATCGGCACATGCAGGAAAAACCTGTATAGAATCAATAAAATTATGTAATCGAAAGCGGTAATTCTTAGAGGCTCTCCAACCTGGCCCTCGCACTCAAGATTTCGGTTATCCTAATACCGAAGTTGTCATCAATTACCACAACCTCGCCGCGGGCTATAACTTTGCCGTTGACCAGAAATTCAACCGGCTCGGAAGCAAGCTTATCAAGCTCAATAACCGAACCTTTAGCAAGCTTCAGTATCTCCTCGATTGCCATCTGGGTCTTACCCAGCTCGATGGATGCATCAAGCATCACGTCCAAGAGAAGAGATATATTGCTCGTGCTTGGTTCGCTGTCCCCACGGCCTATCGCATTGAACTTTGCCGGCTGCATGTCCTGCGCAATCTCATGCACCTGGGGCGTATCCTCTACCCCACCGACCTCCATCCCGCCCATCAATTCGCCCGGCTCATGTCCCACTTGGCCGGGCTTATCTGCAACCGGCTGCTCACTTAACAGTAGCTCGATCATCTGGCTGCTTAAACTTGTGGGGAGCAAGAGGCCGGTATTTATTTCTCCATCCGGCAGGTTTAAAGTTGCCGTTGCATATAAGAGATTACCGTCCGGGTAGAGGTAGTTGATGCTTTCAAACCCGGATTCGTCTTGCAGAACAACGGCATCGGTCACCGAACAGTTTATCTCATGGCCCATGCTCTGGGCGAAGTTCGCCATGGCCTCAGACACCGCGCTATTTGCAATCTCTTTCAGCCCATCAAGTATTATCTCATCATCGGCCCCCACCTCTTTGGCATCCTCGGGAATTGCGGCATCAAAAATCTTCGGGAGGCCGTCACCGCCAATAAACATAAAGAAGTTTCCCTCAAGTGCCAGCCTTGAGCTTAATTGGATGAGTAAGACGGGTGTGGTTATCTTACCGCTGACCTCTCCCAACCCTAACGGTTCGACTGTGGACGGATTCATCCCGACATCTCCGCTAAGTCTCTCGCTGAAATTTTTTGCCAGAGACGAGATAATCAAGTCACATATTTCACCGATAGCGCTTTTTTCTATTTCTGAGAGCTCTACTGCATCAGGTTTTTCATCTTTCATAGGACGACTCCTTAAGTAGCTACTTTAGTGGTCTTTACCGCTAATCTTTTTCCGATAACTCCGGGTTGCGCATAGAATTTAATCTTGCCGTTAACTAAAACCCTGACGTCGTGGTCGGCAGGTGTATCCAGCTGGATTGAGTCGCCCGGTTTCAGTTGAAGCAAGTCTTTGACACTTATTTTAGCCCTTCCAAGTTCAATTGAAACAGGAAGCCATACACGGTTGATGTTTTCTCTTATTTTGCGGTTCTCCGTCTCATCGCCACTGCTGTGCTCAAACTTGGCAGAGAACCAAACCTGTCTGGTAAGTTTAGGCATTATGGTCTCAAGCGTAAGGTATGGCAGGCAGACGCTCATAGCTCCGGTCGCCTCGCCTATCCTCACCTCAAGGGTCGCGATAGCCACGATCTCGTTGGGAGGTACGACCTGCAAGAGCTGAGGGTTTGTTTCCAACGACTCAATGGAAGGCTCGACGTCGTGAATCTCAGACCAAGCCATCCTAAACGCCATAAGAATCCTCTCGGCAACTTTTCGTATAATAACCTGTTCAATCTCGGTCAAGTCCCTAACTTTGGTCGGCTGGTCTCCCATCCCGCCAAGCAGCCTATCCAGTATGAGAAATGTTAGCTCGGGGCTTATCTCTAAAACCGCGCTACCGGGTAGGCCCTTCATTTTAAAAGTAATAAGCGAGCTCGGAGTTGGAAGCGACTCCACATATTCCTCAAATGATTGTTGTTCAACAGATGCAAGGCTGAAGTTAATACTCTGGCGAACGTAAACAAAAAGAGCCGTCTTTAAGTGACGCGAGAAGCCTTCGTAGATGAGCTCCATCGTGCTTAGGTGACTTTTTGAAAATTTATCAGGATGGCGGAAATTGTAGATTCGGATATGCTTTGTGCTGGGCGACACGGCGGTAGGTTCGTCTTCAACGCTCTCCGGTTGCCCTGTTGATGCCGTAGACAAGAGTGCGTTAATTTCCTCTTGTGTAAGCGTTCCAGCCATAATTAACTCCTACTATGCCTATGGTAAGAATATTACTGCATAATGAACGTAGTAAAGTAGACACGTTCAATTTTACCATAGCCAAGTAGAGAGTCTACCGCCTTTTTAATCTCAGCTTTAAGCTTTTCCCTTCCCTGATTGCTGGAGATGTCGTCGATCGACTTGGATGAAAGGATAGTTATAATGGTGTCGTTGATTTGCGGCTTCCTATCCTTTAACTCGGTCTCCAGCTCAGTGTTCTTACCGTCGATCTCAAAGGCGATTGCGGCCTGCAGGTAGTTCTGCCCGCCGGCAAGGTTTACCGTAAAGGGGTCAAGGGTTATAAACTTCCCGAGCTGGTTCTTTTTCTCTGCTTTTGCATTCTCTTTTTTAGTTACGGCGCTGCCCTGGGCAACTTTGGTTACAATTAAAGCGGTCCCAACCGCAAGGATAGCAACTAAAAGAAAAATAATGGGTATCTTAAGAAAACCTATTTTTGAGAACAGGCTCGGGCCTTTTTCTTTCTTAACTTCTTGGGCTACCTCTTGTTCCTGAGGAGCCTCTTGTTCTTTGGCTACAGCTTTTTCTTCAGCCATCAAAAACCACCTTATAAATATGCAATACAGGTTATCAAGGGTTTTTATCCTTTGGCTTTGGTAAAACTAGCTGCTGCAGTAATTGCTAAGAGTTCTGTTACGAAGGATTTTCAAAGTGTCTACGATGCTAAATGCTCGTCATTACAGCAGGCGTGGTCCGTATAGACTATAAGCCTGGGACCGCCGGCTTTTTGGTAATGCTCCACCACTTTTTCTGTGATTTCTTCTGGGGTTTCCTTGACCATAAATTTCTTGTTGTTTAAAAGAGTGACTACTGTATCAGGGTTTGCCTCTACAACCTCTATTAAGTTTGCGTTTATAGTAAGTTCACTTCCATCTAGGCGCGTAAGCTTTACCACGATTTGCTCCTAAAACACTGTTTTTTTGTTTAAATCTTGCCTTAAATACCGCTAAAAATAGGCCTTTTCTAGCCTACGGTTATTTTTATCGGCAGAATATGCCCCTGACCTTAGTGGAAATAAAGCATTCAAGCGCAAACATCACTGGTTGCGCTTCCTCGAAAACTCTTTGGTGAATCCAACAACATTGCAAAACTACCTGCTGAGATCTATTTTGATTAGCTGCTTATAGCTCACTCCGTAAAGCACTTTTGAATTGCCTGAATCAAATAATAAACCAAAAACAGCCCCAGCGGATTGCCCAAAAGTAACTATGGCCTTAGCGCTACTATTATCAAGCCTACATACACTGATTTTTTCTTTGTTACTTAAAAAATAAGCTGTGCTAGTCTTTGGTCTAAAAACCAGGCTGGAGGGTAAACCATTTGAAGGCAAACCAATTTTGCAATCTCCCGAGATACTTTGCTGGAGTTATTTCCCCTTATATCTAGCTACTTCCCCAGCATATCTCTTAACCCATTATAAACATCTCTTTCTACTTGCTCAGGAGTTGGAATATCTTTGAGAATGCGACTACATGGAACGTATCTGACACCCTTCCCATCAGGGCCATCTCCTTCAAAATAAAGCTTTACTGAGTTAGGCAGAAGTTTTCCATTAGCATCAAGCTTGCCCACGGCCTTAATCCTCTGAAAATCAGGCTGATCAGTAGTGATATATTTTTCTAGATTGCTTCGCCATTCCTCGATATCAT
>CADDYS010000025.1 GCA_902810715.1 bacterium | reverse complement strand
TTAAATACACCTGGATATCCGCCTCTGAGGGCAGGCAGGTAAAAGAGAGCATAACCGAGTTTGTCAATACCTTGCAGGGGCTTGGCAAGTTTAGGGCGGATGCCGGCAGGCTTGATCCGGCGGTTGCATCTGAGGTTATGAGTGCATCTGAGATGATCGAAGATCCACAGGCTAGTGAGGCTTGAGATGGATAAACTTGAAGTGCAACTTAGAGAAAAAGCTATAGAACTTCTTGAGTCGGGAGAGGCAGATGTAGTCATCGGTTGGGGTAAGAGTTGGAACCCAACTAAGGCAACACCCGTGTTTGCGCGTGAAGGGCAAGAGGCCTCGAAACTTATCTTTAGTCCGTTTTGCATGAATAACCTGGCTGTGTATCTACCGCGGCTTCGCGAAAAAGCCGCTATCTTTACTAAGCCGTGCGAGGCCGGCTCGATTGTATCCCTCTTAGCTGAGGGCAAGATCAACCGAGATAACCTCTACATAGTCGGTGTAGCCTGCCGGGGTATTATTGATCCGGCCAAACTTGAGCTGGCATCCGGGGACATAAATGAGGCCACCGAGGCTTATCTCGATGGAGCGGATATGGTTGTTAAAATAGGCGATGAGGAAAAGAGAACGGCGTTTTCCGAAGTTGTCCTGGATCAGTGCCTGGTTTGTAATTACCATGATAGGACATTCTGCGACGAAATGATCGGTGATCCTGTCCAACCGCTTACAGGTGAGGAGAAGTCCCCGGTTCCAGAAGATGCCGACGCCGCCTGGTGGCGCAAGTTCTGGATGAAGGAGTTTGAGCGTTGCACCCGCTGCTACGCCTGCCGTGAGGCCTGCCCGGCCTGCTACTGCCGGGACAGTTGCTCGGCGCAGTCGCACCGTGAGAAATGGACCGGCACAAAGCAAGGCCCGGAAGAGGCGCTTATGTTTCATGCCCTTCGTGCTATGCATGTCGCAGGGCGTTGCATCGAGTGCGGCGCGTGCGAGAGGGCATGCCCAGTTGAGATACCGCTGACCCTTCTTCATAAGCAGGTGGGTAAGGCGGTAAAGAAGCTGTTTGACTTTAAAGCCGGCGAGAGCGTTGACGAACGCCCGCCGCTTGAGACCTTCTCAAAGGAGGAGCTTGAGAGAAGTGGCCGCTAAGGTGATTTCGGTCGGCAATCTGCAGGCCTGGATAGACAAGTTGATCGAGAACTCAAAGGTATTCGCTCCGATGGCGAGCACTCCGAATGGGAAATCGCCCGGCGCATCATCGTTTGCGCAAATAACCGCCGGTACCATGCCCGAACTTAAAATCAGGACTGATATTCCTCCTAAAGGCTTGATTTTTAAGCGAGTAGAGCTCTTGCTGACTTACGAGTACGACGAGGACGGGCTGAAGATAGTGCAGGGATGTGGCAAACTGCCGAAAAAGATTATCTTCGGCATAAGACCCTGCGATGCACGGGCCTTTGAGATTATCGATAAGGTGTTTCTTGATCCCGCCGCTCCGGAATGCGGCTATGCAGCAGAAAGAGACAATACAGCCCTTATAATGCTTGCCTGCAAGGAATCAGGAATAACTTGTTTTTGCACCTCCGTAGGCGGGTCTCCAGTTGATAAGACGGGGGATGTGTGGATGGTCGATCTTGGTGACCGCTACTACGTTGAGGCGCTGACACCGGTCGGTGAGGAGCTCGTCTTAGTCGGGGGCGACTTGTTTACTAATGCGTCGCAAGAGGATGAGGAAGAACAAAAACAAGCCGTTGATAGGATTGATTCCGCATCAACCGAGTTCTCTATACCATCGGCAAAGGACTTAAGCAGTCTTTTTTATAACGACCTATTCTGGCAAAGCCAGGCAGATAAGTGTCTAAGCTGTGGCGCATGTACATTTCTGTGCCCGACCTGTCATTGTTTTGATGTTGAGGATGAAGGTAGCATAAATAAGGGTAATCGTTACCGTACCTGGGATTCCTGTATGTTCAGCAGGTTTACACGCGCCGCCGGCGGACATAACCCAAGAGTTGAACACTGGAAGAGGCTTCGCCAGAGAATGATGCATAAGTTCTCTTATTTTATCGAGAACTCGGGTGTTGCCGGCTGTGTCGGGTGCGGGCGCTGCATAAGAAGCTGCCCGGTCGCGTTTGATATACGTGAGTTCTTAAGAGACGCGGTCGCTATAGTCTCGCCATCACCAATCGATTTTGTCGATAAGCTTCCAAACGAAGGCGACAAACTTAGATCCTGCGATATAAAGCCGAAGGAAGAAACCCACGGGACTGGGGGTGAGTTGAAGTGACCATTAATGCAAGCTCTGTAAAAACCAGCATACTAGTTCCGATAAGCGCAACCTTAATCAACGTTATCAACGAGACGTCGGATGTAAAGACATTCAGGATTAAAATTGATGATGCTAAACACCGTGGGGAATTTACATATAAACCCGGTCAATTTGCCGAGCTATCAATCCTGGGGGTGGGTGAATCGACAATTTCTATCACATCAACCCCGACCCGCCCGGATTACCTCGAGTTCAGCATTAAAAGAATCGGTTTAGTGACCGAGGCGATTCACACGCTGGTTTCGGGCGATAAGATCGCCCTTCGCGGCCCCTACGGCAACGGCTTTCCCGTAGAGCACTGGAAGGGAAAAAACCTGATATTTGTAGCGGGAGGAATCGGTCTTGCACCGCTTAGAAGCGTCATCAACTATGTGCTGGACAACCGGGATGACTACGGGCGTATCCAGCTCATCTACGGTGCAAGAAGCCCGCAGGACCTTGTGTTTAGGCGGGAATATGATATCTGGAGAGAGGCCAGGGACTTTAACCTTGAAATTACCGTAGATTGTGCATCTGAGGGCTGGATGGGCAGAGTCGGCTTTGTCCCGGCACTGCTTAAAGAAGCCGCACCATCACCAGAGAACGCTATCGCCTTGACCTGCGGGCCGCCGGTTATGATAAAGTTTGTCCTGCAGGATTTAGTTAGCATGGGCTTTAAATCAAATCAAATCATAACCACCTTAGAGTCCAAGATGCAATGCGGCGTTGGCCAGTGCGGTCGCTGCAATATAGGGCCTAAGTATATCTGCAAGGATGGACCCGTCTTTACACTTACCGAGCTTAATAAGATCAAGGGGGATTTTTAATCTAAGATATCAACCTCGCCGGTATTTTATATACCATCTTAATAGCAGGTATCGCCGTATACCGTCTTAACGGCTAGCTATAGGGCTTCCTCTTACAGGGTATATCCATACTAATTTCGTTGAAGCGAGCAATTAGAGGTGCTATTAATATATGAGAAGGAGGAAGTCTTTTGAAGTTGGATAGCATTAATGATAATGCGGGTAACTATCGCTGGTATGTATTGATGACAGTTTTCATCGGTACGTTTATGGCACCTCTTGATACCAGTATTGTCAACATTGCATTGCCGGCACTATCCAGAACCTTCTCCGTCGGTATAACCACAGTTGAGTGGGTGGTCATGTCGTACCTGCTTGTGACTTCCGCGCTTCTTTTAAGCGCCGGCCGGTTGGGCGATATGATAGGGCATAAGCGTATTTATATAACAGGCTTTCTTACGTTTACGGCAGCCTCCGCACTCTGTGGGTTTTCAGGAACGGTTCATCAGCTAATATTCTTCCGAGTCGTGCAGGCTCTTGGGGCGACATGCATGTTCTCAATGGGTCCCGCTATTATAACAAAAACGTTCCCGCCGAATGAGCGGGGGAAGGCGCTTGGCATGATCGGCATTGCCGTTGCAATTGGGCTGACTGCTGGCCCGACGCTAGGTGGCTTTATTGTTCATAACTACGGCTGGAGATGGATCTTCTTTGTAAACATCCCGATAGGCATTATCGTGTCGATACTTGCTTCTGTCGTCTTAAAAGAGGGAAAGCTAGAGGCCGGTAAGCGGTTTGATTTTTTAGGTTCTATAACCGCCTTCGCGGCTCTTTTCTCGATCTTACTTGCACTAAGTATGGGTAACAGTTGGGGTTGGCGTTCACCCGAAACGCTGGGGCTAATTGTGGCATTTGTCGTTCTATTTGCTCTGTTCATCCTGGTGGAGAATAGGGTGGAAGACCCGATGCTTGATCTCTCACTTTTTAAAATCAGGCTCTTCTCGGCGGCCAACGCGAGCGCACTTATCAATTATGCCGCACTTTTTATAGTTACCATTCTGACACCATTTTACCTGCGTGATATTTTTAAGGTTGACATCCAGACAACAGGGTTGGTTTTAACAGCTATTCCTCTTTTAACCGGTATTGTTGCGCCGGTATCGGGAACGCTCTCAGATAAAATAGGCTCAAGGCTTCTCTCGTCGCTGGGCCTCGCGGTATCGGCAATTGCATTATTTGGTTTGTCTCAAACTTCGGCAAACTCCGGTCTTGTTCCGGTGGCGGTGCTTCTAAGTGCTATGGGGCTTGGCTCGGGCATGTTTCAGTCACCAAATACGAGCGCCCTTTTGGGAGCAGTCCCGCGCCATCGGCTCGGGGTAGCGTCCGGCTCGCAGGCGACCGCAAGAAATATAGGTATGGTACTTGGCGTTGCTATAGCTGGAGCGATCGTTGCCACGTTTGCTCCAGGGGGTGATGGCGACCCCCACCTTTCATCTGCGATACACTTGGCTTTTATAGTGGGTGGTATTATTGCTACAATCGGTGTTATAACTTCGCTGGTTCGCGGCGCCGCTATGCCGCAAGCCCCGCATTAAGTTGGGTCTGGCAAGGTACTGGGCGGCCGAGGAGCCAAGATGATATGATTGATGAATTCGACTCAAGTTCTTTCATAGGGCTTTCAGATGAGGAGGCCGCTAAACGGCTGGAGGAAGAGGGCTATAACGAACTTCCCTCGGCAAGGCCGCGCAATGCCTTTACTATCGCCTTTAGCGTAATTCGTGAACCCATGTTTCTGCTTCTTATTGCGGGCGGTGTGGTTTACCTTGTGCTGGGTGACTTTGAGGAGGCGGTCCTTCTGCTTAGCTTTGTCTTTGTCATCGTCAGTATCACGTTTAACCAGGAGAGGCGGACAGAGCGCGCACTGGAGGCCCTTCGCGATCTCTCAAGCCCGCGGGCCTTAGTTATTCGCGGTGGCAGGCAGGAAAGAATTGCCGGTCGCGATGTTGTCCGCAGTGACATTATCGTTCTTGCTGAGGGCGATCGTGTCCCGGCAGATGCCGTGCTTCTTCAATGTAGCGACTTTTTAGTTGATGAGTCGCTGCTAACGGGCGAATCCGCACCGGTTCGAAAAGTCCCGTGGGACGGGATTATGCAGATGGTGCATCCCGGCGGCGAGGACTTGCCGTTTGTCTACTCCGGTACATTGGTCGTCCAGGGGCAGGGCGTAGCAAGGGCGCTGGCAACCGGGATTTATACCGAGATGGGCAAGATTGGTAAAAGCCTGCGTGAGGTTGGGCCTGAACAGACCCCGCTTCAACAAAAGACCGGAGTGCTTATTCGAAATCTCGCCTTGTTGGCGCTGTCTCTTGCACTGCTTATAGTTATCGCATATGGCGTCACCAGGGGTAACTGGTTAAACGGGATACTGGCCGGCATCGCTTTTGCCATGGCCACGATACCGGAGGAAATCCCCGTTATCCTGGTTGTATTTCTAGCGATCGGCGCTTGGCGCATCTCAAAAAGCAGGATTCTTACGCGCCGCGTGCCCGCTGTCGAGACGCTCGGCTCGACGACGGTTCTTTGTGTGGATAAAACGGGCACGCTTACCTTGAACCGCATGGCGGTCAGCAAGCTTTATACTGAGGGAGAGTCCTATAGCGTAAACTATGCCGTGCCGCGCCCACTTCCCGAGAAGTTTCACCAGTTGGTCGAGTTTAGTATCCTGGCAAGCGAGATCCAAACCTTCGACCCAATGGAGAAAGCCATTAAAGAGCTGGGCGAGCATTACCTGGCCCAGACCGAGCACATCCATAAAAACTGGTCGCTGGTTCGTGAATACTCCTTGTCGCGTAACCTGCTTGCGCTTTCGCATGTTTGGAAATCCCCGGATAGCAGCGAGTACGTGATCGCCTCCAAGGGAGCGCCCGAGGCTATCGCCGAGTTGTGTCACTTCAGTGAAGAGCAATGGGCGGGTTTAAATAAACAAATAAGCGATATGGCCGAAGACGGTTTGCGTGTGCTCGGCGCTGCCAAAGCATATTTTAAAGGGCCGGTGTTTCCCACGGAACAGCAGGACTTTGATTTCGAGTTTCTGGGATTGATCGGTCTTTCCGACCCGGTACGCCCAACCGTACCCCAGGCGCTAAGGGAGTGCTATGGTGCAGGCATAAGGGTTGTTATGATTACCGGCGATTATCCGGGCACCGCGCAAAGTATAGCGCGCCAGATTGGCCTTACGCCGTCCGGTGAAAGTATAACCGGGCCCGAGCTGGAGGATATGGACGACCTGCATCTCCGTGAACGCATTAAAACCGTCAATATTTTTGCTCGCGTAGTACCAGCGCAAAAGCTGCGCCTTGTAAGCGCGCTTAAGGCCAACGGGGAAGTCGTGGCCATGACAGGCGATGGTGTAAACGACGCACCCGCCTTAAAAGAGTCCGATATCGGGGTTGCAATGGGAGGACGCGGCACCGATGTCGCCCGTGAGGCGTCGTCGTTGGTTTTGCTTGATGACGACTTTGCATCCATTGTCACCGCAGTCAGGCTGGGTCGGAGGATCTATGATAACATAAGGAAGGCTTTTTCCTACGTCTTTGCCATTCACGTCCCGATTATCGGCATGTCGCTAATCCCGGTTCTTTTTAACCTACCGCTTGTTCTTTTACCGGCCCATATTATGTTCCTGGAGCTGATTATCGACCCCGCGAGTTCGGTTGTTTTTGAGGCGGAGCCCGAAGAGGCCGATGTGATGAACCGCCCGCCCCGTAACCCTAAAGAGCCTTTATTCGGCAGAAAAGTTATGGGGCTGAGTATATTACAAGGGATAAGCGTGCTCATTATAGTGCTTATCATATTTGGGGTTGACCTGTATCGCGGCAAGGGGGCCGCCGATGCCCGGGCACTCACATTTACAACGCTAATCGTCGCAAATCTTGCCTTAATACTTACAAACCGCTCCTGGTCTCGCAGTATATTAGAGACCCTGCGCTCTCCTAACGCGGCGCTTTGGTGGGTAGTGAGTGGTGCCCTGGTTGTTCTTGGGCTAGTGCTTTACGTTCCTTTCTTAAGAAGTCTATTTCGTTTTACAGTTCTGCACCCGGTTGATTTGCTAATCGCCTTTGTTGCCGGGGTTGCCAGTATTGCCTGGTTTGAAGGTCTTAAACTGTTTTACAGGCAAAAAAGAAGACCGTTGGACCAATAATGTGCTAATATCCTCTTTAGCCATGCATTGGCATTATATTAAATAAAGCATTATACGAGGAGGACATGAATGAAAAGGTTTGTCGCTGGTCTACTTATCTTAGCACTCATTATCTTAGGGGTGGGCTGCAACACGGCGGTCAGGGGAAAAACCGAAGTCAAAGAGGCAACCGCTAAAAAAGAACTTACTATAATAAAAATCGGCACTCTGCCGACTGAAGATACCCTGCCGATAAATGTCGCCGAGCAGAAAGGGCTTCTCAAAGACAAGGGCATCGACGTGAAAGTCACGGTCTTTAAAAGCGCGCAGGAGAGAGACGCCGCGCTACAGGCCGGTCAAATAGACGGGTTTATGGGTGATTTGATTGCCGCTGCCGCATTACAGCAGGGCGGAACGCCGGTCCGGGTAGTAGATGTTCTCCTCGGGTCAAAGGCCTCCGAGGGACGCTTCGGTATTGTGGCTTCACCGAATTCCAATATAAAAACAGTTGCCGAGCTAAGGGGTGTGCCGATCGCGATATCCAGCAACACCATCACCGAATATGTTACAGACGCGCTGCTTAAAGAAAACGGCTTCGCCGATACCGACATAAAGAAGGTTGAGATCAAAGCGATCCCGGTGCGCCTTGAGGCCGTCATGAATGGCCAGGCCCAGGCGGCGGCTTTGCCGGACCCGCTTTTAACGCTTGCCGAGAAACAAGGAGCGCACCTTATTATTGACGACACGAAAGGCTCAAAC
Source organism: bacterium (assembly GCA_902810715.1). Taxonomy (GTDB): domain Bacteria; phylum Actinomycetota; class Aquicultoria; order Aquicultorales; family Aquicultoraceae; genus CADDYS01. Next base: position 20,169 of record CADDYS010000025.1, on the reverse strand, counting down.
CTGTCCCAAACCGTCTTACTATTTAGAAAAGATTTCCTGGCAAAGAACAAGAAAGCGGTCAAAGATATGCTCTCAGGCATAAACGAGAGTGTTGACTTAATCAACAAAAACCCAAACTCCTATCGCAAGCTACTCGTTGATACGGCCAAACTGCCGAAACCAATCGCCGAAAGCTATAAGATAAACACCTATCCTAAAGTACAGGTTCCTTCGAAGGCCGATGTCGATCGCCTGCTTGATTGGATGGTTAAAAAGGGCATCATAAAACCGGGCCTGAAATATTCGGATCTTGTCAACCAGGAGGTACAGCCCAGCTAGTGTCGGAAGTTGAGCTTAGGGAAGTCGGAGTTGATTATAAAAGCCTGGGCCGGACGGTTACGGCGATTGATGGTATCGACCTTAAAATTCCGGACGGTGACGCGCTATCTATAATCGGTCCCTCGGGTTGCGGCAAATCGACACTCCTTTACGCTTTAAGCGGCTTGATCAGGCCGACCAGGGGAAGTATAAAAATTAACGGCGGGGAATTATCCGGGCAGCGCCGTGAGACGGCGCTCATCCTGCAGGATTACGGGTTGTTTCCCTGGAATACGGTTTTTGATAACGCCGCGCTCGGTCTGCGGGTGCGGCATGTCCACAAAGACGAAATCAATGCCGAAGTCGAAAAGATTCTGCGCCGCCTCGGCCTTTGGGATATGAGGGATAGATACCCGGCCCAGCTCTCCGGCGGGCAGCGCCAGCGCGTAGCAATTGCCCGGTCCCTTGCACTAAACCCGGACCTCCTTTTAATGGATGAGCCTTTCTCCTCGCTTGATGCGCTAACCCGCGAAGAGCTGCAAAACACCGTGCTTGAGATATGGCGCGAGCGAAACTTAAACGGCAAAAACAGCTCAAACGGGGGTAGTGGTGTTGAGCCCCTAACAATCGTCTTGGTCACGCATAGTATCGAAGAAGCCGCTTTTCTTGGAAAGCGCATTGCCGTGATGGGGATGGACCCGGGGCGGGTTATCAAGATGGTCGGCAACAATGGCATGGGCGAGGTTGAGTACCGCAATACCTCTGCTTTTTACAACCGCTGTGCAGGGCTGCGAGGCATCTTAAAAGACGGCGCAAAGGAAGTGGTCGGCGTTGAGTAAGGCAAAAGGATATCTCGGCGCGGCTGTAACCCTTTTTATCATATGGTATGCTTTAGCGACCCTTTTAAACACGCGGGCGCTGCCGACGCCGGTTAGCGCGTTAAGCGACTTTTTCCGCCTTCTGCCCGGCGACCTACCGTGGCATTTTGCGGTCAGCCTGTACAGGGTGGGCTTAAGCATCATCTTAGGCGTGCTGCTTGCGCTGCCCGCCGGCCTTATTCTGGGCAGGGAAGAGAGTATCGACCGCTTTTTCGCACCGCTTATATTTATCCTTTATCCGATTCCAAAGGTAGTCTTCCTGCCGATTCTGCTTTTGCTGTTGGGGCTGGGCAATCTATCCAAAATCGTCTTGATAACAGTCATCGTATTTTTCCAAATACTGGTTACTACACGTGACGCTGCGCGTGAGATACCCAACCAGACAGTTCTTTCCATGAAGTCACTTGGCGCAACCGGGTGGCATATATATAAGCATGTGGTTTACCCCGCAAGCCTGCCCAAGATGTTTACCGCCCTTCGTATTGCCGCGGGCACGGCGATAGCGGTGCTGTTTTTTGCCGAGTCCTTTGCGACGCAGGACGGGCTCGGCTATTTTATAGTCGATGCCTGGAGTCGCATTAACTACCCGGACATGTTCGGCGGTATCATGGCCATGGCGATCATGGGAATTATCATCTATGAGCTGCTCGATTTAATTGAGCGCCGCCTCTGCCCCTGGACGAAACTCTAGAAATTGTCGATTTACCCCAAAATCCATCAAATCTCCTCTCAAGAACAATCATAGCAAGACCGATGATTAAGCTAGTTAAGATACACCAACTATAGCAAAAGAGGAGGAACCACATTGATAGATCTAATCGACGAACTCAGATTGGAACACACCGAATTGTCCACTTCCTTTGGAAGTCTCAGAGACATCAATATCTCATCTGAAGAAGATCGCAAGCACCTGAAATCGATCAAGTCATCGCTGCTATCGCATCTTAGGAAAGAAAACGAGGAGCTTTACCCGAAACTTCGCGAGGTGGCAGCCAATAACCAGAAGCTTCATCGCACAATTGAGTGGTTTACACGCGACACCGCAAGGATAGCCGCAGTGCTCATCCTATTTCTTGACCAGTACGCCGAGGGAGGCGATAGGATAGCGTTTATGCGCGATTTCAAGCGCCTGAGCACAATCCTTAACGCGCTTATTAAGCAGGAAGAAAAACTCATCTTCGATGGGTATTCAGATATAGACATAGGCAGGGTTGCCTAGCCTTCAAGATTAAGGACAAACCAGGAAGGGAGAGCTGATATGAAAAACAACACAGCACTAAAAGCAGATACCGGGCCGGAAAGAAAAGTACAAAGAAAAGCACCAAACAGGGCAGCAAGTAAAACAGCAAGTAAAACAGCAAGTAAAGTAGCGAGCAAAGCAACAATCAAGAAGACGGGCAAGGCAAAGGTCAAAGAAGAAAAGAAAAAAGCATTATCGAAAACAGAGCTTGCCCAATTATCGGATTTCGTAGTTGATCAGATTATGATGGGGTCTGAAAAAGCATCCATCTACGATACGCTTGTTGAGATGGGGGCCGGCAAACAAATCGCCAAGCAGTTCGTCGACGAGGTTCACTCACACGTTTTAGAATCTGCCAAAAAAGAGCAGCCTACGACCGGATTGATAATAGCGGCCTCTATCGGAAGTCTGATAGCGGCTCTTATCGGCGGGGTCCTTTGGGGCTTTTTGGTAAACGCGACCGGTTACGAGATTGGCTTTATGGCATGGGCAGTAGGTGTTATGTGCGGGTTTGCAAGCATGTGGTCTGCAAAGGGCAGAAAAGGTAGAGCGATTCAAACAATCGCGATCGTTTCAAGCCTGATTGGAATCATCGTTGGCAAGTACGTCACATTCTTCTACCTCTTGAGAGACGTGGTAATAGGGAAGTATGGGGTGGATGCGGCCTCTAAAATAGCGGTTCTTTCATGGAAAGCCATCTATTCCTTCATAACCAATCTCGGTGCAGTCGTCTCCTGGCTCGATATACTGTGGGTAGGGTTGGCCATATTTGCAGCATGGGAAATCCCTAAAGGCCTTGGGATTAAGATAGCTAAGGAACCTGCTGCAGTTTCCAGTACAAGGCACGCGGCTTAAGGGATAGCAAATAATACAGATTATAATTTAAGGGTATGTATAGATGGAGCCTCGCTAGAGGCTCCATTCACGTGCGGATAGTATCCACACGGTTAGTATCCGCAATTGACAAAAGTTATATCGCCTCATATAATTGGCTGAATGCGCAATTTTTGTTAATAAGTTTTTTTAACGAGGTGATATAGATGGCTCATAAAAAGGGAATGGGAAGTACCAGGAACGGTCGCGACAGCCATTCTAAGAGGTTGGGCGTTAAGGCCTTTGGCGGGCAGAGTGTAACCGCCGGGAGTATAATAGTACGCCAGCGCGGCACGAAGATTAAGCCGGGCGAGAATGTCGGGCTTGGGCGTGATTACACCCTCTTTGCGCTGATGGACGGTTATGTGGTTTTTGAGGGCAACGGCAAAAACGGCCGCAAGGTCAGTGTGCTAAGTGAGGCCATCGGGCAAGCTTAGGCACAAGCTAAAATGTTAAAGGGCGCTGCTAAAGCCACAGGGAACTGTGGCTTTTTTGGTTGGGTAAAAGCAGCCAATAGGCAATAGCCAAATAGCCAATGAGAATGCAGCCAATAGGCAATAGCCAAATAGCCAATGAAAATGCTAAATCTTATTATTGGCTATTGGCTATTGGCTACTTGGCTATTGGCTTACTCAGGGCTCTTGGCTACTTGGCTATTGGCTTATTCGGGGAACGAGTAAAACGAGTGACGAGAAACCATGTTTATCGATGAGGCGAAGATATTTGTAAAAGCGGGTGATGGCGGAAACGGCGTGGTCAGCTTCTTCCGGGCCAAGTATATCCCCAAGGGAGGCCCGGATGGGGGAGACGGCGGCCGTGGCGGAAGCGTCATCCTTGAGGTCGATGAGGGGCTTCGCACGCTCATGGATTTTCGTTACCAGCGACACTTCAAGGCTACGCGTGGCCGGCACGGCCAGGGTGCAAACAAAAAAGGCGCAAATGGGCAGGATATTGTCTTAAAGGTTCCGCCGGGCACGTTGGTGAAGGACGAGGAAAGAAATATCCTGGCCGACCTGACCGAGCCCGGCGAGCGCACGGTTGTCGCAAAAGGCGGTATGGGCGGCAGGGGAAATGCGCACTTTGCCACACCGACCCGCAGGTCGCCATCCTTTGCCGAGAAAGGCGAGCCGGGTGAAGAGCGATGGATTACCCTTGAGCTAAAGCTTCTTGCCGATGTCGGTCTGGTCGGGTTTCCCAACGCGGGGAAATCCACCCTTATTAGCAGGATATCCGCCGCGCGTCCAAAAATCGCCGACTACCCATTTACAACGCTTATTCCGAACCTCGGGGTAGTAAGCCTCTCCGATGGTAGAAGCTTTGTGGTGGCCGATATCCCAGGACTCATCAAGGGTGCGCACACCGGCAAAGGCCTGGGCCACGGCTTTTTAAGGCATATCGAGCGAACGGGGGTCATCGTCCACATCCTTGACCTTGCGGCCCTTGAGGGAAAAGATCCGATTGAGGACTACGAGGACCTAAACCACGAGCTTGAGCTATATGATCCCGAACTTGCCGCACGGCCTCAGATCGTTGCGGGAAATAAAGTGGATTTACCTGAGGCACAGCAAAACATCGTCCGGGTTGGGGAGTATATGATGCAGGGGAAAATTCCTTTTTACCCAATTTCGGCAGCTGTCGGGACCGGTATGGACAGGCTCCTTTATGCCGTTGCCGATATGCTTGATAGCGTCGAGCGGGCGCCCAGACCTAAAAAAGAGAAAATCGAAAAGAAAGTCGCCAAAAAGCCGAGGTCTGAGGAAATTAGCGTATTTAAAGAGGATAATATCTGGGTTGTCCACGGCGTAAATGTCGAGCGCATGGTCGCCATGACGGACTTTGAAAACGAGTATGCGGTCCTTCACCTGCAAAGACGGCTAAAGGCGGTCGGTGTTGAGGATAAGCTGATTGAGGCCGGCGTGCAAGAAGGGGATACGGTTCGCATCGGCAAGATGACCTTTGATTTCTATCTGTAGTTACCCGATTTATCGGGCTTTCCGCGGTGAAATGCTACTGCCCACATATCTTGCTTTCACTTTGTGAGCTATTTATCAGCATGTAAAAATGTTAAAATATTTAAGAAACCTGTTGGTTCGAACGAAACTATAAGATAACAGGGTTGGCTTGGAAAGAATCCTCTGGATTCTGACTCCTGATTTCTAAGAGATCGAGGTAACTTCATGCAAAGGACTGAATGTCTTCCGTAGTGCTCACCGAATCGTTATAAAGCTTGGGACGAGCACTATTACGAAAAGCACCGGTAAAATCGATCGTTTGCAACTAAAAAACCTGGTAGATCAGGTTGCTAGACTATACTCCAAGGGATACCAGGTTATTTTAGTATCCTCGGGTGCGATCGCCGCCGGGGTTGAGGGCCTTGGCTTAGAAGCCAGGCCTAAAGACATTCCCACTCTTCAGGCTGCGGCGTCGGTCGGCCAGGGGCTTTTAATCCACGAATATGCAACGCTTTTTAGCGAACACGATCTAAGAGTCGGCCAGGTTCTTTTGACTCAGTATGATATAACGCACCGCCAGCAGTATCTTAACTCAAGAAACGTGCTGAAAAAACTTCTCAGGTTGGGCATCGTGCCGGTAATAAACGAGAACGATGCAACCGCCGTCGATGAGATAAAACTTGGAGACAACGATACCATAGCGGCCCTTGTCGCAAATCTTGTAAACGCCGATATCTTGATCCTGCTCTCCGATATTGACGGTCTCTATACCGCCGACCCCAGGCAGGCCGATAAGGTAAGCCTTATCCCGGAGGTTAAAGATATCACGCCGGAGGTGGAAGAACTTGCAGGAGGTATCGGCAACAGGTTCGGCTCCGGCGGCATGGCAACTAAAATCCAGGCCGCCAAAATAGCAACGTTTGCCCAGGTTGGAATGTTTATTGCAAACGGCCGCAGGGAAAACGTTTTAATTGATATAATGGATAGGAAGGAAGTCGGCACGTTTTTTATACCCAGAAAAAAGAAGCTCAGCGGGCACAAGCTCTGGATAGCCTTCGGCAAGGTGACCGCCGGAAGCATTACTGTTGATGATGGGGCGGCCAACGCGCTTATCTCGGCCGGCAAAAGCCTCCTGCCCGCAGGGGTTGTTGGCAGCGAGGGGAAATTCCAGGAGGGCGATGCCGTAGATGTCAAAGACCTGTATGGGCGGGTTTTTGCAAAGGGGATTACAAACTACTCCTCCGAGGAAGTAAATCAAACAAAAGGGCTTAAAAGCTCGGAGGTAATAGAGAAATTTCCTGATAATAATATAAGTGAAGAAGTTATCCATAGGGATTGTTTAGTAATATTACGTTAAGGGGGCTTGGGATATGGCAACGGCAGAGGATATAAAAGCCGAGGTAATGGAGATCGGCCGGAGGGCGAAAGCCGCCTCCAGAATTATGGCGACCATGAGTACCGAGAAGAAAAATGATGCTCTAATGAGCATGGCTGAGGCTCTTATCGCCAACAGTGAGAGAATTCTTGCCGCAAATGAAAAGGACATGGAGGAAGCAGCCACGAGGGGAATAAGCTCATCCCTGTTGGACCGGCTGATGCTCAACTCGACCAGGATTAAAGAGATGGCTGAAGGTCTCGACGACGTGGCGGTTCTTACCGACCCTGTCGGCGAGATAATCAAGGGGTGGCGGGTGCCGAATGGGCTTGAGATACGCATGGTTAGAGTTCCTCTGGGTGTCATTGGAATCATTTATGAGGCAAGGCCAAATGTCACCGTCGAGGCGGCGGGCCTTTGTGTAAAAAGCGGAAATGCGATCATACTCAGGGGTGGCTCCATGTCGCACCGCTCCAACATCGCCCTGACCGAGGTCATATCGGATGCGGTTGCCGAGGTTGGTCTTCCTAGAGACGCAATCCAGGCCTTAACCCGCCCGGGCAGAGAGGCGGCAAACGAGCTAATGCGGCTTGACCGCTATATCGACCTTCTTGTCCCACGGGGCGGCCCGGAGTTAATACATGCAGTGGTGGTAGGCGCAACTGTCCCTGTTCTCTGGGCCGGCGCGGGAAATTGCCATGTCTATGTCGATGCAAGCGCCGACCTTGAGATGGCTAAAAGGATTGTTGTAAATGCCAAGTGCTCCCGCCCAAGCGTCTGTAACGCAGCTGAAACACTTCTAGTAAACGCATCAGTAGCGGATGAGTTTATACCGATGGTTGCCGCAGACTTAATCGCCCAGGAAGTTACGATTATGGGGGATGAGAGAACGCAGAAGCTGGTGCAGACGGCACAGCCGGCTACCGAGAAAGACTGGTACACTGAGTATCTTGAGTTAAAGATAGCCGTTCGTGTTGTCGACTCCGTGCAGGAGGCGATCGACCACATAAACAAGTACGGCACCATGCATTCCGAGGCCATCATCACAAGAGATCTTGAAGCGGCCAAAGAGTTTACCGAGGAAGTGGACGCAGCCGCAGTCTATGTCAACGCTTCAACACGGTTTACGGATGGCGGCCAGTTCGGCTTGGGCGCGGAAATCGGCATAAGCACGCAAAAACTTCACGCCCGCGGACCGATGGGCTTGACAGCATTAACGTCTACGAAATACGTTATAGAGGGAACCGGCCAGATAAGATCTTAGGATTTTTACGGCAATAGGAGGTTAAGCTAGAATGACTACTGAGCAAATTGCAACTCTGGTACTTTTAATTTTAATCCTTGCTTTTGGGATATGGGCTTATAGGAAATCCACATCGGCAAAGGAAGAATAATAGCGAACGTCGAATTACGAACGTAGAACGTCGAATTATAGCAAAGAATAGCCTAAAAAAAGTAGGGTGGAACTTATCCACCCTACTTAAATTAACACATCCCAAACTTTATAAGTCTGATTTCTTGTTTCTAGTATCTAGTTTCTGATTAGGCTGCCATCTCCGGGCGGCTCGGCTCTGAAACCTCCTCAAGGATTTCGCCGGCCTGCTCCATATTTTGCGTGCGAACTGCAATATCGCCAAGCGATAATACCCCAATCAACATGCCGTTCTCATCAAGAACCGGCAATCTCCTGATCTGAAACTCCTCCATAATCCGGGCTGCTTCATCGATGTCTGTGTCCGGCGATACTACTTGAAGATCGGAGCTCATGATCTCGCCGATGCTGTTATCCACAACATCCATGTTCTCAGCAACCGCACGCAATGTGATGTCACGGTCGGTTACAACGCCAACCAAAGTGTCGCCATCTAAGATCGGCATAAAGCCAACATTCAGGTCTCTCATCATCGATGCGACATCCATAATAGAATCCGTAACTTGCGCTGCCTCAGGGTTTCTGGTCATAATCTCGCTTACGTTCACGAAAATCACCTCCCGCGTGTAGCTTGATCTAATTTGGATATTCCCATTTTTTAATGCCGGAAACCGGCAAAAACGAAGGCTATAATAGCACGTAGTAGGCAAAATTGCTTGATAAGAGGACTGCTAGGCGTTATTATATTTATCAGGAAAATATTGGAGGAAAAAGTAGGTATGGGTGATTTCGTCAGTACGGTAATAATATTCGGGATTATAGCTTTACTAGCGACTGCAATCCTGGTACGGAGTTTTCTTAAGTTTATTAAATTTGATGAGCAAGAAGAGGCGCCCGGCCCGGCCCTAAAGGCGAGCGGGCAGTCTAAGCCCCAGCCCGAGAAACCCGAGGAGATAAAAACCGAGGAGCTAAAACCCGTTACCGATGTGCCCAAGGCTTCTGAGAAGGTCGAAAGCAAGAAGGCAGAAGATACCCCTATGCCTCCTGTTAAAATGCAAGGCCCTTCAGAAGAGGAGGGCGAGCGAATCGCCCGTGTTGAGCGCATACTTGTCAAACACTTCGAGAACCGTCCTGGCGGCATAGTTGTTCAAGGGACCAACGGGGACCGAAACAACAAAGAAAACGCCCAGTCTTCAAACTAGAGCCGGTGCCGACCCGGCCTTTTCTATACCTTATCCGGTTTTCTACAGATACTTGCCGCATGGGCATTGCGATGTCTTTGGGTATACTAAGGTAGTCCTCTTCTGGATTGAAAGGCTGTTCAATGGTAGAGATAAGAGACCGGTTTATAGGATGCCTGCTTGGGCTTGCGGTGGGTGATGCGCTTGGCTCACGCCTTGAAGGATACACGCCTGAGGCGGTAAAGAGGTCAAACCTGGAGATGCCCGAGTTTTTAGACGGGCTGTGGCGGTGGAGCCGGGGAAGATGGACCGACGATACCAAGATGGCTGTTGCGCTGGCTGAGAGTATAGTTAATTCGGGTGGCTTTAACCCCAAACAGGCCGCAAAGAAGTATCTTGAGTGGTATAAGTCCGGGGATTTGCGGGGCATCGGAAACGTCACGCAACAAAGTCTCTTGAATCTGCAGTCGGGTGCAAGCTGGAAGAATAGTGGCATAAAGGCCGACTGGGCCGCCGGCAACGGGACTGCGATGCGGGTTGCACCTATCGGGCTTCTTGATATGAACAACCTTGAAAAACTGCGCCGAGATGCCGGAGACGATGCGGTCATCACGCACAACAACCACGAGGCGATAAACGGCAGTCTTGCGGTGGCTTTTGCGGTGGCTCGTCTGGCCAAAGGTGACCTTGACTTAGGTTACTTGATCAACGAGACGGTTGATTTCATCGAGCCCTCAGAGGTTCTTTTAAGACTCGAAATCGCACAAAAGCTCCTTGAGCAGGGGACATCTGCGGAATACTCACTTGCCGATATTGGAACCGGCGGTTATGTCGTCGAGACGGTTGCCAGCTCGTTCTTCTGTTTTATGTCATCTCCGGATAGCTATGAGACAGCCGTGTTTAACGCGATAAGAGGCGGTAACGACACCGACACGACAGCGGCTATCACCGGCGCGCTATCCGGTACCTACCTTGGATTTGAAGGGATTCCGCTTAAATGGAGAGAAGAAGTTGAGGACGCCTCGATAATCGAGGAGCTTGCTACTTTAATTTACGGGATGGCGACCAAGACCAATGATTAAGGCTTTTATTTTTGACATTGACGGCACGCTTGTTGATACCGCACAACTTCACATTAAATCCTGGACAAGGGCTTTTAAGAAATTTGGGCTTGATATCCCTTCTGGCAAGATCCAGTCGCAAATAGGAAGAAGGGCCACAGAAATTGCTGAAGCCCTTGTCCCAAAAGATAAACAGGGCGAGATTGAATCCATTGTTAAGGAAAAAATACTCATATTCCGGGAGTATTATCCCGAGATAAAACCGTTTCCCATGGTAAAAGAGCTCTTTGAGCTACTAAATAAAAACGGCATAAAGCTTGCCCTTGCAACATCAACAACCCGTCGCGATGCCGAGTTTTATGCCGAGGCCCTTTCAATTAAGAATCTTATTGGAGCTATTATCACTGCTGAGGACATAAAGCACTCAAAACCAAATCCCGAGATATTTCTAAAAGCTGCCAGGCAGCTTAAGGTGGAGCCCGGTGAGTCGGTTTGTGTTGGGGATAGCCCCCACGACATAGCGGCGGCCAAAAATGCAGGAATGCTTGCCATTGGTGTCTTAACCGGAGGCTACGCGAGGGAAGAGCTACAAGAAGCGAAGGCTGATGAAATCTACCAAAATATTGGTGATCTCTACAATAACTTTTCCCTCAAGCACTTGACTAGTTTACAACTATGATATATTATGCATTTGTGCAACAGTGCAAATAGCTAAATAGGGAGGGGCATTGATGAAGAGATTTTCGGTTGCTATTCTGGGCATCACCATCATTCTTTCTGTACTTGCCGGCGGTACCTTTTCCTACATGACTGCCGAGGCTGAAAATGCCGGCAATATCATAACGGCGGGCTCGATGCAGTTAAACACGTATCCTCAACCGTTTATGGCACTATCCAGGTTGGTGCCCGGGGGACCATCCCAAGAGGCTACGGTAAGCGTGTTTGCAACCACTCCGACCAAATTCTTCTACAAGGTTAAGTCCGTCAGGCAGGTTGGTACAAGCACAAAGCTTTGGAATGCTCTCATGGTTGAGGTGAAAGACGGTGTGACAGGGGAGACATGGACCGGCAATCTAAACAGCCTTGATACATCCTGGTTCGCGAGGCAGGATGGGGTCAATGGCGGAGGGGTAAACAACGGTCGCATGGTCAATTTTAAGGTATGGATTCCCCAGGAGGCGGATGTTGATGCTGAGACTACGGCTACCGTTAAGTTCAGACTTGATGCCGAGCAATGGCGCCCGCTTTAGCACAGCGTCACAGATAAATTGTCGCTGTACTAATGCAGACTACCTACTGGTAGCAAGAATGCCTATCGGTAACAGTAAAGTGTGACGCTGTACTAGAGAATAGAAAATAGAGAAGTAGAAAATAGATTGAATTATTGTGGGATAAAGATAGATTAATGAGGGCAAAGTTACTAAGAGCATTTTCTATTCGGTCTATTCTCTATTATCTATTTTCTTCTTTGGCTATTTAAGAATTCTTATGGTTGGTTGATGTACGATGGGGTAGCAGGAGGGGATGATGACCGGTTTTTTAGCAACCATTAAGGGTTGGTGGAATGGTTTTTCCCTTAAAGATAAGATTTTGGCGGCGGTTACGCTGGCGGTCCTGGCAGTCTTCTCTGTCTTTCTTGTGCTTGCCGTCTCGGGAGAAATCGGTCTCTTAATTGTTAAAAGCGGCAGTATGCAGCCATATATGGCACCCGGGTCGCTGCTTATTTTCAAGTCGGCTACTATTTCTGATGTAAAGCGGGGCGAGGTTGTAGTATTCCGCGAAAACATGTCATCGGACCTTCTCATTACGCACAGAGCCGTGGATAAAATATTTGAAAGGGGCGGTTTTTACATTAAAACAAAGGGGGATACCAATCACCGTGCCGATATCATGCTGGTTGGAGAAGACCAAATAATGGGGAAAGCGGCCTGCGTTGTTCCCGGCGCTGGCCGTATGCTTGGTTTTGCAAAAACGCCGGTGGGCCTTTTAGTTTTAAACCTAATGCTTGCTTTTTTTACACTGTTGATGCTTATCGACAGAATCAGGGCCAGGGAACGTGCGCGCTATAAAACTGAAGTCGCCCTTGCCGTATTAGCTGGTTCTTCCGCCAAAAATGAGGGTTAAATGCCTTTTCCCGCGCGAACCGTTTTGGCGGGGTGGTTCTTCGACGGCAATTTCTCCTTCGCCATCGAGGGCTTCGTACCTTACCCTGTGCAGGTATTGGCGCAGGTGAAGGCCGACTGTTTCTATATACTGTAAGTCAAAATTATGTTTCTGAGCTGCTACTTTAAGTGCCATCTCAAGGATGTCGTCGTCAAGGTAAAGGATAAGGTCGCAGTCTTTAAGGAAGCGTTCGCGCTCTTCCCCTATTAATTTTAGACCGCTGTAGGATTCCCAGACCTTCAAAAAACTGTACTTATTCATAACCGCCGTAACCTTCTAAAAGCAGATCTTGCAGATGCTTAATTAGTATCGGCATATTTTTTGTTTAACTAAAGCTTAAACCAGCTTGTTTCCGTCTACACCGAGAAAAAACCCGCTCACCGCACGAAGGGCACGCTAACCAGTATTTATTTCCGTGATTTCAGTTTATAGCGTTTAATTAAAATTAAGTAAACATAGCCCAGGGTAGGAGGTGGCAGGAATGCCTGCAGGAACTGCTTTAAAAGATCTATTGAGTAAATTTAGTTTTCCGGTTGCGGAAAATCCAAGTTGCTGGGGTATCATCAAGATCGAGAAGATGCTTGGTGAGCTTGAAATCGGAGATTATGACATTAAAAACGAGGCAAGGGTGGTAAGCGTTGGCAGCCAAGGGGACTTGATGCGGATACTGCTTTACCTAGTGCCGTATGAAGTATCAAGTGATTACCATTTGATTCTCAGCAAGTTCAATGACAAAGTTAGACTTCAGATTGGCTGCTGGCAGTTCGAGGCTAATGCCTAAGTTTAATACTTATTCGTAATAGGCATACGCCTGTCTTTTCCAAACGCCCGCGGGCTTACCTTAATGCCTATAGGCCCCTGGCGCCGCTTGTACTCGTTTTGGTCAACCTTCTGGATAGCCCATTTTACATAATTTTTAGGCAGTCCCTCTGCAATCAAGTCCTCCGCGCTTTTCTCTGATTCTACGTAGCCGCGCAGTATTTGATCGAGTATCGGGTAGGGAGGAAGTACGTCGATATCCTTTTGGCCTGGCCGCAGCTCGGCCGATGGCTCTTTCGTGAAGACCCTCTCCGGGATCACCGGTTTGTTGGAGACCGAGTTTCTGTACCTTGCAAGCTCATACACGGTCGTCTTTAGGATATCCTTTAATACAGCAAACCCACCGATCATATCTCCGTAAAGGGTAGTATACCCGACAGCGATCTCACTCTTGTTGCCCGTTGCGATAACCAGCCACTTAAACTTGTTTGAAAGTGCCATTAGAATCATGCCCCTGATCCTAGACTGCATGTTCTCCTCGGCGATGTCTTCGGGCAGTTCCTTAAACGCTTCAGCCATAGTGGATTTCAGCTCAGAGAAGACAGGCTCAATCGGGATGTTAAGAAGTGTTATTCCAAGGTTTTTCGCGAGGATCTCGGCATCCTCAGTGCTTGCTTTGGATGTATAACGAGATGGCATAGCTACCCCGGTTACGTTTTCGGCACCTATAACATCCACACATATGGCAGCGGTGAGTGATGAATCAATACCGCCGCTCAGACCAACAACGACTTTCTGAAAACCGTTTTTGCGAACGTAATCGCGAAGCCCTGTCTTTAAGGCCTCGTAAATTTCAGCCATCGGCTCAAGGGCCGGGCGGACCAGGGCCGGTACTTTTTCCTTGACCGGCTTTAACCTAAAGCCGTCTACGCTGTAACCGGTAACCTCCTGCACCCCAGTTGTTCGTGCCCTCTGGCGTCTCTTGGGGTCAAAAAGATGTTTTAAGGATACCAGAGAGAGGTCAAGGTCGATAATAAGGAGGTCCTCCTCGAACTGGCGCCCTCTTGCGATAATATTTCCGTTGGGTGCCGCGACGAGGCTTTGCCCATCAAAGACCAGTTCATCCTGCCCGCCCACCAGGTTGACGTAGGCGATGTAAACCTGGTTATCGTACGCACGCATGCCGACCATCTTCTCGCGCAGCAAGCCTTTTCCAAAGTAATAAGGCGAGCTCGAGATATTTATGACCAATTGGCAGCCCGGCTCTTGCGCCTGAAAAGCCGTAGGTCCTTCGGCGAACCATATATCCTCGCATACATTTACGCCAAACGTGAGGCTACCTGCTCTAAAGACCGGGATATCCGTGCCCTTCTGAAAGTAGCGAAACTCATCGAAAACACCGTAGTTCGGCAGGAATATCTTATGGTAGCTGCCGATGAGCTTACCGTTAAACATCACGGCGGCCGTGTTGTAAAGGTCATCGGTCATCTGTGGATAGCCGACTATTGCGATAATTTCACCGGTAGTTAAGATAAGCGAATCCAGAGCCTTTTTCGCGTCTTCGGTGAATTTGGGTTTAAGCAAGAGATCCTCGGGTGGGTATCCACAAAGTGAGAGCTCGGGGAATGCGATAAGCTGCACCCCGGCTTTTTTTGCCGTCTCTATTCGATCGGCTATTTTTTCGGCATTGCCTTTTAGATCGCCCACAACGGTATTAACTTGCGCTAAAGCTATTCGAATATTCTCAGCCATCTCCGTTTTACCCGGTTTTTCTTAATATTAGAAGCGCGATGTCATCTGTAAGTTTACCGTGTGAGAACGAAAATGTCGCGTTAATTATAGAATCCGCAATCTCCTGTGTGGGTTTATCGAGGTTACCCAGGAGGGCCTCGATCAGTCTTTCTTCGCCGAAAAAGTTTTTTCCCGATCGGGCCTCGATTACTCCGTCGGTGTAGGCGACAAACAGATTGCCCGGCTCCATATTTACAGTATTCTCTCGGTACTCGTAATAATCAAATATGCCGATTGCCGGATCATCAGTGGAAAGCACGGTGCAGGTTTTTTGGATTTGGTTAACCAGGCAAGGGTAAGGATGGCCTGCGTTAACAAAAGTCAATCTGCCGGTTTTGTGGTTATAGACCGCGCAAAATATGGTAATGAATATTGCTTTTTCTACCTGCCTCCTGAAGAAGTCATTGGCCTTGGTCATGGCGAGTGAAGGTGAGGGGTTCTGGTAGAGATATGCACGCAGTATATATTTCATCATAGATGTCGATGCCGCGGCTTCTATCCCTTTGCCGGAGACATCCCCGATCACCAGAGCGTACTTGCCGTTGACATCATAGATATCGTAAAAGTCACCTCCAACTAAAGCCTCTTCGGTTGCCGATGAGTAGCGCACACCAATATCCATATCCGGAATCGAAGGCATAAAAGACGGAAGCATGCTCCTTTGCAGCAATTCCGAGATGTGCCGCTGGGCCTCGTAAAGCCTTGAATTCTCAATTGCAATGCCGACCTCATTTCCTATCGATTCAAGAAGCATGGCGTCGCGCTGCGTAAATTTACCCACACGGCGGCTTCCGAGGTGAAACGCCCCGATGACCCTGCCTTTTGACCTGATCGGCGCACCCACCAAACTTTTAAAAGCCCCATAGACGACCGGAGCCTCGAACCCGGGCTGGTCGGCAAGATTTTCGATAATTACAGGCTCGCCGGTCTCTGCAACCACACCGGGTAAGCGATGTCCAACCGGAATTAGCAGGCTTTCTTCTATGAAGTGGTTGCTTAAGCCCCTATCAACCGCCAATCTTAGGACATTGTTTTGTTCATCGAGTAAGAATATCGCTGTGCCATCCGCCTCTAAGAGTTCCATCACACTATCTATCGCACTGTTTAACACGATATCAAGTTCCAGTGTTTGGGATAATATATTTGAGAGGTTGTTTAGGGTGGTTAGCTCTTTGGCATGGCGCCTTATTTCTTTCTCGGATTTTTTCACGTTCTCGTATAGCCTGGCGTTCTCAAGTGCAACCGCCGCCTGCGTGGCCACCGCCTCAAGCAATCCCGCATAGTATCTGGTAAAACGCTTTCCGGGTGTAAAATTGAATACTTCCATAACTCCGGTGGCCCTGCCTTTGCGCATGATAGGTGTCGCCAGGACTGCTTTAACTCCAGCCTCCACAAAACTCTCGATTCGAACCGGGTAGCTTAGATAATCGTTTACTATAACGCTCCCTTGTCTCTTAACAGCCTCACGAAGAGCTCCTTTACCGGGAGGTACCGTGGCTTCAGCCACGGCTTCCGGTGTTTTAAATGGGTACCTTTTGGTAACAGTACCTGTTTCACTGATTAACGCTATGAACCCCGCATCGGCATCACACAGATCGGTCGCATGGCTGATAATCTTATGAAGAAGCTCGTCGATGTTAAGCTCGGATGAGATGTCGAGCATAATCGCAAGCAACGTACTAAGGTCTTTCCTGAGATGCCACGGCTCTGTTACGCTGGGTCGTTCTCTGCGTGATTTATCCGGAACCGGCTCCATCAGTTTACCTCCTCCGGCAGTTATACCCGTTTGCGGCGGGTCTATTTCAGTATCTTGAGCAAGCACGTTTAAAACGACCCAAGCCGAGGTATAAATAGGTAATCAAACGCTTAAAAATGGAGGAGATAAGTATGGCTTATGAGGCAAAGGATTTCAGCAATATTTTAGGTATGGAGGGGTTTAGCGACACGCTTCTTAATAACCACTTTACGCTATACCGGGGATATGTAACCAGCACGAACAAGCTGTTGGATACCCTTAGTAAGATGCTTACCGAGGGCCAAACCGCAACCCCGGAGTTTGCCGAGCTTAAGAGAAGGTTTGGCTGGGAGTTCGACGGCATGAGACTTCACGAGCTCTATTTTGAAAATCTCGGTGGGCAGGGTGGCGTCGACAGGGAGGGTAGTCTTGTCAGGAAGCTTACCGAGGACTTCGGGAGCTACGAGGCTTGGGAGAAGGATTTTAAGTCGACCGGTGCAATGCGGGGCATCGGCTGGGCCGTTCTTTACCAGGATAGCGCAACGGGCAGGCTCATAAATTTCTGGATAAATGAGCACGACGTTGGTCATCCCGCCGGGTGCAGGCCGCTTTTGGTTATGGATGTATTTGAACATGCGTACATGACCGACTATGGGGTTAAAAGGCCGGATTATATAGAGGCGTTTTTCAAAAACATCAACTGGCAGGCGGTTGAGAAAAGGCTTGGTTAGAGGGTTGCCTTTTAGGGTATATATTAAAAGTAAGGTTTTTGGATCCATTTGATGCATTTTTTGGCAGGGAAGGAGGCAGCCATGACCTACGCAAAAGAGGCTTTAGCAGAGAAACTAACCGAGGTATATCCGGAGATCACAAAACATGATCTGATTTTGAGCCTAAATTTTAGCGATAAGAAAAACGTATGGGTTATAGGGCTTAAGAAAGGAGAGCATGAGCTTAAAACGTATCTTGAGAAAAAAGACGCAGACGAGTGCATGAACGGAGTTAAGTGCATCTATCTGGGTATTCAGATCGGCCAGTTCGTTCAGCACTTTGAAGAGGACGAGGCGAAAGCGCGGACGTAAGGAGATGCCCTACGCCGCGCGTTTTCTTACTTCTATAACAGCCTCATCGGAAGCGGTCTCTTTGGCCGTGATAACCGCAAGACCGGTTGTCTCGGCCAAGCTTGCGACCTGATTGACCGGCTCGTTCATGTTCTCCGGGTCTACAATTATTGTCGCTTCCTGGCCCGGGCTTAACTCTTCTGAGATTCTGTTAAAGGCATCTTCGAAAAAAACCATCGGGTCTGGGCCATATTGCATTCCTCTTAAGTCATATCGCTCTGGCAATTTAATCACTCCTTCTTACCTCTCTAAAATTTCTGCCTCATTATCAGTTGTCCTAAACGCTTAAACAAAACAAATTTTTGTACACTGCTCTGGCACTATTTAGATTACGCCAGATACATTTTGGGTTATCTGGCGGTTAATCATCGAGGTCGACAGAAACAGCGAAATAGGTTAGTATTTTTATAAACCCCTTGGGGTATATATTACTAATCTATTTTTATACTGGAAGAAGGGTAGCCAAGTGGTTGTTAGTAGAAAAGCTCTTTTGGTATTAGGCTTTATTGTTGTGTTGGTGTTTGCGGCAACTGCATGTAACCGGCAAAACAGCAACCAACCATCAAATCAGGGAACGGGGAATTCACCACAAGATTCATCGGCAAAGCAAGGCATAGCAAATCAGAGGTCGGCAGAGACACCGCTTTTTGTAAGTATAATATCGGTTACCTCGCCGGTTAGCCCGGGTGGGACACCGACCACGCTTTTTGCAAGGACAAAACCCGGTGCGATATGTAATATTCGGGTCGGGTATAAGGGAGGCCCCAACGAGGCCAAAGCACTTACTCAAAAACAGGCCGAGCCTAACGGTCTTGTGTCCTGGACCTGGACTGTCGATTCTTCGACGACACTCGGCGCCTATCCGATAACTGTAACCGCGACGGAGCCAAACGATGGCGGCAAGACTGCTTCTGCTCAGGACACCCTTGAGATTAAGTCGGCGGAACAATGTAATAGTTGAGGTCCTCCGAGATAGGAGATCGGCGATCTCTAAACGTTATAGGTAATGTACATTAACAAGAAGAAAATGGTAAATCACTCTTACGGGTGAAAGCAATAATCTCCAAAGCCTAAAAACCGATTATTACCTGCGTGGATATAAAGTTCGACCGGTCCTTTACCGAATAACTAAGCATGGGTCTTACTAAATAATTATGCTTAACTTTTGCATTCCATGAGGAGGAGTTTATGAATTGGTTTTTGGGCAAAGTCCGCAATATGAAGTTGGGTAACCTGTTAATTGTAGCTATTACCTTGACACTTATCCCGCTACTTTTTGTTGGTGTTTTTGTTTTTATAAGCATGAGGTCGGTAGATGGTAATGTCAGAGGGCTTCATAATACTATGGAAATTCTGCATAATGTAGGAGATATCCGCTCCGACTTCCAGCTCTATATCACCGGTATCTATGAGTTACTATACCTGTCAGATAAAAACAAACTCGAGACACTCACCTTGGCAGATGCCGAAATAACCAAACTTACCAACGAGCTTAAAACAGACGGTCTTGATTCTAACTCGATCAATGATATGGAGGAAAAACGGGCTGCCTATATGGTTCAGGTAAAACCGGCTCTTAATAATTATTCTGATAAGGCTATCGCTACAGCCCAGATATCTAAGGCTGTGGCTGCACAGAAAGAATACATGGATGCGCTGAATAGCATAGAAGAGAAGTTTAAGGGAATAGAGATGGCCCAAATTAAGGACGTTAAAAATTCAGAAACTAATTTGACACGAATTTTCATATTTTCCATTATCTTGGCCTTCGCTCTTGTCGTCGGTATTGTCGTTTTTATCCAGCGCGGTATGGTAACAGCGGTTCGCAAATCAATTGCTAAATTAGCAGATATGTCGGGGAAACTTGCTTTTTCCAGCCAGGAGCTTTCATCAAATGCAGGTGAAATAGGCCAGGCGACGTCGCAGATAGCAAAGGCTATCAACCAGGTCGCAACCGGCGCAGGCGACCAGAGCAGGAGCGCGAGCGAGGCTGAGAGTTTGGTTGAACAAATCTCCGGCACGATCGCCCAGGTTGCTTCCGGTGCGCAGGCGCAGGCGGCAAGCGTAAGCGATACTGCGGCCAGCGTAAGTCAACTGATAGACGCGATTCAAATGGTGTCTGAGAGCACCCAGAAGGTTGCCGAGGTTGTCGATGCAAGCTCAAGTATTGCCAATACGGGAAAGAGCGCGGTCGAGGAGACTGTTACCGGCATGCAGAGAATAAAGGAGACCGTACTTGACTCCGCCACCAAAATCCAGGCACTGGGAGAAAAATCAAAACAAATCGGTGAAATCATAGAAGTAATAGACGACATTGCAGAACAGACCAACCTGCTTGCCCTTAACGCAGCAATAGAGGCGGCAAGAGCAG
>CADDYS010000024.1 GCA_902810715.1 bacterium | reverse complement strand
TTGATCGGTGGGTGGAATCGTAAATTGGACGCAAAACATGGGTTAGGACTAATACACATCTACACCGGCGACGGTAAAGGAAAAACGACCGCCGCGTTTGGTCTTGCGTTGCGGGCGGTCGGCAACGGCCTGAGCGTAAGCATCATCCAGTTTATGAAGGCGCAAAGCCCGGAGTCGGGCGAGGTTAAAGCCATTAAGGAGTTTAAAAACGTTAAAGTGGAAAGGTACGGCGGCAACCTTCTCGGTAGAGAGCATCCGCCGGTTGAGGATATTAAAAGCGAGATTGAAAAGGGTGTTGCCGGGGCAGTGCAGATTGCCGAGAAGAGTGCCTGCGATCTGCTGGTCTTGGATGAGATAAACGTTGCGGCGTCCATGGGCCTGGTAGGTATAAGCGAAGTTCTTAGGGTGGCGGACCTGTGCAGGGGCAATATCGAGCTTGTAATGACGGGCAGGAACGCGCCGCAAGAGTTTATAGGCATGGCGGATTATGTTACCGAGTTTCTGATGATAAAGCATCCCTTAGAGAGCGGTATTGAGGCAAGACGGGGGATAGAGTTTTAGATGTCTATTCAGGTGTCTATGCCCGGGAGCTGCGGAGAGCTTGTCCAGGGTATAATCAACGGGATAAATTTTCATATCACCTGCCCGATAAACAGGTATTCGAGAGTAACGGCATCGGTTACAAAAGACGGGTCGATAAAAATTCCGGACGGGTTGGAAAAGGCCAGGGCGGCTGCCAAGAAAACCCTTGAGCTAATCGGTATCCCCCATGGGGTTGAGATCGAGATAAAGAGCGATATCCCAAGGGGTAAAGGAATGGCAAGCAGTACCGCAGATATAGCTGCGGTGGTGGTTGCAGTCTCAGAGCTATTTGCGTCGCCCGTTTCCGCGAAAGAGATCACCGATGTCGCTCTTTCAATAGAGCCGACAGACGGGACTTTCTTTGATGGGATAGTTGCGTTTGATCATCTCGCGGGGCGCATGTTTGAGAAAGTGGGCGACGCGCTCCCATTAGAGATAATCGTTCTAGAGCCACCTGAGTTTCTGGATACGGTTGCCTTTAACAAGAAGAAACGGGCGGCGGCGGATGCAGAAGAGCTTCTCACAAAAGAGGCATTCGAGATGGCGGTTCAAGGCATAAGAACCAAAGACCTGCACCTTGTCGGCAAGGCGGCGACCCTAAGCTCCATCTTAAACCAGAGACTCCTGGCCAAACCGGTCCTTAATAATGTTATCGATGTATGCAAACGAAAGGGCGGGTTAGGAGTAAACGTGGCCCATAGCGGAACGGTAATGGGGATACTTGCCGAGCGGGGGTACGGAAGCAGGTTGTTTGAAAGAATTTCGCATTACATACCCAGGCATTGGGATGCCTACGTTGTGGACATGATAAATGGCGGCGGCCCTACGGGCCAGAGATTAGAAAATAGAGAAGTAGAAAATAGATTGAATTATTGCGGGATAAGTTAGAGTCATGGGCCAGAATAATAACTTAGAAAAACTAAAAAGGCATGGCGGTAACGTGAGGCTACTAGCTAATAAGCTGGGGATAAGTGCCGATGACCTTGTTGACTTTAGCTCAAACATCAATCCATATGGACCTCCCGGGAGCGTATCCAGGGCGGTTAAGCGTGCGATTAATAATATTAGCGATTATCCAGAGCAGGAGGCCGAAAGCCTGATCGGTGAGATCGCAAATCACCTTGAGATAGATGAAACAAATATCGTGGCCGGAAACGGAACAATCGAGCTCATATACATGCTGCCCCGCGTATTGAAAAGCAATAGAGTCCTATTGCCTGTGCCGAGCTTTACGGAATACGAGCTTTCACTTTATAGGGCGGGCGCGAAGATAGTCTACAAAAATGCATTTACGGAAAGTGCAGTAGCTAAGGTAATAAAAAAGCCCTTAGGCAACATCGATATGGTGGTAATCGGCAATCCAAACAACCCTTGCGGATACTTGATTGAAAAAAGCGCGCTTCTAAAGGCTATCGATAATAACCCAGAATGCATGTGGGTACTCGATGAGGCGTTTATAGATTTTACGGAGGATGGGTCAAAAAACTCGCTTATTAAAGAGGCGGCTTCTCGGGATAACCTTGCAGTGTTGCGATCGCTGACTAAAATATTCGGCATTGCGGGCCTGCGACTCGGCTATATGGTGGCTCCGGCAAAGATGGCGGAGAAGATAAGAGAAGCCAAATACCCGTGGAGCGTAAACTCGGTTGCAATTGCGGCGGGGATAGCCGCTCTTAAAGATAAAAGCTTTGTAAGTAAAAGCGTCTCTTCGATCTCCAAAGAGGCGGAGAGGTTTTATGATGAGCTGTTAAAAGTGGATGGGCTGTACCCGTTTAAGCCGTCCGCGAACTATATCCTGGTGCGTATCGAAAAAGCGGTAACTTCGGTAAAACTGCAAGAGATGCTCCTTCGCCGGAGATTTGTAATAAGGGATTGCAGCTCGTATACAGGGATGGATGACCGCCATTTCAGAGTAGCGGTTAAGCTACCCGAAGATAATCAGCGACTGATTGGCGCACTAAGAGAAGTTCTTGGTGAATAATAACTATGAACAGTGGACAAAACTCCCCGCGAATAACTATAGCCGGTACTTCAAGCGGTGTTGGGAAGACGACGATATCGCTTGCGATAATGGCCGCCCTGACAAGGAGAGGTTTAGTTGTACAGGGCTTCAAGGTCGGCCCGGATTTTATCGACCCTGGGTACTACCGGATGGTTACAGGCAGGGCCGGTCGAAATCTCGATACGTGGATGATCGGCAAAGACAATACCAGGGCAAGTTTTGTAAGTGCGGCATCGGGAGCCGACATATCGGTGATCGAGGGTGTGATGGGTCTATACGACGGAAAAGGCGCGTTTTCTGAGGGAAGCACCGCTGAGACAGCAAGACTTATCGGCAGTCCGGTTATGCTGATCATCGACTGCTCACGGATGGGGGCAAGCGCCGGTGCGACCGCGCTGGGTTACCTCAAATATGATGATTCGCTCGATATAAAAGGCTTTATCTTAAACCGTATAGGAAGCGATAAACATGAGGATATGGCTAAAAAATCGGTCGAGAATGCAACCGGTCTGCCGGTTTTCGGCTGCGTGAGAAGGGAAGGCATGGTAAGTTTACCCGAGCGGCACCTGGGCCTGGTCACGCAGGGCGAGACCGGGCCGGACGACGCATACGTAGACGCGCTGGCAAAGCTGGCGGAGGATTATATAGACCTGGAAGCTGTTGCAGAAATAGCCGGTATGAGCAGGGATAATAAAACAGGACAAAAATTGTCCGAAATTGAGAGAGGGTTCGCAGTACCTGCCGGCCGGCCAAAAGCAAGGATCGGCGTTGCGTACGACAAAGCTTTTAGCTTCTACTATCACGACAACTTCGACCTGCTTAAAGCAAACGGTGCCGAGCTTTTGTTTTTCAGCCCCATAGAGGATAGACATATCCCGGAGGGAATCGGCGGCTTATATCTCGGCGGCGGCTATCCCGAGGTTTACGCCGATGCTTTAAGCGAAAATATATCGATGGCCGGTGAGATAAGGGAGGCTGCCGAGAGCGGCGTCCCGGTATACGCGGAGTGCGGCGGGCTGATCTACCTGTCGCAGGCCATTGAGGACTTCGACAATAAGATATACAAAATGAGCGGTGTTTTGCCGATTACGTGCAAAATGCAAAACAGGCCGACCCTCGGCTACCGTGAAATCACCGCAAGCACCGACACAATAATTGCACACGCGGGAGATATTCTCAGGGGGCACGAATTTCACTACTCATCGGTATCCGTCGCAGGGGAGCGTGTCTGCGCGGCATACATGATGAATAACGGGTTAGGGGAAGGTTTCGTGTATAAAAACACGCTCGCGTCGTATATACATCTTCATTTTGCAGGGAGACCGGAGGCTGCAGAGCGGTTTGTTTTAAGTTGCGCCGGGAGGTAGTTTTATAGATGAGCAAGGGGTTCATAGTGTTGGGTCATGGAAGCAAAGTGTCCGAAACTATAGGGATACTCGAGAACATAACCGGATCGCTTCGCAAGAGGCTTAAGTACGCCAAGGTGCGCTATGCCGCCCTGCAGTTTAACGAGCCGGACCTTCCCGGGGTGATTGCGAGCATGTCCGAGGACGGCGTAACCGATATAGTCATCGTGCCCTTGTTCCTTGTGGATGGAAATCACATCAGAGAAGATATCCCGGAGATTATAAGGGAAGAGCGGTCAAAATACCCGTCCCTTAACATAAGGCTTGCAAATCACATCGGAGCGGATATGCGAATCACCGACATTTTAATCGATAGAATAATAGGGCTTACCGATAACAACGGCGCCGACGCATCGAAACTGAGCGCGCCGGAGAAGATAGAGGAAGAGAGCTTCAGAATAATTGAGGCGTCGATTGATTTGAGCGGCTTTGATAGTAGAGAGAAGGCTGTCGTAACAAGGATGCTGCATGCAAGCGGCGACCTGTCGCTGGCAGATGCCATTGTGATATCGGATAGTGCGGTCGGCTCAGGCATAAAGGCATTAAAGGAAGGCCGGGCGATTGTAACCGATGTCCATATGGTCGAAACCGGTATAAGCAGGCGGCTTGCGGCGTTGCACAACAACGAGATTCTCTGTAGGGTAGATGATGAGGCGGTCGCAGCAGACGCAAAAAGACTCGGCAAGACACGGAGCGCAGTCGCGATGAGATCGCTTGCGGCCCGCATCGATGGCGGTGTTGTCGTGATCGGAAACGCACCGACCGCACTGGCGGAGCTGCTTAAAATAGTTGAGGAAGGAGCGCCAAGGCCCGCGCTTGTGATCGGCACACCGGTTGGTTTTGTGGGGGCCGCCGAGTCGAAAGAGGCGCTCATGAGATCGGGCCTGAGCCACGTGTCGATTCGGGGCACAAGAGGCGGAAGCGCGCTTGCCGTGGCAGCGGTAAATGCAATCTTGAAGTTGGCAACAACCGATGACCGATGATCGGAATTACGATTTTCGAATGTCGAATTACGAATTAAAACCGGTGAATCGGTGAATGGGTGAAAATACCCACGTTACTTACCCTCATCCTGTGAGCTGTCAGCTGAGAGCTGTGAGCTAAATTGGAGTTACAAAAATGCGCACGGTAAATAGGGCAAGTTTGCTCAATAAAAAACTAAGGAAAGGCTACACCACGGGCACATGCGCTGCGGCGGCGGCAAAAGCTGCTGTAGAAATGCTTTTATCCGGTAAGAGGGTAAGAAGGGTTGAGGTGAAACTTCCCAGGGGAGGCTCGGCGTTCTTTAAGCCTGTTGAGCAGAGAATCGGCGATGGCGGGGCGTTGTGCGGTGTGGTAAAGGATGCAGGGGACGACCCGGATGTAACCGATGGGATGGTTATCTACTCACGTGCTAGACCCGCTGAAGGCGAGATAAAAATATTAGCGGGTGAGGGGATAGGGACCGTGACAAAACCGGGCCTATCGGTCCCTATCGGTAAGCCGGCGATAAATCCTGTCCCAAGGAAAATGATAGAGGAAAATGTAAGGAATGTCTTGCCTGAGGAAGCCGGAGTCGAGATAACAATCTTTGCCCCGGAGGGAAAAGAAAAGGCCAAGCAGACGCTAAATGAAAAGCTTGGGATAGTAGGCGGCATATCGATTTTGGGCACGACCGGTATAGTTAGGCCGATGTCGTTAGATAGCTTAAAGAGGTCGCTTCTTCCCCAGGTTGATATTGCAATTGCCCTTGGCCACAAGACAATCGCGCTTGTTCCGGGGAACATGGGGGCCAGAGTCGTGCAAAATAAACTTAACTTCCAAGAGGATGCGATAGTTCAGATGAGTAACTTTGTCGGCGACATGCTTGATTACTGCGTGAATAAGGGGATTGAGAAAATCCTTATCCTGGGCCATATTGGAAAGATAGTTAAAATCGCTGCCGGGCACTTCGATACGCACAGCAGCAAAACGGACAGTCCAGTGGAGATACTAAAGCGGATGGTCAGGAAAGCTACTAGAGACACTGCGCCGGTGATGTTTATGCTAAAGGTAAACACGGCCGACGAGGCGGGGGTGGGATTGTCGAGACTCGGGTACTCGCGTGTGCTTGATAAAATAGCAAGAGAGGCGAGCATGCAGGCGATGAGCTACATTAGCAACCGTATTGAAATAGGAACGGCCATGACGGTTCTCTCCGGGGACATTGCGGGCATTGACGAGGGAGCAAAAAAGATCATTGGGGACGGCTTATGGTAACCGTGGTGGGGATCGGCCCCGGGCATCCTGATTACATAACCCCGGCGGCGGCTAAACGCATAGCGGAGGCGGATGTTCTTATTGGCGGGAAAAGGGTCCTGTCGTCGATAGACGTGGATGGAAAGGACATCTACTATATAACTTCAGATATTAAGAGCGCGGTGAAGGTGGTTAGCGAGAACGCTGATCGCAAGGTAGCGGTAGTTGTTGGCGGCGACCCCGGGTTCTACAGTATCCTGAAAACTATAAGGGATCGCCTGCCAAAGATAGCGATTGAGGTAATCCCGGGGATCAGCCCGGTCCAGTTGTTGTTTGGTTTAATCGGGCGGGAGTGGCAGGACGTTGCGCTTGTTTCGGTACATGGGCGGACGGTGGATGAATTAAAAGAAGTAGTAGGTCATAATAAAAAGGTATGTGTGCTTACCGATGAGAAGCTAACCGCGCCCGAGGTCTGCAGGTATTTAAAAGGCTTTGGAGTTGGCGGTAGGGCCGTTGTTGGCAAGAATCTCTCATACCCAGACCAGGAGCTGGTGGATACGACAATAGATGAGGTTGCCGGTATGGGTGGACTTGGCTCGAGCATTCTCTATATAGAGAAGGTCTAGAGTGTGGGTCGCCAAAGGGCGAAAAGGCCAAAAGGTGAAATGGGAAAAATATGAGTAAATTTGGAAAACTCTACGGCATAGGAATAGGGCCGGGCGACACCGAGCTTCTGACGATAAAGGCAAAAAACGTCTTAAACTCGGTCGATGTGATATTTACGCCGCGCTCAGCGCCGAAAAGGGATAGCATCGCAAGAAAAATCATAGAGCCGGTTTTAAGCGTGAGGGCGCAAATAAGAGAACTTACATTCCCGATGACAAAGGATAGGGGAGAACTTGAGAAATACTGGGCGGCCGCCGCATCCGAAGTCGCCGGCATATTACAGGGCGGCAAGAACGCTGCGTTTGTAACCCTTGGCGACCCGTTCTTCTACAGCACCTATATCTACCTATACAGGAAGTTGAAAGAAGAACATCCAGAATTAAACGTGGTTACATTGCCGGGGATAAGCTCGGCGTTTGCCTCAGCATCGGCTGCGGGAGTCCCCATCGCAATTGGGGATGAGAAAGTCGCCGTAATACCGCTATCCAGGGATATCCGGACCATCCGTCCTTATCTTGATATGTTTGACACGCTGATCATACTCAAAGTAGGGGATAAGCTTAGGGGTCTGGTTGAAGCCCTAGCGGAGGCCGGATTGCTCACCAACGCGGTTCTGGTGCAGAAGGTGTCGCAAGCGGGTGATGAGAGAATAATCCACGACCTGACCAAACTGACGGAGGATGATTTAAACGAGGTCGGATATCTATCGACGGTAATTGTAAAAACCGATAAACAGTAAATGTAGTTGCCCGATTCGTCGGGCCTTCCACGGTGAAACGGTGAAATGGTGAAAGTATACTTCATAGGGGCGGGGCCGGGAGATCCGGAGTTGATTACAGTCAAGGGACAAAAGATATTAACGGAGGCCGACAT
This sequence comes from bacterium, assembly GCA_902810715.1. GTDB lineage: Bacteria > Actinomycetota > Aquicultoria > Aquicultorales > Aquicultoraceae > CADDYS01. The sequence continues at coordinate 20,970 of CADDYS010000024.1, read as the reverse complement.
AATTATTTATGCGGGGTCTCTCATCAACCCCAAGCTTCTTGAGTTGCGGAAACCGGGCTGTGAACTTTATAACAGCGCGGTCATGAGCCTCGAGGAGATAACCGGTGTATATGAAAAAGAAGGGGACGGCAGCAAGATTATCGCCAGGCTTCACTCGGGTGAGCCCAGCCTATATGGTGCGGTTAAAGAGCAGATTGATTGGCTGGAGGAACATTCAATCAAGTATGAGATAGTGCCCGGGGTAAGCTCGTTTAGTGCATCTGCGGCCGTCTTGGGCGCGGAACTAACTCTGCCGGGCGTGTCTCAGACGGTTGTTATAACCAGGATGGCGGGAAGGACTCCGGTTCCGGAGGGACAGGAGATAAGCTCGCTTGCCGAGCATAAGCCGACGATGTGTATATTTCTTAGCATTCAGATGATAGATGAGTTGGTTGAAGAACTTAAGAAAGGATATCCCGGCAACACGCCGGTGGCTGTAGTTGAGCGCGCATCCTGGCCCGACGAGAGGATAATTAGGGGTACGATAGATAATATAGGTGATAAAGTTAAAGCCGCAGGTATAAAAAAGACAGCGATGATAATAGTAGGGGATGTGCTTGGCAGGACTTATGAGCGATCCAAATTGTACGACTCGAGCTTTAGCCATGAATATAGAGGAAGCTCGTAGCTGACAGCTCATAGCTCATAGGGTGAGGGTAAGAGATGTGGGTATTAATTCTTCCTATGAGCTGTGAGCTGATATGTGATATTCTGGAATAGTTAGCGCAAAGAGGTAAGTATTTAAGGCGGTAGAGAGAAAAGTGAAACTTGCTGTATTTACCGTAACCGATAATGGTGCAAAAATCGCCAATCGGATAAAGGAACAGCTAAAAGACAAGGTAGAGGTATTTACACCTCCAAACCCCAAAGCCGACTCATCAAAGCCCTGGCTGATGGAGCTGGTTTCGGACAACTTCCCGAAATACGATGGCTTTGTCTTTGTCTCCGCAGTCGGCATAGCCGTGAGGGCGCTGTCGCCGCATCTTAAGGACAAAACCATAGACCCCGCGGTCGTAGTGGTTGACGACACGGGAGCTTTTTCAATAAGCCTGCTGTCGGGCCATATCGGCGGGGCCAACGACCTGGCCCGCAAGGTGGCCGATGCGGTGGGGGCGATGCCGGTTATAACAACGGCGACCGATGTATCGGGAAAGCCCGCAGTAGACCTCTTCATGAAAGATCTCGGATTAAAAACCGGCGATAAATCGGGGCTGAAGCGGGTCTCAGCCGGAATTCTGCGCGGCGAGACGGCCTGCATCTTTGCCGATATTAAGCTGGGTCGCTGGGGCAACAGGGCAAAAGTTGCCTACAGCGTGAGGTCTCTCGGTCAGCTGAAAAAATACAGGAAGGCATATGACCATGTTATAGTGGTCACGAACGATGATAAGATAGAGACTGAAAAAGGCGATCTTGTTTTAAGAACTCGGCGCATCTTCGCGGGGGTTGGCTGCAAGAAGGGTGTAACGGCCGATGAGGTAAAGCAGGCGGTAAAGGCGTCGCTTGCCGGCAAAGGCCTACACGGGCATAACCTGAAAGGGTTGGCGAGTATAGATATAAAAGGCGAAGAGGAAGCCTTGTTTAAGGCGGCCGAGGACTTTAACGTCGAGGTCTTACTGTACCCGGCGGAAGAACTAGATAAAGTTGCACCAAATAAATCGCAATTCGTGCAAGAAAAGGTAGGTGCTGGTGGAGTATGCGAGCCTGCGGCAATTCTGGCCTCGATGGATGGGAAATTGATAGCCACAAAAACGGTATACGGAAAGGTGACTGTCGCTCTGGCCGAGGAGGAATAATTGTAGTCGGGATTGGGCCCGGCGAAGAATCCGACATGACGGTCGGGGCTAGAGAAGCATTGCAGGCATGCGATGTGATTGTTGGATACAAGAGCTATATCAAGACGATATCCGATTTATCCGGGGGGAAAGAAGTCTTTCAGTTCGGGATGAGAAAGGAGGTCGAGCGGTGTAAGAAGGCCATTGAGCTTGCCAAGGATGGGAAGCTTGTGGCCTTAGTTAGCAGCGGAGACCCCGGGATATACGGTATGGCGGGACTTGTCCTGGAACTGGCGACCGAGAAGGACGGCGTTGATATAGAAATCATCCCGGGCGTAAGTGCCGTAAACGCTGCCGCTTCTGCGCTAGGCGCACCGCTTATGCACGACTTTGCGGTAATAAGTTTAAGCGATCTTCTAACCCCCTGGGAGAAGATCGAGAAGCGCCTGAGATGCGCCGCCGCCGCCGACTTTGTAACCGCGCTTTATAACCCAAAGAGCACCAAGCGAAACTGGCAGATAAAGACGGCAAGAGATATATTCATGCAGTTTCGCGACTCAAAGACCCCGGTCGGCTTATATGCAAAGACAAATGGTAAGCAGCGCCATACGGTAAGCGATCTGGCATCTTTTATAGAACTCCCTATCGATATGAACACTACAATAATTATCGGGAACAGCCAGACCCATGTTGTCGATGGCCGAATGATAACACCAAGAGGATACAAGCTATGATACTTGTCCTCGGAGGCACCACTGAGGCAAAGCAACTCCTGGAAAGACTTATAGAAGAAAACAGGCATGTGCTAGTCAGTACTGCTTACAAGTTTGCCGCAGATTATATCCCCAAGAATCCCCTCGTAAAACACATAAGCGGTAGACTGGATTGCGAAGGGCTTCAGGTTCTAATTAAAGACGAAGGCATCAAAGTAGTCGCCGACGTGACCCATCCCTACGCTATTGAGATAAGTAAAAACGCAAAAGAAGCCTGTGAAAAAACAGGTGTTAAATATATCCGCCTGGAAAGAGACCCGTCTCAGATAGATGACCTGGTTAATGAAGGCGATATTTATCATGCGGTCTCGTACGAAGAAGCAGCCGAAAAGGCTTGTAAGCTGGGCGAGGTTATATTTCTTGCAACGGGAAGCAATAACGCCGCTATCTTTAAATCTGAGGCGGATATAGCGGGTCGCAAGACGTACATACGGGTCTTACCTGATGGGGGATCGGTTGAAAAATGCACTGAGTTGGGCTTTACCGAAGACGAGATCATAACCGGCATCGGCCCGTTTAGCTACGAAGATAACTACAAGCTCTGGAAAAGGCTTGGAATCGACGTTGTAGTTACAAAAGAAAGCGGTATCGCCGGTGGTTTTGCCGAAAAGCTTCATGCTGCGAAAGACCTGGGAATCAAAGCTGTGGTTGTCAGGAGGCCGGTAGGAGACCCTGAGGTGTTAAGAAGTGTAAATGAAGTAGTCGGCATTATGCAACAGTTAGCCACTCCGGGTGTATAGTTGTACCATCGTGCTCGATCGTCGTTTTATATGCCTCAAACGTGCCGTTCTTCGCAATAGATGTATAAACCGCTCGATTGAGTTGACAACCTGGCTTTTTGAATATAAATTTATCTTGGAAAGTGAATATATGCTTAGGTGCCGCTTTTAGCGGAGAATAGGGAAGCCGGTGAGAATCCGGCACGGGCCCGCCACTGTAAATGGGAGCCGACCGCAAATGTCACTGGGCAATACGCCTGGGAAGGCGCGGGAGGCGATGAACCATGAGTCAGGAGACCTGCCTGGGTAAAATAGACGCTCGACGAGGAAAGGAGTGTTGATATATCGCAATGTTTATAAACCCTCGGAGGCCGGGGGATTTATTTTTTAGGGCCCGGGTGAAGAACGGCGAATGGGCGAATGGGCGAACAACTATTGCCCACATCTCTTACCCTCACACTGACAGCTGAGAGCTAATAAGGAGGTATTTTTAAGATGAGTTTATTAGAGCAAACCTTAAGCAACATAAAGCCGCTGGATAAGGGGGCCATGGAGGCGGCGCGTGAGAGGCAAAACAATCTGACCAAGCCGGCGGGAAGTCTTGGTGTCCTCGAAGCAATATCTATACAGCTTGCAGGAATAACCGGAAACGTTATCAATGAGGTAGACCGGAAAACGGTCGTTGTGATGGCCGGGGACCACGGTGTTACCGACGAGAGAGTTTCTGCGTTTCCAAAAGAAGTCACCCCGCAGATGGTTTTAAACTTTATAAACGGTGGAGCGGCGATAAACAGCTTGGCGAGGCACGTGGGCGCGAAAGTTATGGTTGTAGACATAGGGGTTGCAACCGAGATAAACCACCCGGCCGTCGTCAACAAAAAGATAAGGCCTGGCACCGCGAACTTTGCAAAGGGGCCTGCGATGACCAGAGACGAGGCCATACAAGCAATCGAAGTCGGGATAGAAGTAGCACGTCAAGAAGCGGATAAGGGGACGCAGATTCTGGCGACCGGTGACATGGGCATCGGAAATACCACTCCAAGTAGTGCTATCCTTTCCGCGCTTACCGGAAAGCCGATTGATGGTCTAGTAGGTTATGGCACAGGCATAGATAACGGTGTTTTGGATCACAAAAAAAGGGTTGTAGAAGACGCGATAAACATGTTGAAGCCGGATAAAAATGATCCCATCGATGTCTTGGCAAAAGTAGGCGGATTAGAGATAGCGGGGCTTGCCGGGTTGATCCTGGGAGGCGCTTCAAGGAGGCTTCCTGTAGTAATCGATGGGTTTATATCGGGAGCCGCGGCGCTTGTTGCAGGCCGTATCAGTCCCGAGTCTATAAGTTACATGGTCGCGTCGCATGTATCCGTAGAGCCGGGTCATAGGCTGATACTTGAAGAACTTGGTTTAAAGCCCATGCTTCACATGGATATGAGACTTGGCGAAGGCACGGGTGCCGCACTTGCGATGAACATAGTCGAAGCGGCAACCAAGGTCATAAAAGAAATGGCTACATTTGAAGAGGCAAGCGTGTCCAAAAAAAACGGTGAATAGGCGAACAGGTGAATGGGTGAATCGGTAAAAGGAATTATCATCCCGAGCGAAGTCGAGGGATCTCAATTATATATCAAAAGTTATTGCCCGCATCTCTTGCTTTCATTCTGTGAGCTATGAGCTAATCCGGAGGGCGAAAAGAAGAAAAAGTGAAAACTTTTCGATTGGCGTTGTCATTCTTAACGATACTGCCGAGCGGCAGGTTGGAAGAAGCGGGAAAAAAGGAGTTTGCCGCTTCAATAAAGTATTTTCCGGTTGTTGGGCTTATACTTGGGCTGATAATTGCGGCCATATATTCGCTCGCATCTCTTAAACTCGCGCAGCAGGCAACAAGCGCAATCGCGATAGTAAGCCTGATTATCCTCACGAGAGCCCTGCATGTGGATGGGCTTGCAGATACGTTTGACGGTTTGCTGGGAGGAAAAAACAAAGAGCACATGCTCTCAATCATGAAGGACTCGCGGATAGGCAGTTTCGGAGCGGTGGCCATCACATCGGTTACCATACTTAAGATATTCTTGCTTTCGGCAGTCACATTAAAGCTAAAGATATTCGCAATAGTCATGTTCCCGGTAGTCGGGAGATGGGCTGCAACCTATACCCTGGTAACCCAGCCATACGTAAGTGACAAGGTTGGTCTTGGCTCGCTATTTATGGATGGGGCAAGCAGTAGATCCCTTTTGATATCCTCGTTAATTACGGTAGCCGTTGCGGCCGCTTTATTGCAAAAAAATGCGGTTTTTATAATGGCTGCTGCTTTAGCATTTGTAATCTTGTATATAAAATTTGTAGAAGTAAGGCTAGGGGGGATGACCGGCGACACGGTGGGAGCCCTCATCGAGCTTACCGAAGTGGTTGCCTTATTAGCGATTGCGGTTATATAGGCCGGTCAAGAGCGACAAGGATGATTGATGCGACTTTATTTAATAAGACACGGCGAGACGGAACTAAATAAGGAGTTCAGGTTCATTGGAAGAACAGACGACCCGCTTTCCGCGAAAGGTTTAGCCCAGGCAAAAGAGGCCGCAGATTACCTAAGCAATGCAGATATAAAAGCGGTTTACTCATCCGACTTGAAAAGGGCGACACAAACTGCTGAAATTATAGCGAAGCCCCACGGACTTAAAATCAAAATCTCAAGTGACCTCAGGGAGATCGACTTTGGGGATTGGGAAGCTCTGGCTTACGATGAGATAGACAAGCTTTACCACGGGACTTTAAAGGACTGGCTGGAGGATCCGGTAAATACGCAAATTCCCGGCGGGGAGCCGTGGGATAGGTTTAGAGAGCGTATACTGAGTGCGATCAGGGAGATAGCCGGCAAGGAAAAGGATGGAAACGTTGCGGTTGTGATGCACGGCGGCCCAATAAAGCTTTTAATGAGCTTCTATAACAGCGGCGATCCTGTGTTTTTTAAAAAATACTGGCCCGCACCGGGGAGTGTGAGTGTAATTAACATCTAACCCACCGCTATGCTATAAATAACTATGTAACCCCATTTAGCTGCGGGAAAGTTGTGGCTTACTATCTTTGTATGCTAAAATTCCTATAAAATAGGCTATAAAGCGGCTGTTTTTGAATTTCGGAGGGAATTTTGATAGAACTGATACGGCGCGGGCTCGGGGACATAAAACCCTATGAGCCGGGACGGCCGATAGAGCTGGTAGAGAAAGAACTGGGGATCACCGAAGCGATAAAGCTTGCCTCAAACGAAAGCCCCTACGGACCTTTTCCACAGGTAATCGAGGCAATGAAGAAGTCGCTCGCAGCAGTTAATAGATATCCCGATGGCGGCAGCACATTCCTAAAAGAGAAAATCGCTGATAAACTGGGTGTGTCGGCATCTACAGTGGTGGTTGGGCAGGGCTCAAACGAGCTTCTGAGGCTTTTGGCAAACGTTCTTTTAAACCCCGGGGACGAGGCCGTTATGGCAAACCCTTCTTTTATCGTTTACCCGACCGTTGTAAAGCTGATGCTTGGCAAGATAGTTGAGGTTCCGCTGAAGGATCACAGGCACGATTTAGAGGCAATGGCCGGTTCAATCACCGAAAAAACAAAAATCGTTTTTATCTGCAACCCCAATAACCCAACCGGAACGATCGTGAAAAAAGACGAAGTCGACCGCTTCATGGAGAGCATTCCCGAGAACGTCGCGGTGGTCTTTGATGAGGCTTATTCCGAGTTGGTAAGGGACGATAGCTACCCAAACGGCATGGATTATATAAACGGCAAGAGCCCGGTGGTTGTTCTGCGCACTTTCTCTAAAGTGCACGGGCTTGCCGGTTTAAGGATCGGCTACGGGGTAGCCCCCGAATTTATAGTCGAGGCGATCAACAAAGTAAGAGAGCCGTTTAATGTGACCTCAGTCGGTCAGGCAGGCGCGATTTGCAGTCTAGATTGTGACACCGAGGTTGAAGAGAGGAGCCGCTTAAACAGCGAAGGCCTTGCATATCTATATAAAGAGTTTGATCGGCTCGGCCTAAATTATGTACCGTCCCATGCTAACTTTGTTCTTGTAAATATTGGCATTGACGATCGCGAGGCATCTAACATGCTGATGAAGAAGGGTGTAATTGTAAGGTCCGGCGGCATATTTGGGTATCCCAACCGGCTTAGAGTAACAGTAGGTACGCCCGAAGAAAACAAGCGTTTTATTAAAGAGCTTGAGTATATTTTGAAGATATCTGTAGTATGATTGATGGTGCAGCGATAGAGTATAGGAGTGATTTTTATGATGATCGTAATGCGCGAGGGCGCGACTGAAGAGCAGATACAGCACGTTATTGACCGCATAAAGAGAAACGGCGGGGACGTTCATCTATCGAAAGGCGAGTTCCGCACTATAATCGGAGTAATCGGTGATAAAGAAGCTATCGCTGAACTACCGCTTGAGGGTTTTGAAGGCGTTGAAAATGTAATAAAAATCCTCAAACCCTATAAGTTTGTAAGCCGCGAGTTTAGACATGAGGATACGCTGATAAAAATCGGCGACGTTGTGATAGGCGAAGGATACTTTAATGTAATGGCCGGCCCGTGCTCGGTTGAGTCAGAAGGGCAGATGCTCTCTACCGCAAGGGCAGTAAAATCATCGGGCGCGACCGTCTTAAGGGGCGGCGCGTTTAAGCCGAGGACGTCTCCATACAGCTTTCAGGGATTGGGAGTCGACGGCCTTAAACTTCTTGATGAGGCAAGAAAAGAATCCGGTCTGCCCATAGTCACCGAGGTTATGGATGTAAGGGACCTGGAGGTTGTCGCGGAATTTGCGGATATTATCCAAGTCGGCGCCCGAAATGCCCAGAACTTCTTGTTGCTTAAAGAGATCGGCCTTCTAAGAAAGCCGGTTCTTCTAAAGCGGGGGCTTGGAAACACCGTTGAGGAGACCCTCATGGCGGCAGAATATATCGTAAAAGGCGGAAACACGCAGATCATAATCTGCGAGCGCGGTATAAGGACATTTGAGAACTACACCAGAAACACGCTGGATATAAGCGCAATCCCGCTTATAAAGCAGTTAAGCCATTTGCCGGTAATCGTCGATCCAAGCCACGCGGCGGGCAAGAGAAACCTCGTTGAGCCGCTGACCCTGGCGGGACTGGCCGCCGGTGCGGACGGCGCCATGATAGAGGTTCATCCCGACCCGGAAAACGCACTTTGCGACGGCCCGCAGTCGCTTAACTTTAAGCAATTTGAAAATATTATGCAGAAAGTAAAAGCGGTAGCCGGTGCCTTTAGTAAAAAGATGAGGTTGGCCGTTTAATGAAGACAACGGTCTCGATAATCGGCATCGGCCTGTTGGGCGGTTCGTTGGCGGCGGCGTTTAAGCAGCAGTCGCCGAATTACGAGATAATCGGCTATAACCATAACCCGGCAGCCGCCGAAGAAGCCCTGAACCGGGGATTTATAGACAGGATCGTACACAGCGTAGAGGAGGCGGCTGCGGTCGCCAACGTGGTTTTCGTCTGCGTGCCGGTGAAGAAGATCCCCGAGCTCGCGATATTGGCTGCAAAAAGCGCAAGGCCGGGCACGATTATTACCGATGTGGGGAGCACCAAGGCAAGCATAATCGATGAGGTGGAGCCCAAGATGCCCGAGGGCGTTCACTTTATCGGTGGGCATCCCATGGCCGGCTCAGAGCGGCAGGGAGTGGCCGCGGCAAACCCCGTTCTTTTCAAAAACGCCCATTACCTATTAACACCGACCCAAAAAACCGACATGGCCGCCTACCAAAAGCTTCACTCGATGCTGACCTCAATCGGCGCGAACGTGCTGGCGGTCGACCCGTATAAGCACGACAAAGCCGTTGCAATAATAAGTCACCTGCCGCATATGATGGCGGCGGTTTTAATGAACCTCGCGAGCAGCGAGGCGAACAAGACTGAAAACCTGTTGCTTCTTGCTGCGGGCGGCTTTAAGGACACGACAAGGATCGCCGCAGGAAGCCCGCGCATGTGGATCGACATTTGCCTGGATAACAAGGACGCCATCCTTTATTCAATCGATAAGATGTCCGATATGTTAGATAGCCTAAGGCATGATATCGAGGAGGCCGACAAAGAAAGGATTAAGGGTGTGCTTGAGAAGGCGCAGCACGCCCGGCTCAACATGCCGTCCGCCCTGGGCAAGGAAATCGGGAAACTCTATGAGCTCTACATTCCGGTACCCGATAGACCCGGCGTTATAAGCGATATAACGCTAACCATAGGCCAGCTTGGGATAAATATCGAGGATATAGAGATCCTGCATGCTACGGAAAGCACAGGCACCTTGAGGCTGGCAATCCCGGAGAAGGAGAACGCAGACAGAGTCGCAGCAGCCTTAGCCCAGAAAGGCTATGAGGTAAATGCAACTAGTCATTAAAAAAGCACAAAGCATACATGGCAGCATAACCGTGCCGGGGGATAAATCCATATCTCATCGGGCGGTAATGATCGGCTCGCTTGCCGGGGGAGTAACTCATGTGACCGGGTTTTTGCCGGCAGGCGATTGCTTGAGCACAATGCATTGCCTTGAGTTGCTTGGAGTTAAAATAGATAAGTTATCAGAGACGGAGCTTAAAATACACGGCGTCGGGCTTAGAGGACTAAAAGAGCCGGACGATGTTCTGAATACCGGAAACTCGGGCACAACAACCAGGATACTTCCCGGGATACTTGCCGGGCAGGATTTATTCGCCGTTATAACGGGTGACGAATCGATCAGACGCCGCCCCATGGCACGAGTTGTTGAGCCGCTTCGTCTCATGGGCGCCGAGATTCTTGGAAGAGAGGACGGCAGGTACGCTCCCCTGGCCGTAAAAGGCACGATACTTAAAGGGATAAGATACGATCTGCCGGTTGCAAGCGCGCAAGTCAAAACATCGCTTCTTCTGGCGGGGCTTCTGGCCGATGGCGATACTGTAATAACAGAGCCGTCGAAGTCGCGCGATCACACAGAGCGCATGCTTGAATTGTTTGGTGCAAACCTTGAGGTTGAAGGGACGACATACAAAATAAAAGGCGGTCGGCAGTTAATAGCACAAGAGGTTGATATCCCCGGCGACATATCGAGCGCCGCGTTTTTTATTGTTGCCGCTTTGATAGTTGCCGGCTCATCGTTAACCATAGAGAACGTTGGGGTTAACAATACACGGACAGGCATTTTAGATGCGCTTAAAGATATGGGGGCAAATGTTGAACTTCTGGGTTACGAAGAAATAAGCAACGAACCGCGTGCATTAATAAAGGTGGGCCATAGCCCGCTTAGATCGACAACCATTGAAGGTGAGATCATCCCGAGAATGATCGATGAGATACCGGTTTTCGCGGTTGCTGCCACACAGGCCAAAGGAAAAACAGTTATCAGGGGAGCAAAAGAGCTGCGTGTGAAAGAAAGCGATCGCATAGCGGCTCTGAGCGCGGAGCTCAAAAAAATGGGAGCCGACATAGAAGAACTTGAAGACGGTATGGTAATAAACGGCCCAACCAGGCTCAAAGGTGCAAGAGTTAAAAGCCACGGGGATCACCGCATCGCAATGTCCCTTGCAGTTGCCGCTTTGGTTGCCGAAGGCGAGAGCGTTATAGAAAACAGCGGGTGCATAGCGATATCCTATCCCTCTTTTGAAAAGACACTTCTTTCATGCAATAGCTATTAAAATCCCGATTTGTTACTATTGAAAGCATGATAGTTGCAATCGATGGGCCTGCGGCCTCGGGAAAAAGCACTGTAGCAAAAGAAGTAGCAAAACGGCTGGGATATAAGTATATCGACACCGGTGCGATGTACCGGGCCGTAACGTGGAAAGCCCTGAAAGAAAAAATAGATGTCACCAACGAGGACGCGGTGGTTGCGCTGGCAAAGGGCTCGCAAATTGAGATAAGTGAGCTCAAAAATTCCCATTATAAGGTAACGATAGACGGCGAGGATGTTACCGAGGCGATAAGGTCGCCGAAGGTAAGCGCGGCGGTATCAACCGTGGCTAAAGTCCCCGGCGTAAGAACCGCGCTTGTAAAAAAGCAGCGAAGCTATGCCGACATTTATCCGAACATGGTGGTTGAAGGCCGGGATATCGGAACGGTGGTGTTCCCGGACGCCGAGTTAAAGGTATTTTTAAAGGCCTCACCGGTTGAGCGGGCAAAGCGACGCTACCGCGAACTCAAGGAGAAGGGCCATAAGGTCGAACTCTCAGCTATCGAACGGGATATAATAACGCGGGATAAAATAGACTCTACTCGTGCGGCAAGCCCGCTTTTAAAAGCACCCGATGCACGCGTAATTGATACCACCAGCAAGACAATAAGCCAGGTTGTCCAGGAAATAGTAAATTTGGCTAAAAAAGAGCTGATGAAGTAATGTTTTACTGGTTTGCCCGCACCTTGCTCGTTGTAATGATAAAACTTCTCTTTCGATACGACATAACAGGGCAGGAAAATATCCCAAACACCGGGCCGGTTATTGTTGCCGCGAATCACACGAGCTATATCGACCCCATTATGATCGCTCTGGCTGTAAGGAAACGCCAGGTCAACTTTATGGGGAAAGCCAGCCTTTTTAAAATTCCGGTTCTTGGTACTATAATAAGGTGGCTGAACACATTCCCCGTTAAAAGGGGAATTGCGGATAAAGGCGCGGTTGCGAAATCTCTGAAATTGCTTGAAAATGGCGAAGTCCTGCTTATTTTCCCGGAAGGGACGCGGATAAGGAACGGGCGTTTGGGCGAACCGTACCCGGGCGTTACGGCAATAGCCCTAAAGACAGGTGCGACTATTGTGCCTGCCGGGATAATCGGAACCGGCAAGGTCATGCCGAACGGCTCAAAAATGCTCAGGTTTCCGAAGCTCAAAGTAAGGGTTGGAAAACCAATACCGGTGGCAAAGGTAACGGCTGCCGAACGGCGGGAAAAAGAAGCTGAGTTGACCGCAAAAGTGATGAGTGAAATAAAAACGCTAATTGATGGTGGTTAGTTTTGAAAATCTCCTTAGCTAAACATGCCGGCTACTGTTACGGCGTGCAGAGGGCCTTGAAACTCGCCCTGGAGGCGACTGTCAGCTCAACCAAGCCCATACACACGCTGGGTCCGATCATACATAATCCCCAGGTTGTTGAGTCACTGAAGAAGCAGGGCGTAAACGCGGTTAACTCTGTTGACGAAGTTAACTCGGGGACGGTAATCATCAGAACGCACGGGGTCGATCCTAAAATAATCAAAAAAGTTAAAAATCGCGGCCTGGGGCTTATCGATGCGACCTGCCCGTTTGTTGCAAAGGCTCAACAGCGAGCAGCCGACCTGGTTAAAGAAGGGTACAATGTCGTAATTATCGGCGAACGTAACCATCCTGAGGTCGCCGGCCTTCTCGCATATGCCAACAACCAGGCGATAGTCGTTGAGAGTGCCAAAGAACTCGAGAACGTAGAAGTGATGGGAAAAACCGGGGTTGTTGTTCAAACGACACAGTCGCTTGAGAACCTAGAGAGCATTCTTGACACGCTTCTCTTTAAAACCAAAGACCTAAAAGTCTATAACACGATTTGTAACGCTACAAGCCAGCGCCAGGAAGCAGCCGCCGAGCTGTCAAAACAGGTTGATCTGATGCTGGTCGTCGGCGGAAAAAACAGTGCCAACACAACGAGGCTCACTCAGATATGCACGAAAAACAACAAAGAGACCTACCATATCGAGACGGCGGATGAGGTAAACGAGTTGTGGCTTGATGGGATCGGGCACATCGGAATAACGGCGGGCGCATCTACCCCCGACTGGATCGTCAAAGAGGTTATCGACAGGCTTGAAACGCTTGCGGGTGGGTCGTGAGCAACAAACGCATCGTGAGCCCCGCAGAAGTCATGGAAGTCAAGAAAAAGAGCCTTGCGGATAAATGTGGGATAAAAGCTGGCGATAGGATTCTCTCAATTAACGGCAAGATATTGCGCGACATACTGGACTACGAACTGAGCGTGGCCGACGAGAGTGTCAAGATAGAAATCGACAGAGGTGGAGACCGCAAGGTTGTAATGATAGACAACCCTGATTTTGATAACCTCGGCATTCGCTTCTCAACTTCTCTCTTCGATGGTATAAAAAGATGCGCAAACAAATGCGTGTTTTGCTTTATCGACCAGTTGCCGCCCGGGATGAGAGACAGTGTCTACGTTAAAGATGACGATTACCGCCTGTCTCTTCTATACGGCAACTTCATAACGCTTACCAACATGAACGACGCCGATATAAAGCGCATTATCGAGGAAAGGATAAGCCCGCTTTATGTCTCGCTTCACACCACGAACCCTTCCTTAAGGGCTATGATGCTTGGTAGAAAGAAGCCGGATAAAACGCTAAAGTATTTAAAAGCTCTCTCGGATGCCGGAATTGAAATTCATATCCAGGTGGTTCTGTGCCCCGGAATAAACGACGGGATTGAGCTTGAACACACCATAGATAACCTGGCAAAAGGCTATGAATGGGTATCATCGGTCGGAATTGTCCCGGTGGGTTTGACCGGCCATCGGGAAGGACTGTATCCTTTGCGCTCGTTTGGTAAAAAAGAGATAATAAAGCTTATTAACCGGGCGGGCATGTGGCATAAGAGGTTTGAAAAAGAAAAAGGTGTCGCATGGGTATATCTCGCGGATGAGTTTTACATAGCGGGAGGGCGTAGGCTTCCGCCCGCAGAGCATTATGGGGATTTCCCCCAGGTTGAAAACGGAATCGGCCTATCACGACTGTTCATAGACGAGGCCGCAGAAGGCATCAAAAACAAGGGCAAGCGCAAGGCCCCGGGGAAAAGAAAAATAGCGTTAGTAACCGGTAAGCTTTTTGCCGGAATCTTAAAGGATGTCGCAAAGAGTGCAAGCAAAATCACCGGTTTGTCGATCGAGGTAATAAACGTTAAAAGTAAGTTCTTTGGCGGAAAAGTAAACGTCACCGGTCTCTTAACCGGGTCAGATATTATATCGGGTATCAAAAAATGGCTTAAAAGTAACGAGAAACCGGATGTGATTGTATTACCTGATGTGATACTAAATGCAGATGGTCTAACACTTGATGATCATAGCCCCAAGATGATTGAGGATAAGCTTGGGGTTAAGATAAAGGTAACGGGCAGCACGGGCAACGGATTTGTTGAAGCAATGAAATTGTTCATGGATCATGAAATCATGAACAAGAAAACCGGAGGTTTTAGTAAAAAATGACTTATCCGCTAGTTGCGGTCGTAGGAAGACCGAACGTAGGAAAATCAACTCTGGTTAATAGAATGGTGGCCTCGCAGCAGGCAATTGTCCATGAGGCGGCCGGGGTTACGCGTGACCGCAACTACGTTGATACCGAGTGGAACGGCAAGATGTTTACGATAATCGATACCGGCGGAATCGACTTCGGCTCAGACCTCACTATGGGCAGGCAGATCACCGGGCAGGTGATGCTTGCGATTGAAGAAGCCGATCTCATCCTTTTTGTCGTGGACGGTGTTGTTGGGGTAATGGCCGAGGACGAGATGGTCGCCAAGATCCTAAAAACATCTAAAAAGCCTGTACTTATTGCGGTAAACAAAATCGATGACATAAAACACGAAGGCCTCATATATCCCTTCTACAATCTCGGTTTGGGCGAGCCTTATCCCGCATCCGGAATTCACGGGCTTGGGGTCGGCGACCTGCTGGACGCAATTACAAGTCTTCTGCCGACCGTGGAGAGGATTGAGGATATCGATGAGGTGAAAATAGCACTTGTCGGTAGGCCAAACGTAGGAAAATCGTCTATACTAAACCGGCTTCTGGGCGAGGAGCGGGTTATTGTAAGCGAAGTCCCAGGCACAACCAGAGACGCAGTCGATACTGTGTTTGAGAAAGACGGCACCGCCTATAGGTTTATCGACACGGCGGGACTAAGGCGGCAACCGAAGATAAAAGAAGACATCGAGTATTACAGCTTTGTCAGGGCGATGAAGGCGCTGGATAGGGCGGATATCGCGCTTCTTGTTATAGATGCCGAGGAAGGCCCGTCCGGCCAGGATCAGAAGATAGCCGTTCTTGCTGAGGAAAGAGGTTGCGCCAGCATAATAGTGATGAACAAGTGGGACCTGGTTACAAGCAGGGGTAAGGCGAGCAGGGTGGAGGAGGTCCTCGAGACCAAGTTGAGGTTCTTAAACTATTCGCCCAGGCTCAAAGTATCGGCTAAAACCGGAAGCGGCATCGCCAGATTGTTTGTCTTGTTCCGGGAAGTGATGGAGGAGTACGATAAGCGTGTCTCGACCTCGTCGATAAACGGGATGGTCACAAAAATAAAGGCCGAGGGCTTTCAGCCATCAAAGGGCGGGCGCATACTTAAGATAGCTTACGCAGCTCAGATTGGGACAAGACCGCCGGCGTTCGTGTTCTTTGTGAATCATCCGCAGCTTGTAACTCCATCCTATGAACGATATATTGAGAATCAAATAAGAAGTGCATATAGGTTTACAGGTTGCCCAATTAATATAAGATTTAGGAGTAAGTATAAATAGCAGGAGCCAGGAATCAGAAGCCAGGAGCCAGAAGAAAAATCGGTGAATGGGTGAATGGGATATTAAGCCATAGCCCTGAGCGAAGCCGAAGGGGAAGCGGAGTCGAGGGATCTCAATTAGTGATATATCTATCCATAGCTATAATGTTATTGGCATATATAATAGGCTCAATACCGTTTGGTTTAATCGTAGGCAAGGTTTTTTACCGCACGGATATACGCGAGCACGGCAGTAAAAATATCGGCGCTACAAATGCTTATAGAACGCTTGGTGCTGCAGCCGGCGCTGCAGTACTTATAGCCGATTTACTAAAGGGGTTTATACCGGTATTGGCGGTAAAATATGCTATTCCGCTGAACCAGGATTTAATACCCATTGTAAGCCTTCTTGCAGGCGTTTCAGCTATACTCGGTCACTGCTACTCTATATTTTTAGGATTCTCGGGCGGGAAGGCCATGAGCACGGCAGGCGGATTTGTCTTGGCCTTGTGGCCTACGGTCGGAATTATACTACTCGCAACATGGCCGGTGTTGCTGGTTACAACCCGTTATTCATCAGTGTCGTCGATAACGCTCGCTATTATGCTACCTATATTGGTGTCGATAATATATCCAAAGACGGAGTATATAATATTTTCCATACTGGTGGCCGTTGTGCTTATATACAGGCACAGGTCGAACATAGCCCGCTTACTGGCGGGAAAAGAGTTAAAATTGGGCGAAAAAGCAAGCGTGGAGGAAGATTAACCTGAAAAAGATCGCCGTTATCGGTGCCGGAAGCTGGGGCACGGCAATCGCAAATGTATTAGCAAACAAAGGCTTTAAGGTAAGACTCTGGGCGAGAGAAGCTTACCTGGCCGACAGTATAAATGAAGACAAGAGAAACCCCAAATACCTTAAAGACATAACAATCCATGAAAGTATAGCGGCAACCGTTGATCTTGAAGAGGCTATAAGGCGGGCGGATGTAGTAGTTATGGCCACCCCGTCCCATGCAATGCGCGAGGTTGCATCCCGTGCAAGGGACTTAATAAAGGGAGAAACAAAGGTCGTAAGCCTTGCCAAGGGCTTTGAAGAAAATAGCCTAAAAAGAATGTCTGAGGTGCTAAAAGAAGAGCTTCTTCCCGAGATTGAGAGCAGAATCGCTGTGCTATCGGGCCCAAACCATGCCGAAGAAGTTATAAGAAACATCCCCTCGGCGACGGTAATTTCAAGTAAAAGTCGCAAGGTAGCCGAAGAGCTCCAGAGCATCTTCATGACCCCATATTTCAGAGTATACACAAACCCCGATGTTGTGGGCGTTGAGACCGGAGGGGCGACGAAAAACGTGATAGCAATCGCTGCCGGTATCTCAGATGGTTTGGGATATGGTGACAATACCAAGGCATCGCTTATCACAAGAGGCCTTGCCGAGATGATAAGGCTTGGCACTGCCTTGGGTGCGGATGTTAGAACATTTGCGGGGCTTACCGGAATGGGTGACCTGGTAGTAACCTGCATGAGCAAGCACAGTAGAAACCGTGGAGTAGGAGAGATGCTCGGCAGGGGGCTATCGATCGACCAGGTAAGATCTGAGATGGTTATGGTGGCCGAGGGTATAAGGACGGCCGCAGCGATAAGGAGCCTGGCGGCTGAACATAACATCTACATGCCGATCACGGAACGTGTAGCTGAAATGATCTACGAGAATAAGAACCCCTTCGCGTGCGTATCTGAATTGATGCAAAGAGATGCGGTTGAAGAGATACGCGGAATTTCCTGGGAAGCAGATTAGGGTATAAACAAGCTGACAAAAACAGCAACGAGGAGACAAACAAATATGAAGATTCTATTGATTTCACCACCATGGATTAGGGTCCCACCCAAAGGCTACGGAGGTATCGAATGGGTCGTCTCTCTCTTATCCGATGAGCTTGCAAAAAGGGGACATGATGTAACCTTGTTTGCTACCGGCGACTCGGAAACAAAGGCAAAACTAAGATATACCTTCGATGAAGGGCAGACTTCAAAGTTAGGCACATTAAATATGACGATCTACGACTCGATTCAGTCGAGCGAGGTATTTAAGATCGCCGAGGAGTTTGAGATAATCCACGACAACAGCGGGTTTTTGACGGTGGCGTTTTCGCATAAGGTGGAAACGCCGATACTTCATACCCTGCACGGGCCTTTTACCGACGACACAAAACTGTTCTACACACATTTCAAAGACGCTGTTTATTATAACGCGATTAGCGAGTACCAGAAGAGTTGCCTCCCGGTACTTAACTATGTCGAAACGGTCTATAACGCAATCGATGTCCATAACTACCCGTACTCGGAAGAAAAAGAAGACTATTTGATAATGGTAAGCAGGGTAAACCCGGATAAAGGCACCCACCTGGCAATCCGTGTTGCAAAAGAGCTTGGCGAGAAGCTCGTGCTGGTCGGGAAGGTGGACCCGAGGGACAAGGACTACTTCAACGAGATGGTAAAGCCGCAGGTGGACGGCAAGCAGATAATCTTTACGGGCGAGATAGCCGAGGATGAGAAACGGCGGCTACTAAAATACGCCAAGTGCTTTATATTCCCGATCCAGTGGACGGAACCTTTTGGATTGGTTATGGCCGAGGCGATGGCCTGCGGGACGCCGGTTGTCGCTTTAAGAAACGGTGCAACACCTGAGGTAATCGAGAACGGCAAAACCGGGTTTATCGTAGATACGGTTGAAGAGATGGTTAATGCTATTAAGAATGTTGCCGAGATTAATTCAAGAGAATGCAGGGAACATGTACTTGCGAACTTCAGTCCCGAGGTAATGGCGGATAACTACGAGAGAAATTACAGAAAAATACTTGAGGAAAATGAGCAACTTATACGATTTGCTGGAACCACTAAAAGATAATCCGGGCAAAACGGGAATTTTCAGCGACCTGGACGGCACGTTAAGTGAAATTGCCCCAACGCCCGCCGACGCTATAATTACCGATGAGATGCGCAGCATAGTAAAAGATTTAGCCGAAAAGTATGCGGTTGTCGGGATTGTAAGCGGAAGAGATTCCAACGAGGCTAAGAAAATCGTCGGGCTGGACAATATTGTATACATTGGCAATCACGGTCTCGAGTGGCTGGATGACGGCAAGCAGTTCTACGCGCCGGAGGCTTTCAACTTCTTCGGCCTCGCATCAAGTCTTGCGGCCGACCTGGTGGCTATCCTTAACGGCTCCGACCTGATCGTTGAGAAGAAAAAACTCGGCGTCGCCATCCATTACAGGCAGGCAGACGATAAAGGGTTGGCGAAGGCGTCCATAGAACAGACCATAAAGCCGTTTCTTGAGAAATATCCTCTAAAAAGCTTCGAAGGCAGATATGTCATTGAGCTGAAGCCCGACCTTGCCGTGAATAAGGGCGATGCGGTGGCGGTTGTTGCGCTTCGCAGGGGACTTATGCAGGCCATTTATCTAGGCGACGACATAACGGATGTGGATGCGTTTAAGGCCTTTAAGGACCTGAGGGATAAGGGCAAAGTCGAGACCATTTCAATCGGTGTGGCTTCGGATGAGGGCGACCCAAGCATAATAAGCGAGGCCGACTATATCGTGAAAAACGTCGGTGAGGTGGAGGCTTTGCTTAATTGGCTTTCCGACTGATCCTTCAACAAACGGCGATATTTCTAATAAAGCGTAGAGGCAAACCCTTTACTTAGCGCATCGATATACTTGTGGACATAATTCTTCAGCATTGGCCCGTGCCCGGGTGCGATAAGACGGATATCCAATTGCTTTAACCGTACGATAGAATCGCGGGCGATCTCAGAGTCCCCTACGTGCGTGTCATAGTAAGCCTCAATAAGTTCGGTTAAGTCGTGCGTGCTAACGGTATTCCACCTTGAAGCCGTCGTCGAGAACGCCTCTCCCGAAAAAAGTATGCCGCCGAGGTCAGCGTAGGCATAAACCGCATCGGGTGAACCGACGAAGGGCGCGGAATAGAAATGGAGCGTGTTGTCGCCAATATTTAAGGTATCCTCGTCCTGCACGATAAGAGGCTGAATAAATAGCCCATAGAGACCTAGCTTATACGATTCATACTCGCTTGTTACGATCCTGGCTTGGGGCGCGAGGGCTGTGAGGTTTTTTAGCCCTCCGGCATAGTCAATACCGGTTTGGTTTAAGACAATGTATTGAAGATCGCCGGGCTCGATGACCGTATTTAGCTTTTTAATAAGCCTATCAACCGTAATCGGGGCGCCCGCGTTGATAAGCGTCGGCAGGTCGTCAACTATAAGATACGCGTTGACCGATAACCCTGAGGCGGGTATGTAAGTCCCTATCCAATAAACGCCGTTTTTGTTGCTTTGAAACATCCAAATTCTCCCAAACGGTGCACTAGGTTATTTTTATATATTCCAGACGTTGCTATAAAATATCAGGGGAAATAAAATAAATTTAGGAGCCGGAAACAGGAGCCAGAAGGTGGACCTACTGGTGGGAAATAGCTTTAAATTGGTTTGAAAAGGTGATTGTGTGCAGAGCTTATTGGTTCATACGTGCTGCGGACCTTGCTTTGTATATCCGTACGGCGTTTTGCAGGAAAATTATAATATAACGAGCTTGTTTTTTAATCCCAACATCCATCCGTCCATGGAATATGTGAGGCGGCTTGAGGCCTTATCGGGTTTTTGCTCGCTAAATGGAGTTGAGTTAAGGGTTGGGGAGTATGATCCTACAATCTACTTTAAGGAAGTCACCGGCAGGGAGAGCGATAGGTGCAGGATGTGCTATAGTATAAGGCTAAACGAGGCGGCAAGGTTTGCAGCAGAGAAAGGATATGACAGTTATACAACCACTTTGCTTGTAAGCCCATACCAAAAGCACGAGCTTATAAAAGAGCTGGGTGTGTCGATTGGGAATAACTACGGAATCGAGTTTAAGTACTGGGATTTCCGGCCCGGGTTTAGAGCCGGCCAGACCAGGGCAAAGGAGCTTAGCATGTACCGCCAGCCTTACTGCGGTTGTGTTTACAGTGAGTTGGAGCGGTATGCTAATAAGCTCATAGCTCATAGCTCTAAGCTCACAGGTTTAGGGTAAGAGGTGTGGGCATTAATTTTCCTGTCAGCTGCGAGCCGTGAGCTAATAAGCTCATAGCTCATAGCTCTAAGCTCA
>CADDYS010000023.1 GCA_902810715.1 bacterium | reverse complement strand
TGTCCCCACCGTAGTTAAAGTTTGAGGCACCCTGTGACTAGTTAAGTGGGTAAAAATTGGGCTATAATTTTGAAATAGCGTGCCATTCTGAAGCATTTATTTCTTGACATTTGGCTGCCAAAATGGGTCTGAGGCGTCATCAGCTATCTTATGAGGGTTGCTGCCGTCGGCATTAATTACCCACAGTTGGTCTACTTGTCCCACAGTAATATTATATGCAATCATATTGCCACCAGGGGACCAAGTGGGGGACTTGCCACTAGTTAAAGCTCTCGACTGCTTTGTCGCCAGATTATAAACATAAATAGATGTACTAGCACGGTCATCATTTCCATCATAGGCGATTTCTTTTCCATTTGGCGACCAACAGGGGTCGCCCCCACTGAAGTTGGGGCTATTTGTGATATTTTCGGCATTCCTTCCAGATGCATCGCAAAGCACAATATTATCTCCTGACTTTATCAGAATCTCACCATTTTTACCCCTAAAATTCCAAAGCTTGCTGGTAATCGAATTAGCGTGCAAAAATTTGCAAAAATAGTAGTGGCAAACTATTTTGTATATTGCCATATATTACCTTGCCAGTGAATAGCTGGTGGTAGTATAGTCTTTGATGGTTCCACGATAGATGCGGCCCTGGAAAAGTTAGAGAGACGCTTTAACACCAGAAAGGTAATCATCGTAGCTGACAAGGGCATCAACAGCAAACTCAATTTGAAAAAGATCACCGATAAAGGCTACGGCTACATCTTTGCCCAGCGCATCAGATCGATGGGTAAAAAGATGGTGGGTGAGATAACATCTGGCCCCTTTGCCGAGATCGAGCACGCACAGGAGAAGATAAAATACAAGGTAATCGATCACATTAACAAGTTCAGGGCCGATCAAAAAGTTTACGAGTTAAAAGAGAAATTAATCATCACCTACTCTTTAAAAAGAGCGGCCAAAGATAAGGCTGACCGACAAAGGTTGATAGATAAAGCAAATAGGCTTCTAGAGGACAAATCAAAAATTGCAGCTAGCAATAAGCGAGGCGGCAAGAAGTATTTAAAGGCCACCTCGGCACAAAGCTGGGCTTTAGATGAAGCGGCAATAAAAAAGGATGAGACCTTTGACGGCTACTACGGTATCATCGCCAGCGAAACAGAGCTAAGTACGCAAGATATCTTAGATGCTTACCATAGCCTGTGGAAGATTGAAGAGTCCTTCCGCATTATGAAAAGCACGTTAGAGGTTAGACCAATATTTCATTGGACAGAAAAGAGAATAAAGGGGCACTTCGTTATCTGCTTCTTGGCATTTTTACTTGAGCGAACCCTTGAACTCAAACTTAAAGACTTGGAAGAAGCCAGCCCTGAGAGCATTCGTGAAGCCATAAACTCGCTTAATTTCGCGCAGGTTGAGATAGATTCAAACAGATACTACATCAAGACCAAGGGAACTTAAGCTTAGCAACAAAATACTTCGCAAGCTTAAAGTCAATCCTCCTAAAAACATCATGGCGGTGGATGATTTTAATCCATAAGAGTAAGTAGTGACAAAATGCACACTTTTTTATCGTTTACGCTTCTGCTGCCTGGGCTTTTACAAAATCAACTGATAAAGTCAGGAAATAAAATAACCCTCGTTTTTTAAACAAACCCTCAATAACACAATCTATTTTCGATTTTCGATTTTCGATTCTCGATTCTCGCGAAATACAAAAGCCAGCTTTAAAGCTGGCTTTTGTATTTCGAGCGGGCAACGAGACTCGAACTCGCGACCCTCAGCTTGGGAAGCTGATGCTCTACCAACTGAGCTATGCCCGCCAACTAGATACTAGAAACTAGACCGGTCCTAACAGCCCTGACTAGAAACTAGAATAAATTATAGCGGATAAAACCGATCCTGTTAAGAGAAACGGCGTCGGGCGGATTCATGAGTTATTCGGTCTTTTCAAAATAATACGCGCCCACAGAGAGCATTACCGTGCCGAAGAGAATTATGACCCCAAGGTCCAAGAAAAGCGAAAATCGCCCCATGCCGACTAAAATCTCGCGCAGCGCATCAACGCCGTAGCTTAAGGGATCAATATGAACCAGAGCATTCATCCAAATGGGAAGACCGCGGTTGGTTGGAAACATCGCACCGGAGAGGAAAAACATCGGCAAAAGCAGAAAGTTCATGATCATCTGAAATCCCTCGTGCGTCTGCATGCGTGCCGCAACGAGGATGCCAAAGGATGTCATAGAAAACGCGATCATAAACATCACTATAAACGCAAAGATGAGTTGCGGCACGCTAAAGCTTACTTTAACCACCGGTGCAAAAAGCAAAATTATCGCACCCTGCAAAACCGCAACTGTGCTCCCGCCAAGTGCGCGCCCGATGGCGACCGACCAGCGCGGTATCGGCGCAACCAAGACCTCTTTTAAGAATCCAAACTCTCTATCCCAGATGATCGAGATGGCGGAGAAGATCGACGTGAAAAGAACCGACATCGCGATTATCCCCGGGTAGATAAAGCGAAGATACTGCGGGCTTCCGCCGCGCACAAACGCGGTTGAGAGACCAAGCCCGAGAACAAAAAGCCACAGAAGCGGCTGCGCCGCCGAGCTTATTATCCTCGGCCTATCACGTAAAAATCTGGTTACGTCTCTTAGCCAGAGGGTATAGATGCCCATAAGCGCGGCTCTCATACCTTGCGCCCCCCTCGCTGGCGCCTGCGGGTTCTTTCCTGCTCTATGCCCTCGATTTTTTCGTCCCTTATCCTTCGCCCGGTAAGTTTTAAGAAAACATCTTCGAGCGTGGGCTTTCTAAGCGAGATGGATGCGACCTCCGTCTCAAGACCTTTTATGAGTCTCGGCATGAAATGGTTCCCATCGGCAACCTGCAATGAGAGCTCGCCGTTTACCTCGACCGCCTTTAAGGCAAACTTGTTTTGAATCTCGTCGGCCGCCGCCCGGTTATCCCTTGTCGAGAGCATGATAACCTCGCCGCCGATTTCCTCTTTTAGGTTCTCCGGTGTGTCCATTGCGATGAGTTGGCCGTGGTCAATGATTGCAACGCGATCGCAGTTTTCGGCCTCATCCATGTAGTGAGTTGTGAGGAAAATGGATAGGCCTTCTTCTATCTTTAGCTGGTGGACGTACTCCCAGATGTGATGCCTGGTTTGCGGGTCGAGGCCCAAGGTCGGCTCGTCAAGAAAAAGCATCTTTGGCTGGTGAAGGAGGCCGCGTGCCAGCTCAAGTCTTCTTTTCATGCCGCCGGAAAATGTCCGTACCAAGTCGTTTTGCCGCCCCTCAAGCTCAACCAGCTCTAAGACCACGGGGATGCGCTTATCACGATCAGCCTTGGGAACGCCGTAGATCATGGCATGAAACCTCAGGTTTTCAACCGCAGTAAGTCTCTCATCAAGGCTTGGGTCTTGAAAGACAAGTCCGATTGACCTTCTTACGGCAAGCTTATCCCTGGCGACATCAAACCCATTTACGGTTGCATGCCCCGCGGTGGGTCTTAGAAGCGTGCAGAGCATGCTGATGGTTGTTGTCTTGCCGGCACCGTTCGGCCCAAGAAAGCCGAATATCTCGCCGCGCCCTACGTCAAACGAGACACCCTTTACGGCGGTAAGCCCGTTATATTCCTTTTTAAGTTCGTCAACTTCAATTATCGTCTTTGATCCCTGCCAGTAATTGGTAATTTTATATTTCAATTTTTCTGACTTCCGGCTCTCAATCTAAAAAGTTCGCATCCGGTGCCTCATCAAATAAACCCGCCTCTTCTGTGGCGGCAACCTTTGCTCCTTTTCTCCCGCTGCGCCTTCCTCCTGTGACGGATTTATAGATGTCGGCTATTTTACTAAGCGTCGCCGAGCGTGGAGGTGACTGGTCGACCGGCTCAAGCGGGTTTTCATGCGTCTGCACATAGCGAATTGCTGCTTCGGCCGAGAGCATGCCCGCACCCTGGGCGTAATCATCTACCTCAAGGTCAACCGCAGTATGAAGAAGGGCTTCTTTGATAAGCTGCGGGGAGGCCTTTCGGTTGGCCTCAAGAAGAAGCGCGACCGCGCCGCTTACGTGCGATACCGCCATGCTCGTGCCCGTGGCCGAGGTGTAGTGGGTATCAAGCGGCTTTCCGGCCCGTGTCCCCTTGGCGCGCACCGATATGATGTCCACACCGGGGGCGACAAGCTCCGGTTTTAGGCGATCATCTACGGTTGGACCCCGGGATGAGAACTCTGCTACCAAACCGTTTGCGGTTGCAGCGCCCACGGTGATCACCCTGCGCGCCGCAGCCGGGCTGCCGATGGTTCGCCTATCC
The DNA here is from genome assembly GCA_902810715.1 of bacterium. Classification (GTDB taxonomy): domain Bacteria; phylum Actinomycetota; class Aquicultoria; order Aquicultorales; family Aquicultoraceae; genus CADDYS01. Next base: position 24,495 of record CADDYS010000023.1, on the reverse strand, counting down.
GGCCCATCGTTTCCGGCAGCCACGCAAACCACAACACCGGCCTCGACGGCGGCATCGCATGTCTCGCAGAGGGCATCGCTGCCATCGGATGAGCCGCTGGTTGAAAGCGAAAGGTTTATGATATCCGACCCCAAACTTACCGCCCACTCAACAGCCGCCATGACGTCACTCATCCGTCCGCTACCGTCCACACTTAAAACTTTTCCCGAGAGGATTACCGCTTCGGGAGCTACCCCCCGGTACTTGCTTTTAGATGAGGCGCCTGCGCCGACGGCGATCCCGGTAACATGGCTTCCGTGGCCATTTGAGTCCTTAAATCCCTCAAGCGTAAAGTCCTTGGTTGCCACAATGCGGTTTGCAAAATCGGGGTGCGCCCTGTCAATCCCCGTGTCGATTACCGCTATCTTTACCTTCTTCCCGGTAAAGCCGAGTTCCCAGGCGGCGTGTGCGCCCATCATCTGCATCGACTCGTCAAGAACCGCATAGACCTTCTCATCTTCCTCGATCTTTTCTACCCATGGTTCGAGGGAGAGACGCTCGATCTGTCTTGCGGGGATGGCGAGCGAGATTGATTTCGCCATCTTTACCACCTGGCGTATGCTTGCTTGAGGCCGCTGGATCATCTCAGAGATGATCTCCCTTTCGATCAAGCGCAGTCTTACTATTATGTGCAGTATCTCATCAGGTGAAACGCTTTCAATTTTATCGGCCAGTTTAGCCGTGATTCGCATCTGTATCTCCTTCCTAGAACATCAATCAGATAAATAAAATAGGAGTGGCTTTTGACATAGTATCACTTTATGCTTAGATAATTTAAGAGCATACCGATTGCTGAGGCGACCAACCAAAAGAAGGCTAGAAGCGCAATCGACTTGCGGTATCCGATCCACCTACCCATTACCGACATAACCGGTAGATTTATAAGAGGGGCCGCAACCATAAGCGATACCAGTGCTCCAATATTTACTCCCTTGTTTAATAGAACGAAGATAAGCGGTATGTCCAACCCCCCGACAAAGTAGAAGGGCAAACCAACCAGCGCAATTTTTGCCGGCGCAAAACTTCCTCCCAGCACAGCCCTAACTGTTACCGCCGGGACGACAATATCGATAAGCGACGCCAGCAGAAGGCTCAAAAACAGCCAGGGAAGCATCACTCTAGCCGCATTTAAGAAGTTAAACCAGATGTTTTTCAACTCCAGGCCCCCGCCCATGCGGTCGACGTCGCCCGATGGGACTTCGCAAAAATCCCGGCTAAAAAGCATCTCCGCGTCAGACTCGATGTCTGCGGTATCAAGGCTTCGCTGCATGAAGCGGGCGACAATAACCGCCATAAAGAAGGCAAACATCAGGGCAACTATTATCCTTAAGACCGCAATCCTAAAGCCTATCATCGTTGTTAGGATTAGCGTAGAGACTCCGGCTCCGGCCCCCGCGATAAAAGTAATCGCCGGAGCCAATTTTGCACCGCCTTGCCCGGCCAGCGCGGCCATGGGGATGCGCAGGGCCGGCGTTGCCGGGAGCAGCACGCCGAAGAGGCCCGATATTAAAACGGCACGGCCTCTGCTGTGTTTAAGCAGCCTATCAAATGAGCGGACCGGGTAATACTCCGCCGACACGGCAGAGACCACGAGTGTTATAATAAATAGCGGGAGTACGTTAATTGCAAGATGGCGAAATGTCTGCAATATCTGTAAGAAGATCAAAACGATATCCTCTCCCGCGAAAATTTCTATAGTGCACTAGTGTATTCTATTAAGTTTAACCGCTTTTTAATAAGGCTTTCAACTTAATTTGCATTACCTAGAAAGGATTTACATGTCGCCAAAGCGTGCCTTAAGACAGGTCGTGAGAGAGAAGCGGGATGCGCTGGCCGAGAGCGAGCGGAGAGAAAGAGCCCGGCAGATAAAAGAGAGGCTCTTTAGCCTGCCGGAGTTCAAGAATGCGCACGCGATACTTTTCTATGCCGCCTTTGGCGGTGAGGTTCCGACTTATGAGATGATGGAAGAGTCGCTTGAGATGGGGAAAAGGGTCATCCTCCCCATTACCGACACCGAGACGAAGCATCTCGTACTGCGCGAGGTACGCGACCTGAACAATCTTAAGAAAAACAAGTACGGCATCCCGGAGCCCGGCTTAGAAAACACTTTGCGCTACGAGCCCGGCCTTATCAACCTCGTTATCGTGCCGGGGGTTGCTTTTGACCCATACGGCCACAGGATCGGCTACGGCGGCGGGTACTACGACCGCTTTCTTAGAAAACTAAAACCATCGGTGTCTAAAATCGGGATTGCTTTTGATATCCAAATTGTCCCCGAAATACCCAAAGAAGAATACGACCTTCCGGTCGATGAGATAGTGACCGAGTCGCGCGTGATCACTAAACCAATCCAAACCATCTAAAAATCCCCGCCGTGACCCCAATCGCCAAAATGCTTCCAACCAATAGCTGCGCGGGCGTATGTTTGTTAAGCGTAAATCTAGCCCAGTAGACAAGCGGTATACACAAGACAACGGGTAGCGCAAACCAGCCGAAAAGGGCGACTAAAATAAAGGCGATCGCCGATATCCCGGCCGCGTGAAGGCTAACTTTCCAGACGGCGGTAGTTGCGGTAACTATAGCCCCGGTTACAACTACAGACCAGGAGACAGCCTTCATTACCGCAGGGGCTCCTGCCAAGTAAACAGCAGCAAGTCCGGCGACCGCGCACGTAAGCGAAAAAAGAAACGGCTTTATCCTGTCTTCTCGCCTATCGATGTGGGGGTTGCTTACCGACCCCCGCCTTATCCGCCGGTTTATATCCCACACGGGAAGCGCGCTGAAAAATAGCACTAAAACAACACAGTAGACGATGCCTGTCATGAGACTTTTTGCCGACACGATAACCACAAGAAGAAAAAACGGGGCGGATAAGTAATAGGGGTTAAATATGTCAGATACTCTCTCTGCTACCTTTTCGCGGCTCAAACGTTTTTACACCACCTAAAATCCGTCGTCTATATAAGACATTTATCTCGGCGCCGATCAAAAGAAGCACCGCTGAGATGTAAAGCCAAAACATAAGCAAGATAACTGTCGCAAGCGACCCGTACACCAGACCATACCCCTTGCGTGCAAAGGCGTTCAGGTAAATCGCAAACACGTACTTTGCAACTTCGAAGACAAACCCCGCAACAAATGTGCCCAGCCAGATATTTTTAATAGTGAGCTTAACGTTGGGAACCAGCCGGTAGACAACTAGAAAAATTAAAAGTGTGGAGATAAGGCCAAGGATTGCGGTAAAGGCAGTCCAGGCAACCGAGACCACCCTCTCCGGGAAAAGCAGATTTAAGACCGTGCTTCTAAATGTTGAGGCAAGCGTTGAGGCGCCAACCGAGACGAAAATAAGCACAATAATTATCAAAAACACACCAAGCGCAATAAGCTTTTGCATGATGATATTTCTGGTCTCTTTTACCTCATAGACGGCATTTAGCCCAACCGCAAGACCCCCAAAAAGATTGGTCCCCGACCAAAGAAGGGCAATCAGCGCGATAATGCCGGCCCGTGACCTTGAACCAATAAGGGCCTCAATGCTGCTCCTTACAAAACTGCCAAGCGCCGGAATGTTCTTAAAAACATATCCCAATATCTGCTCGCGCACGCCGGTTCCCTCTATTACATAGCCCAGAACAATACCGGTAAATAAAAGGAGCGGAAAGAGGGAGAAAAAAGTAAAAAAGGCGATGCCCGCCGCAAGGAGAAAACCGCTATGCTCGTTAAACTTGTTATAGACATCCACCAGAAATTTAAATGTGCTTTGCAGGATTTGCAACTTATACCACCTTTATCTGCTTAGCGTTCCTAATTCGTTCCCGGAGGCCGTCTTTCCTTTAATTAAGTTTCGCTCAAAGCGAAATTCTCTCTCTGTACCGGTTACCTCCAGGCTGTCTATCGCCACAAGCTTCTTCTGCTTGCGGTCGATATGAAGGATGCTTAGCGTATAGGGTATCCCTGCCTCGTTCTGAAAAGTGCGCAGGCCCGCCGCGCCGGTTGTCCCGGCATTATTTTCGACAAACCCGCCTTTTTCTATCAAACCCGCCTTGTGGGTGTGCCCAACCAGAATAACCGGCACCTGGCCCAGAAGGCCCTTTACCGCCCTTGGGTTGTGTACCGCAAGAATCAGCGGTTTCTCATGAACCGCCTTTAACTGGCTTATAATTTGCGCCCTGAAAGCGGCCATCACATTGTTGTCCACCGGAGCCGGCTCGGGCTTCGATGAGGCCGGGTCAGCAAATCCGATCATCGTTATTCCCTTAACATCAACCGCCTTACCGTCAAGGACGGTGACGTTTTTAACCCCTCTCATAAACGCAACCGTCTCCAGCGACTCGTGGTTTCCCGGAATAAAGATATAGGGCACCGGGAGATTCGAGATGCCCTCAATAAGCCGCGTCTCAACCGGCGTGCCGAAGTCCGTGATATCTCCCGTATCGATTACCAGGTCAATATGAAAGTCCTTAACTACCTGTTTGATAAGGTCAATTGCCACCGGGTTGTTGTGGATATCCGAGACATGAAGCACCTTTATCGTGTTGCCCTGGATTGGCTGCCACGCGTCTATCTTTGAGTAAAAGCTGTTAACGTTTCGCGCAACGTCTAATATCTCGCGGCGAAACGTCTTGACGTCGGCAAGCCGCTTGGCGATATCTTCAGTCGCCCAAGGGGCGGCTGCGAGTACGCCGCTATACTTTGGCTGTTTAAACGCATAGATATTGTAGGAGTTATAGGTTGTAAAAAGAATCCCGCCTATAAAGACTGTCCCGAGAAGAGCCCCGGCGACCACCTTGTAGATGCGCCGCCTTGGCGAAAGGGCGGCCCCCATCGCCCCACCGGCGGTAGCAAGCACGATCAGGCGGATTATAAACTGCTTAATCGCTTTTTTTCCCTCAAGTTCGATTTTTTGCACAAGGTCTTTGCTGCCATCGATCTTGTCGGCGATTTGGCTCATTTCGTTGGGATAGATCTTCTCCAAGACAATATTTATTGCGACCGGTGTTTTGTGAGTCGACGCGGTGATCTCGCCAAACGGTGGGATGGATAGCTCTGTTATCCCGTGCCGTGCCGGGGCTATCCCAAATCCCAGGCGGGCTCCATCCACATCGTAAGACGAATATCCAAACATGCCGACTGCAATTGTGCTTACGACGACAGCTAGTATCAGCGCCGCCGCCCAAGACGAAAAGATTTTTTTAAGTGTTTCGGTAGACATTCAATCACCAACAAACCAACTGAGCTAGATAGAGGATGATGCGGGCGCGCTGGCCTGCCTGGCCGGGATTTTAATCCTATCCAGCGCGAACTGGATGTTGATCTGCCAGCCGACCAGAGTCTTTAATTCAAGCCTAAGCAGCGGGTAATGCGGATCGTTTCGCAAAATATAAAAACCGTTCTGCAGGTAAAACTCGATGGGCCCCGGCGGGTGCGAGTTGTCTCTTGTCGCAAAGGTCTCGATCGCCTTTACTTTTCGCTTGACCATGCCGGCCTCTATTGCCTGCAGTAAAACCCTGCCTAATCCCCTTCCTTGCGCATACGGCAACACGCACAGGCACGCCAGAAAAACTGCGTCGTCGCTTATCGGGCCGGATGGAAAACGTCTTAGACCCGGCCAGTACTTCGCCGGACCGTACTGGGCAAAGGAAAGCGCTTCTTTATCCACGTAGACGATCTTGCCGCACTCGCCCCACTCTTTAATAATCCGGCTCATACTCTGCGCCTTGAAGCTCTCCGCATCCTCTCTCTCAGAAATACTCTCCCAGCGGATACATTCCCGGCATCTTAAGCCGGTGCGCCCAAGACTCTTTGGTGTTGCCGGTATTATTTTCCTGCGCATGTCGTGTCCTTAAAATAATTCTCCCTGTAATTGATTTTATGCTTTCTCTACAGGACTGCAAGTTTTACCGCATACTTGGTTAGTAGATAATAAAAACAAAGTGCAGCCCTTTCGGGCTGCACAAAATTGACTTGGGACTGGCACTTGGGGCGGTGTAGCTGCCCGATTTATCGGGCCAAAGAAGCTCCATAAATGGAGCAACTACGTAATTATTCAGCCTTTTCTTCAGTCTGTGTTTCTTCTTTTTCTTCCTCGGCCTTTTCCTCGGCTTTAGTTACCGCCTCTTCGGCTTTTCCGCCGGCTTGCTCTATTCTCTCTTTTACCGCTTTGGATGCGGACTCAACACCTGAGGTTAAACGTTCTCTGGCCTCTTCAATTCGGCCTCTTAACTCCCGGCCTTTCTCCGATGCCAGCTCAAGGACACGACCGCGCTGCTCCTCATAACCCTTGCGGCCTTCTTCCACCATCTCCTCGGCCCTCTCTTTGAGTCGATCCCGGGTCTCTTTCCCCGAGCGTGGCGCAAAAAGCAAACCTCCAAGCGCACCGACAATGCCGCCCGCGATAAAGGCGAGAGACCGGACCAATCCGCCCTTTTTCTTTTCAGCCATATCAAGAACCTCCCTCGCGAAAAATAAAATTTCTAGATTAAGGTATATACCCAATCGCACTTCTTTTAAACAATCTGTCTGCGCTTTAGCGCAAAGCCGACCAGCATTTCAACAAGGTCGCTAAACTCTAAACCTTTTGCCGCTGCCGCCATCGGGAGCAGACTTGTCTCGGTCATACCCGGGCTCGAGTTAAGCTCAAGCACATAGGGCTCGCCATCATCGCTTACCATGATATCAATTCTTGAAACGTCCCGACAATCAAGAACCCTGTGTACCTTTATTGCAATCTCCTGGACCTTTTTCAAAAGCTCCTCGGGAAGTCTTGCCGGCACATAATACTCGGTCTGCCCCATCGAGTACATCGACTCAAAGTCGAAGAACTCCTTCGGCGGCTTGACCTCAATTACCGGAAGTGCCTCCGGCTCCTCATCCCCAAGAACACTCACGCTTACCTCTTTCCCCTTTACAAACTTCTCAAGAACAACTTTGTCATCGTAGCTTAAGGCCCCGATTAATGCACCGGGCAGCTCCTCCTTCGTGTGTGCTATTTTTATACCTAAAGCCGAGCCCTGGCATGCAGGTTTGACTGCTATCGGAAGGCCCAGTTGTTCTACCACGTTCTCCAATACCGCAGCCGCCCCCATTTCGCGGAAGCTTGCCGCAGTAAGCGTAAAGTAATCCGGTGTGGGGATGCCCTTTCTCTGGAATATCTCTTTGGAAAGCGCTTTATCAAAACTCACCGTGCTTGCATAAACGCCGGGACCCGTATAGGGGATACCCATTATCTCTAGAAGCTCTTGCACCGTGCCATCCTCACCGTATTTACCGTGAAGCGCAATATAAACAAGGTCAACCGGATTTTGTTTAAGGTTTACAATCAGGTTCTCATCTACATCAAGTTTAATAACCTCAAAGCCTTTTTCTCTTAACGCCTCGTAGATACGGTGTCCGCTTTTAAGCGACACGTCTCTTTCAAGCGAGCGGCCCCCCATAAGAACCGCTATTTTCTCCTTCACTTCCTTCTCCTCCGTTTCTAAAGAGCCCCTGCTTTATTCTGAACCGTTCTTCGATTCAGGTGGATATTCTTGAAAAAGCGACCTGTAAAGTGCAAGCTGTCCCTTAATTACAGCCCCCAGCCGCTTTATCCCTTCTTCAATGGTCTCCGGCGGGCAATAGGAAAAGTTCAGTCGCATGCTGCTGTTTCCGCCTTTTCCAACATAGCAAGCCCGACCAGGAACATAGGCCACCTTGGCTTCTCTAATCGCTTCGGCAAGCATCTCGCCCGAATCCAACCCATCTGGTAAAGTAGCCCAGATAAAAAGCCCCCCGTTGGGGTGCGACCAGGTCGCTCCCTCGGGGAAAAACTCGGAAAGCGCGGTAAGCATTGCATCTCGCCGTTCCCGGTAAAGGTCAATTAGCGACTCAACGTTTTGCCGCCAGTCGAACTGGCTCATATATTCTTCCGTTACCCGCTGTGAGAACGAGCCCGCGCATAGGTTCGCTGCCTGTTTAGCAAAGATGATCTTCTCGAGTATCGCCTTTGGTGCGATCACCCATCCCAGGCGCATGCCCGGCGAGAAAATCTTAGAGAATGTCCCGAGGTAGATGACATTTTCGTCCATTGAGCGCAAGGGCGGCACATCCTCTCCCTCAAAGCGCAATCGCCCGTAGGCATCATCCTCTATGATTATAAAACCGTATATCTTGGATAGCTTGGTGATCTCCCTGCGGCGCTCCTCGATTAAAGTTACACCGGCCGGGTTCTGGAAATTGGGGATCGTGTATAAGAACTTGGGCTGCCTGCCCAGCTTGGCCAGCTCTTCAAGCCTTTCGGCCAAAATGTCGGTTCTCATCCCAAACTCATCGAGCGGGATTGCGACCACGTTTGGCTCGTAGCCCGAGAAGGCCTGAAGGGCTCCCACGTAGCTTGGCGCCTCAACAATGATAATGTCGTCTTTGCTGATAAAAATCTTTCCTAAAAACTCTAGCGCCTGTTGTGCGCCATCGGTAATGATAAGATCGTCGATTCCGACCTCGATACCCCACTCGGCCATAATGCTAACGATGTGGCGCTTTAAGGGTTCGTGGCCCTCGGTGGGGCCGTATTGCAGGGCTTCGGCACCCTCGCGCAACATAACCCGCTGGGTCGCTTCAACAACCTGGTGGACCGGAAACACGCGGGTATCCGGCAGACCGCCGGCAAACGAAATAACATCCGGACGCGCCGTGACGGCCAAAAGCTCCCGAATCTCGGACGACTTCATATGTCCTACCCGGGGGGCATATAGATTTGTCCACTGGTCAAACCTAAGCTCCGTCACAGTTTTCCTTTCACCAAGAAGGCCTGCCAAACAACCGCTTACATAATACAAAACCTCCCATCCCAACGGGACGAGAGGCGACTGTTTTCCGCTCGCATTACCACCCATCTTCACCGCGACCTCGCGATCACCGGCCTTATGGAGTCACACGGCTTACCCGGCTCTCTTTAATCCTGGTTTAACCGTACTCTTCCCATCTTCGCACAGCTATTTGTTTGTATTTAAGCTATTATGATAGAGGAGAGAAGTGGTAAAGTCAAACCCATACCGGCCCTATAAGCTGGGATAACACAGCCTCCTACGTTTTTTATCGGCCTTGACGCAAATCGAGTGTAGCTTTTATACTGTTTATGTTAAAATTTAGTTTCTTAAACGTTTTTTTGCCCTCGTAGCTCAGGGGATAGAGCACAGGTTTCCTAAACCTGGTGTCGCATGTTCGATTCATGCCGGGGGCACAACAGGCGAACAGCCTTTATGGCCAAAGCGGGCGGTCCATTGGGCCGCCCTTTTTGTTTTCTGCACTTATTTTGCACTTGTAACTAGTGCACCGCCACGCATGCTTTTGGTTGTCATTGCAAGCCGTAAGGCGTGGCAATCTCACACGTTGGGCTCTGCCGGGGCCTCTAGCATCCGGGCAATCTTTTGACCATCGATTCCCGGGTGACGAGATAGCATGAGTGCGGCAAGTCCGCAGACAAACGGGGCCGCCATTGAGGTACCGCTTTGTGGTCGTAGCTACTTCCAACCGTGCTTAAGATACCGTTTCCGGGGGCTGCAAGATCGACATACCAACCAAAGTTGGTAAACCAGGCCGGTTGTCGTTTGAACCTGTTGCCGATACCCCGACGACGTCTTCGCAGCCAGCTGAATAAAGAACATCGCTTTTGCTCTTTAAATCATTATGCTATATCGATTTTACGCTCGCCCAGATAGGCCATCGCTTCTTTAACATCTGGAAATATCATAACCCCTGGATCATCCAAGACCCTTGCTTCTCTTAGGGCATTTTCTTTGTCCTTTTCGGAAACGATAAGGGCAAGCCTTCCACCCTGTCCGAGTGATCTGTGAACCGCCTCGATGATTACTTGGGTCTCATCCACATCAAGGCTTGTGATCCCGGTTAAGTCTAAGATCAACTGTCTGCTTCCCGGAGTAAGGATTGAATCAATTGCTTCTTCTATCTCGGTCTTATTTCCCGCCTTAAGTTCACCTTTTACCTCAACTATTGGTATCTCTTCATCGGTTATTGTTCTTATAGATAACACGTGTTCTCCTCCCCTCGCAGGCGCTTGAGTCCAAAAGAATTTCTTTTGGCTTCTATACTTTTGATACCACTAAATAGCGCGGTGTAACGATGGGCTAATTTTATATTAACCTGGATGATTTAGAAGCGGATTCTAAAAAGGGGTTCGCCTGAACCGGTAGCCGACATGGCGGACCGTCTCGACCAGGGGAGCGTATTTTGTGCCGAGCTTTGAGCGCAGCCTGCGGATATGAACATCAACCGTGCGGGCTCCTTCAATATAGTCGTAGCCCCAGATGCTTTTTAGAAGCTGGCTGCGGGTGAAGACGCGACCGGGTGCGGACGCCAAATGCTTTAAAAGCTCGTATTCCTTATAGGTGAGATCGAGTCTTACGCCATCGATTGATACCTCGTAGTTGGTAAAATCAATCCTAAAGCTACCCCACCTGAAAATATTGTCGATTTTGCCCTGCCGGTTCCTTTGAGTTGCAAGCATGATGCGCACGAAAAGCTCTTCTTTTGAGTAAGGGTAAAACAGGATATCGGTTGCGCCAGAGAGGGTATCAATGGGGAGGTCCGCTCTTGTATCAACAATGGCGATGACTGTTTTATCATGCCTAAGGGTCTCGTAGTCTTGAAGCGGCTTTGTTGAGACGCGGCAGTCTAAAAGAAGTACATCCGCCTTGCCGTCTCCATTGTTCTCCCCGATTGCTGAAAACCCAACTTGCTCAAGGTCCTGCCTAATCTTTACTGCAAGCTCGGAGTCTAAGGTTACAATGCCTGTATGTATGTATACTACCCCCTCTCAAGCTTAAAAACACCCTTGAAATCAAGGTAGTACCGTTTTATTACGGATACGTTTCAGAAATGTGAAGTTTGTATTAACTTGCGGTAGATACCAGCTCAAACCTTGCTTTCTCTTTTTCCCAGCGGTTGAGAAGATAAGGCTTGAGCTCCTCGTAGACCCTGGCGGTATCCTCAACTTCCTCTTCGGCCTGGGAGTTGTTCATGACCTCGGTCTCAAGAACAAACGAGCCGGTCCGCCCCAGATACAGGGGGATAAGGGCCTCTACGACCTCACGCTTGTCGAGGCCGCTGAAGTTATAGGCGACGGCAAAGTCATAGATAACCTTTACCCAGAGCTCATGAGAAAAATGGAAGATATCTTCGGGCGGCAGTACAATCGCCCCGACTTCTTTAAAGGTCTCGGGCGGCAGGATATTTTCAAGCAGTTCCTCTTTTGCGGCAAAGCCTTGCTTGAAGCTATCGATCATCCGGTGCAGGTCAACCGCAAACTGCTCGGGATCGGCCTTGATAGCTTCGCCGTAGACATCGGCCGGTATACTTCCTTGCACGACTTTCCACTTGGTCTCGTACTTCTTCATGAGGTTGAAAATCGTCCCCACCACTTCGCGAAACATCGGGCCTAAATCCGCTCCGGGGTCTTTTGGGTCGTGAAGCTTGACTCCCATTGACGATTGGCATACCCTAAATCCCTCGTTTATCGCGGTAGTCGTCATCCAGATGTCGATGCCAAAGCGGTGAATGTTCTCGTCGTTTAAGACATCTTCTTGGCTGAAGACTTTCGCGAGCGCCCAACTTACCCCAAAGTCGCCGCCTATCGGCTGGCGAACCCTCTGGCCATAAAGAGCCCTAGTTAGGGGATAGGCGATCGAGTTCGTGATTGTCCCGTCGTACTTATACCTAAAATAGTGCGGCGCCACAAACCCGTAGTTATGCCGGTAGATCGGCTCGCCAAGCAGCTTTATCCACTCGGGGGTTATGCTTCGCAGGTCTGAATCAACAACAACACAAACCTTGGCACGCAGGCGGTCGGCAATCTCAAATATGGTTTGAAACGCGCTTCCCTTTCCCGCCGGCCCCCGGTAGTCGGTAACGATTTTCTCGACCTGCTCCGGCACCTCAGCCCCAAGAACAACCTCTTTCGTGCCGTCGTTGGAACCGCCGTCCGCATTTACTAAAACCGGTTTTAGCTCCGGGAAGTACTTTGTCATGCCCAAGGCGGCTGTTTTAACCACATGGGCGATTGTGCCTGCGTTTCTAAAGCTTGGGATGCCCACAATTATGTCGGCCTCGCCCAAGCCGGCGACAGTATTAAGCACTTCGGGTTGAAGCACGGTTTTTTCAAGCATATGATCGCCTACAAATCTTTCTTAATAATTGGATGCCCGTCTAATTATTAAATAACCTGCATGAATTAATCTACTCACAAAAACCTCTGTACTATACGAACAATAGAACAATTTTTAAGAATATAAAATAGGTAATTGCACGGGGTGCAGGCGGGCGATTGCCTTGGGGTTTAAAAATTTATCAAACGATACTAGAATGATATCAACAGGATAGTCTCAGTGTCGCTATCCAACTAATAGGAAGGTTTTAAACCGATGGGCTTAAGTTTACTGGATAGATTATCCTTAATTGACATCATCGAGCCGTGGCCGGCAGAGGTTATCGATATTATGATTCCCGAGGTAAGAGTCATATACAGCGACGTCGATGGCACGCTGCTTGGACCTGGCGGTTGCTTGTTTAAGGACTCAAACCACAACTTTACGAGCCTTCCCGCGCAGGCGATCCTTGAATGCCACCTGCATAACATCGATGTTGTTCTGGTTTCCGGAAGAGGCCGCCACCAGCTTCACGCCGACGCGCGGCTTCTCGGCTTTAAGAACTGGGTTTCTGAGCTGGGTTGCCAACTGGTCTACAATATGGGCGAGGTGGTCATGTTAAATGTCGGCGATTTTCCGGTCGGTCCGGATACCATCTGGCAAACAATTAAAGAGAGCGGCGCCCCGGATCTTCTGCTTAAGAAATATAAAGGGCGGCTTGAGTACCACTACCCCTGGTCGGAAAACAGAGAATGCACCCACGTCTTTAGGGGTTCAATCGACGTTGAGGAAGCCAACCTTCTTCTAGAGGATACAAATTTTGGACGGCTTAAGGTTCTTGACAACGGGCGGGTCAGGCGAAAAAGCGATGACCTTGACCCTGAGATTCTGGATATACATGCATACCATCTACTGCCGAAGGCAAGCGGCAAGGCATCCGCAGTACGCAAAGATCGGGAGATGCGCGATATCCCAAAAAACATGTGTGCCGCGATTGGTGACTCCATAAGCGATCTTGAACTAGCCGAAGAAGTCGGTATTTTGTTCCTGGTCAGAAACGCGGTTACGGAGAGCCCGGAGATTCTTGATATGGTAAAGAACTATCCAAATGTGTTTCTAACCAAGGAGCCGATGGGGTTGGGTTGGGCGGAAGCGGTCGGTTTTTTAATCCGCAGGCTCTACCGCTAGCTCTTAATGTTGGCGGCCAGAACGATTTTTTTGCCGCTTAGTGCCTCACCAAGCGCAGGGTCCTTTGTTTCGAGCAAGTTCTTAAACTCACCCGGCGTGTAGTAAGTATAGTATACCTTTCTTCCCAGCTTTGCCTGTATGTCGGCTACCAACCGATTAAGACCATCTCCGTTTGATAAGCCAACTATAACAAGCCTTATTTCGAGTGCCTCAAGGGTCGGGTTTTCGGCAAAGCTGCCGAAGGCAAAGGCAAGCTGCACACCGCTTAAACCGCTAAGCTGGTCTTTGAGAAAATCAATCGCCCCGTCGGTCTTTAAGATTAGGCTCTTCAGCTCGGGAAGAACCGGGTGGTCTTCTCTTACGATAAAATATTTATGGTTACCGTGCCTTCTTGAGCGAAGCAGACCGAACTCCTCAAGTTTCTCCAAATCGCGCAGCACGGCATTTGCCGGCTCGGATATCTCGCGACTAATCTCCCTAAGGTAAACCTCTTTCCCAGGATGGTTTACGAAATAGGCAATTAATTTAGTTATAACTTTTGATCTGAAAAGAAGCTCCAACATTTGGCCATCGCAATCCATATTGATACAACAGTAGCTGTGAGCAGCGTTGTTAATTAATTGTTAACAGTATGTTGTTAACTAATTATTAACAATAATATGCCGATTAATCAAGGAGAAACTCTTTGGCTATCCTGGAGGCAGCCTCTTCTATATAGGTGGAAGGATTTATCATCGCCTCATCCGCCGAGCCTGCTATCTCCGTAAGAGAAAATATCTGCTCGACCCCGACATTGAAAATTTTTTCATATCCACGGCCGAGACGGCCCGCGATTGCTACTGCTTTAACCGAGTTCTTTTTTGCAAGACGGGCGACTCCCACCGGCGCTTTTCCGTAGATGCTTTGCGCATCCATCTGCCCCTCGCCGGTTATGACAAGGTCCGCTCCCTTCATCTTATCCCGGAGGCCGACCGCCTCAATAATAAGATCGGTGCCCGGTTTAATGGCCGCCCCCAAGAAGGCGACTAAGCCGGCCCCAAGGCCACCCGCAGCTCCACCGCCAGGAATATTTGAGACATCGACGCCTAAATCTTTTTCAATAACCCGGGCAAAATTTATCAGCCCTTGATCAAGCAAGTTTACCTGATCGGCTGAGGCACCTTTTTGCGGCGCAAACACGTGCGCCGCGCCAAGCGGCCCATAAAGAGGGTTGTCTACGTCGGATGCGACCAAAAACTCGGCTCCCCTAACGCGGGGATCGACGGTTGATTTATCAATCCCTGCTATTTTAATAAGCTCGGCTCCGCCAAAGCCGACTTCAAGCCCGTCCTCTTTGTATATCTTGATGCCGAGGGCCTGCGCGGCACCAATACCTGCATCGCAGGTCGCGCTGCCGCCAATACCGATTAAGAAACGTCTGGCTGCAAAATCAAGTGCGGCCTCAACCAGTTCACCGGTGCCGTAGGTCGTGGTAACCGTGGGGTCGCGCTTATCTGGCGGCACCAGTGCAAAACCGGATGCCTGTGCCATCTCGATAACCGCCATCCCGTCCGGCAATATCCCAAACTCGGCCCGAACGGACTCGCCCAGCGGGCCGGTTGCTACCACCTCATGGCGAGTACCGCCGGCCGCCGCAAGCATCGCATCAACTGTACCCTCACCACCATCAGCCATCGGCACAAGAACGGTCTGCGTGCTGGGCGCAACTTTTTTAATACCCGCCTCAATTGCCCTAGCAACGCCTTCGGCGCTCAGTGTACCTTTAAATTTATCCGGCGCAATTATTACTTTCATGTTGGATCACAAAATCACAAAATTAAAGCAGCCCTAAAGGGCTGCGCTACTTCCGACTCCTGATTTATGCCTGCTCCCAAATGCCCGCGGTCTCCATCTCTTCTTCTTCAATGCGCTTTATCATCTCGGAAACCGGCACGATCTCATAACCTTTATCCCTTAAGTAATCGATAACCATACCCAGCGACTCGACGGTATTTTCCCGACTGCCGCCCTCGCGGCGGATAAGAGCGCCGCTATCGTGGAAGAGCAATATCGCCCCGGGTCTGATGTATCTTGCGACTCTTTTTAAGATGCTGCTTGGGTTTATCTTTCGCCAATCGGTACTACTTAATGACCAGAGTATTAAGCGGTATCCCTCCTCATCAACAAGAAGCTTTCTTACGGCGTTGCTGTAAATTCCCCGCGGCGGCCTAAATAGGTTGGTGGCTACGCCGGTTACGCGCTTTATAACTTGGTCGGTTTTATGAACCTGCGCGAGAACCATCCTTCGGGTTGAGGGAACAAGGTCTTTATGTGTATAGGTATGGTTCCCGATGTCATGCCCCTCGGCGACGATCCTTCTGGCGATATCTGGATACTTTTTAACGTGCAGACCCACAGCGAAGAAAGTCGCCTTAACCTCTTTCTCTTTTAGGATGTCGAGGATCTGCGGAGTATAGACCGGGTTTGGCCCGTCGTCAAACGTTATTGCCACGATGTTTTCGTGCGGACCCCTTCGCATAATCCCGTCCTGAGGGCCGACCCCGTGGTACTCAAAGTAGCTGATAAACGCAAATAGGAAGGCCACAACCGGCAACCCTAGAAAAAGTAATATTTCTGTAAAATCAAGCTCCAGCAGTTTACCAAAGAGGTCTGGCTGCTTAAGTATAACCACCGCAACCAAACCAATCAACAGTATCGCTATTGTGCCGGAAACCAAATGGTTTGCTTTTTTCACCCTGTTATTATCTCCTAAAATGATATTGAAAAAACCAAGGCTTAATGATAGTAGCTGTGCCTAAAAATAGCACAGCTACTATTTTACTATATTATTTGGTTATTCTACAGTTACTTTTTTACATATTGGCCAACCACTTTTTTAATCCACTACCTTGGTGCTCTCAAAGCGATCTGCAAGCTTCTTCATCACGCCCGGCATTGTGGTGTATTCCATCTCATCAAGCGGCAGGCGGTGCGGCTCAAACGGGCCGTGTGTGCGGAAGTAATCGGCCATATTAAGTGCGACGCGGCGCGCGTTGTCGTACGAAACGTCGCCAAGCATGTCTCGCGGGCCAATAAGCCTTCCCTTGGATATCTGGTAACCCAGACCAACGACGCGCGGCGGGCCGTCAAAACGGGTCGGTGTATCCTGTTGGATAGAGACCGGCATTAACGGGCCATGATGCGAGCCGCGCATCCAACCCGCAACCGCGTGGGGGAAGGAAAACGGCTCAAGTACCTCGCCAACCGCTGGAAGCCCGCTTTGGGAGCGAACGATCATGACCGGATCGTCTTTACCGACATAGCGCTCGGCAATAAAGAATAGCTTCTGGGTCGAGGTCGCGGCGGCCGGCTCGTTATCCGACTTGCGGAAGACGTTTTTTACTACATAGCGGCTTGGCGCCCCAATAAAGACAAGCATATCGTATATCTCTTCGGGGCAATTAAAGAGAATGCGCTTCTCCTCGATTAAGTCGTGCACCTCAAAGATAAACCCGTCGTGCATGTTGGGGTCGATAACAAGGCCGATCGTGTTAAACGGGTCGGCAAACATTTTGTAGATCGGGAAGTTCCATGCGCCCGGCTCGGTCTTATCCGCCAAAAAGATGATGACCGGCTCGCTCTTTCTCTCCTCAAACTCCATCTCAGCGCAGCCGGGTCCCATTCCCTTGACGTTGCCGGAGAACGCGTCGGCTAAAAGATCCTGGCCGGCGCCGTACTGGCCTAACTCTTTTGCCACCTCGGTACATGCCTCAAAGGTTTCCCATGCGAACTTGTGGATATCAACCGAGTCCATGCCCTGCTTATGAGTCATGATTAGCGCGATATCGTCGCCGACTTTCTGGCGTGAGTAGTCGATGAGAAGACCTTCCTTCTTAGCCGACTCGAGCTCCTTCTCGGCTTTCTTTAAAAGCTCGGGGTGGACGTCACTGTGGCCGACATAGCCGCCAACATCGGCCTTGATGACGCTAAGGGTTATTTTTCCTGACATATAGACCTCCTTGTAAGCTTACATATTTTGATTATGTGAAAAAGCAAATGCTTTTTGCGTAGGTATTTATTATTCACCCTTATTATGGATAGGGGGTTTTTGACGCAAGAGATCCAGCATACCGAATAATATTTGTTCCGCTGCCTAATTTACAATATACCACAAAACGATTGTTCCACCAAACAGCCCACGATAAACCTTAGGGATCAAGCCTGGCTCCAAAAAGCCTTTAAGGCTATATTCGACGCATATTTTAGGGAAAATATTATATAGGACATTTCTCAACCATAGAGGAGAAAAGTTGAAGGAGACGTTTTGGCATACCAAGACGACCGCTAGAATCGCAGATGAGCTCGGCACAAACCCAAAGACCGGTATCTCGGAGGAAGAAGGCGGGCGAAGGCTTTCCATATATGGTCCGAACACCCTAAAAGAAAGAGAAAGACGTTCGCCTGTTTTTTTGTTCTTAAGTCAGTTTAATGATTTTATGGTCTGGATTCTTATTGCGGCGGCGGTTATCTCTGGTTTCCTCTTGCGCGAGGTCACTGATAGCCTGGCCATTACTGCAATCCTTTTTATTAACGCCGTGCTTGGCTTTGCTCAAGAATATAGGGCCGAGCGAGCGATGGAGGCGTTAAAAAAATTGGCTGCTCCAAAATCAAGAGTTCTGCGGGACGGCTATGAGAGATTAATACCGGCCTCTGAGCTTGTTCCGGGAGACGTCATCCTTCTCGAAGGCGGGGATGTTATACCTGCCGACGGACGGGTTGACTCAGTTGCCTCTTTCCTTGTCGATGAGGCAACGCTCACCGGAGAATCAACTCCATCGGAGAAAACTGCTGAAGTACTCGATAACCCCGACCTGCCGCTCGGAGACCGTGAAAATATGGTCTATCTCGGCACGACCGTCCTCTCCGGGCGCGCACGGGCAATTGTAGTAGAAACCGGGTCAAAAACCGAGATGGGAAAGATCGCCGATCTGATTCAAGCCGATGAAGAAAAAACGCCGCTTCAAATCGAGCTTTTCAATATCGGTAAAACAATTGCAGTCATCGTTATTGCCGTTGCGGCGATTGTCTTTCTCGTTGGGCTTGCGCGTGGGTTTAACCCTATATTTATGTTTCTTGCATCGGTAAGTCTTGCCGTTGCCGCAATACCAGAGGGCCTGCCTGCAATAGTAACCCTTACACTTGCTTTAGGCGTACAGGCGATGGCGGCGCAAAACGCGATTGTAAGAAAGCTTCGCGCGGTAGAAACGCTTGGCTCCGCTACCGTTATATGTACCGACAAAACCGGCACGCTCACGCTAAATAAAATGACCGCCGAGAAAATCTACACCGATGGGTACGTCTTTGATGTTGAGGATAAAAAGGTTATTCAAGAAGAAGCAATTATAAATAGTGAGGACTTGTTTATCTTGCTTATGATCGCCGTACTTTGCAACGATGCAAGATACGTTGAGGATGACAAGCTTGTCGGAGACCCCACCGAGACCGCGCTTATTAAGCTTGCCGAGGCGCTTAATTTTTCAAGAGAAGAAGTAATTAGCGACAACCCACGGATTAGTGAAATACCTTTTAGTTCGCGTCGCAAGCGAATGACCACAATCAACAAGGCGGGTGAGGAATTTCTAGTTCTAATGAAAGGCGCGCCCGAGGTGATTTTATCGCGCTGCCTGCACGTAAGAGCGGATGGCAACACCACGCTGCTATCATCCGATCAGAAAAAGAGCATCCTTGCTGTAAACGACAGGCTTGCATCGGAGGGTTACCGCAACCTAGCTTTTGCGTATAAAAGCATTAAAGAGCCGCCCGCCAACGTTGCCAAGGAAAGCGACAGCGTAGAAAAAGATCTTGTCCTTGTTGGCCTTATTAGCTTAACCGACCCGCCCAGAGTCGAAGTACCCTTGGCTATCGAGACCGCCAAGCGGGCCGGAATAAAAGTTGCCATGGTAACCGGCGACCACATGCTTACCGCGGTTGCCGTTGCAGACAGGATCGGCTTGCTTGAAGGGCGAAAGGTAGTATCCGGCACAGAGCTGGAGGAAATAACGGCGGATGAGCTTGCCAGAACTATCGGGGAGATCGGTGTTTTTTCGCGTGTTGACCCGATACACAAAGTGCTCATTGTAGATGCTTTTAAAAAAAGAGGGGAGGTTGTTGCGATGACCGGCGATGGGGTAAACGACGCACCGGCGGTTAAAAGAGCTGATATAGGGATATCTATGGGTCGGGTTGGAACAGAAGTCACTAAAGAAGCTTCGGATATGATTCTTGCCGACGATAACTTCGCAACAATAATCCGTGCGGTACGTGAGGGCCGCCTCATTTTCGATAACCTGAAAAAATTTATTCTTTTTCTAATTTCATGCAACGTAAGTGAGGTCTTTACTGTTTTTTTCGTGCTCATTGCAGGGCTTCCCATCCCGCTTCTACCCGCCCAGATTCTCTGGACCAATCTTATAACGGATGGACTGCCGGCGCTTGCGCTTGGCGTTGAGCCGCCGGCAACCGATTTAATGGGTCGCCCTCCGCGAAATATCAAAGAGGGCGTACTCTCACGGCCCCGTTTGACGCTGGTTGTCTGGCAGGGGGTTTTTCTTACTGTCGGGATAATTGCCGCGTATGTCGCGGCAATTTTTGCCGGCGGCGTCTCCCCATTTACACCAATCGGGGGTGATGGCAAATCAATCGCGGTTGCCCGAACCGCCGCATTTACAACCATGGTAACCGTTCAGCTTCTCCACTCACTCAATTACCGAACCGCCACGACAACACTTTTTTCAAAAGAAGTTTTAAAAAATCGCCTTTTACTGTTTGCAATTATCGGGTCTTTCTTGCTGCAACTGGCCGTCGTCTACCTTGCGCCCCTCCAATCCCTTTTTGGCACGGCCCCTCTTGGTATTAGAGAATGGATAATTGTTTTTATATCTATTATCCCGGCATTGTTGCTAATCGATCTAACAAAAGCTAAAAATGTTTTTGGCCGCTTTTAACTTTTAAGATTGTCTTTATATGTGCTATTTTATACTGGATTCAAATTTTATTTTGCCTGAAGGATACGGTCCTTGTTTAAATCTGATATCGCATCGAAGATTATAGAGATACTTTCAAGCCTTCCAAAAGAGCTGGTTGTGCTGGTTATATCCGCGCTTCCAATTACTGAGCGAACCGGTACACCGCTTGCAATAGCTAAGTACCACATGTCTTTTTGGGAGGCGTTTGTTATCTCAAGCATCGGGATGATGCTACCGGCTGCACCGATCCTGTTGCTTCTAGAACCGGTCTCCAAGTGGTTGGCTAAAAAGTCCCGAATTATGGATGCCTTCTTGAGATGGCTCTTTGAACATACCAGGCGAAGGCACTCAAAAACAATCGATCGCTACGGCGCAATCGGCTTGTTCTTGTTTGTGGCCATACCGCTTCCCGGGACCGGAGTCTGGTCGGGGTCGCTGCTTGCCTATCTCTTCGACATTGATTTTAAATACGCGCTGACTTCGATTCTTTTAGGGGCGATTGCAGCGGGATTTCTCGCCGCGGTTGCAACCACAAGCGTTGTTGCTATTGCAAAAGTTGTAGGCGGACTGGCCCTGGGATTATTTATCCTCACCGCCCTGGGAATCTACATTGCGAGCAAGGCGATAAAAAAAGCAGGGAACAACTAGGCCTCGTTTAGGTGATACTCTTCCAATTGCGCCTTGATATCGTCGAGTTTTCGCCTTACGTTTCTCTCCTGAAGCCCGATGACTCTCTCAATTTGCGAGGCTGCGGCCTCGAAGCCGTTTTTTACCTGATCGATTAAGCCGGAAGTCATGGACTTAAAATCGGTCGCACGGTTTGCGATGCTGCCCCTGATCTCTGCCCCCGCTCTTGGGGCCATCAAGAGGCCGGCCAATGCCCCGACAACCATGCCAAGCAAAAGGCCCAAACTGAACTCGGCTACACCAAATCGCTTCTCTTTCATTAGACTCCTTCCAAACACGCCCTTTAAGTATATTTTAACTGAGATTGGATGATTTACCAAGGTATTTAAATCATTAAATCGGCCGCTTCTTCACCTGTTAGCAAGGTAAAAATCCGCTTTAGCTCATCTTCAGACTTGAAGTGAATCTCCAGGCGCCCCTTCTCACCCTTCGCCTTTATGCGCACCTTTGCCGACAATTTTTTCGAGATGCTTCTTGCCATACTCTTATGGTGAAGCGGTGCCGGCTGCACGGGCCCTCTTTGGGTCGGGCTTTGCCAAAGTTTTGCGAGCGCCTCAGTTTGGCGCACAGATAAACCATCGTTTACTATGCGCTCAGCCAACCTTAGCTGCGTGTCTTCTCTGGGTAGGGAGAGAATGGCCCTGGCGTGACCTGCCGTAAGCTTTCCATTCAGAACGTATTCCATAACCGATTTGGGAAGGTTTAAAAGCCTTAAGGTGTTTGCAACCGCGCTCCTGCTCTTGCCAATCCTTTCGGCAAGTTGCTCCTGGCTAAAGCCGAAGTCCTCAACGAGACAGCGATAGGCATTTGCCTCATCCAGCGCGTTGAGATCTTGTCGCTGCACGTTTTCGATAATTGCCAGCTCCATCGCCTCAACGTCGGAGGTATTTTTTATAATCGCCGGAACCTGTGTTAGACCCGCCTCCCGCGCCGCGCGCCAACGCCTCTCGCCCACGACCAGCTCAAAAATCGCGCCCGCCGCCCTTACGACCACCGGCTGCAGAAGCCCATGCTCTTTAACCGATACCACAAGATCAGCGAGGGCTTCATTATCAAAGTGTTTGCGCGGCTGATTTGGATTCGGGACTATCTTTGAAACCGGTATGTTTTGCAAAAGAATATTTTGTTCGTCTTCGACTATTAACGGTGCTCCCAACCCGGGGCTAAAGTTCGGTATTAGTGCCTCCAGGCCTCTGCCTAATCCTTTTTTCTGCACGCTCCACCACTTCCCTTGCTAATTGTTGATATGCCTGTGCACCTTTTGATTCCACATCGTATCGATTTATAGGAACGCCAAAGGAGGGCGCCTCGCTCAGGCGCACTGTCCTTGGTATAACGGATTCGTAAACTAACTCGCGGAAAAACTTCTTGACCTCATCGATTACCTGCTGCGATATCCTGGTTCTAATGTCATGCATGGTCATAAGCACCCCGGCGATCTTGATCTCCGGGTTAAGATGCGCCTTTACCAGGCGTACGCTTTCAAGAAGCTTACTTAGGCCCTCAAGGGCATAGAACTCGCACTGCACCGGGATTATAAGCTCGTCGGCAGCGGTAAGCGCGTTTACGGTTAAAAGTCCCAGTGATGGCGGGCAATCTATGATGATGAATTCGTACCGGTGTTTGAGCCCCTCGATGGCTTTTTTTAGCCTATATTCCCTGGAAAGGGCGGCTACCAGCTCTATCTCAGCACCGGCCAGCTGCGTAGTTGCGGGAATAAGGAAGAGGTTCTTTATATTAGTTTTAACTACTACATCAATAGCTGGATTTTCATCCACAACCGCATTGTAAATACAATGTTTAAGCGCCTTTTTATCAACGCCAAGGCCGCTACTGGTATTTCCCTGGGGATCAAAATCGATGAGTAAGACCCTTTGCCCCATGTCAGCAAGGTAGGCACTTAAATTAATGGCCGTAGTGCTTTTGCCGACACCTCCCTTTTGGTTTACTACGGCAAGGGTCAGCCCCTTTTTACCCGGGGGTATTTCTTGGGGGAACAGGTTATCTGCTGGAGCTTTTTCTTCTTTAATATCCGCTTCCAGTTGCTGCAAGCGACGTGAGAAAAGACCTATTGCCATTGTTGCCCTGCCTGATACTGCGTCTTAAATTTTCGAAAGCTGCTCTCATTACTGTCTATACCAGCGGTTTCTTGGTCGGCATCCCGGCTCTTCGGGGGTAATTGCGCGGGCTGGGTACCGCCTTGATTACCGATACTAAATACCGCTCTGCTTTAAGAAATGGTATCACAACCTTGGCTATCTCTTCAACGCGACCGCCTAGTAAATTTATGGCTTTTTCAGCTCTTGATACCTCATCTAAAACACCGGTTGCCTTGTAGCAGACAAATCGCCCACCCACCTTTAGCAGGGGAAGGGCGTACTCGACCAGGATAGCGATATCGGCAACCGCCCGGGAAATAGCAAGCGAAAAAAGTTCGCGATTTTCTTTTTCACGGCCAAAATACTCGGCCCGCCCTGCGAACACATGGATATCCTTCAATTCAAGAATCTCGATGATGTGCCTTAAAAACCGGGTCTTTTTTGTAGACGACTCAATCAGGGTCATACGGATATCCGGACGCATTATTTTTATCGGGATACCGGGGAATCCCGCGCCCGTGCCGATATCCACCGCGAGACATTTTTTAGGTATGCTGAACTTACTAAGAATGGATATGGAGTCTAAAAAGTGCTTAATCACGATATCCCGCTCACCGGTTATCGAGGTAAGGTTAAACTGCTCATTCCAGACCTTAAGGTCCCTAAGGTAGTGCATGAAAAGGCATGTCTTTGCCCTATCGATACCTAGGTCCATGGCGGCTATGCCCTTAACTAAGAGTTGAGATGGTGTCTCTATCGGCATTTTCCCTGTTGTTTCCCCCTATTAACTGCTCTATGTGAATTAGAAGCGCGTTTATATCAGCCGGCGACACGCCGGATACACGGGATGCCTGCCCGATGGATTGCGGCCTTACCCTGTCAAGCTTCTCCCGTGCCTGGATTGTCAGCCCATTCAGACCCTTGTAGTCAATATCTGCCGGGATTTTTTTAGACTCAAGCCGCTTAAACTGCCTAATCTGCGATTGCTGCCGCTTTATATAGCCCTCGTATTTTACCTCAACCTCAATCTGCTTCTTAAGCTCTGCCGGCATCATGGCCAGCGCGGGATAAAACTCCTCAATATGGCCAGCTTCAACCTCCGGCCTTCTCAAAAGCTCAAGCAGAGACACCTGCCCGATGATCGGGGTGGTCCCAAAGGCGGCAAGGCGGTCGTTTACGCGACCGGTCGGCGGCAGAATAACCGTTGCAAGCTCCTCCACCACCCTCCCAATAAACTCTACCTTTTCCCTGACCCTCTCATACCTCTTCTCATCGATCAGGCCAAGCTCATAGCCAAGTCCGGTGAGCCTTGTGTCTGCGTTATCCGATCTTAAGATAAGT
>CADDYS010000022.1 GCA_902810715.1 bacterium | reverse complement strand
GAGCCGTCATATAGTGAGCTGGTTAAGATTATAAAAAGGCTCAAGGCCAAAAAGGTCGGCTTTGAGTCAACCTACGTAACTGTGCGGCAGTACGAGAGGTTGGCGAAAGACTTCGAGGGGGTGCAACTGGTCGGCGTGTCCGGTCTAACCGAGCCGATTAGGGAGATCAAAGATACGGGGGAGGTTCAAAAAATCACCAAGGCCGCCAAGCTCGGCGACCTCGTGTTTGACCATATCCTTGGATTCATAAAGCCGGGTGTAACAGAGCTTGATGTTGCAATTGAGATCGATTTTTTTATGCGAAAACACGGGTCTGAAAAACCCAGCTTTGAGACGATCGTCGCTTCGGGAATCCGCTCCGCCGTACCGCACGCAACCCCATCCAATAAAAAGATTGAGAGCGGGGATTTTGTAACGCTTGATTTTGGAGCGGTGGTGGGCGGCTACCATTCAGACATGACCCGAACCGTTGTGGCGGGGAAGGCAACACAGAAGCAGAAAAAGATTTATGGGATAGTCAAAGAAGCGCAGGAGAAGGCCTTAAATGCGGTTGTAAGCGGCGCTGTTTGCCAAGACCTTGATAAGATCGCCAGAGATATCATATCGGACGCCGGCTACGGCGAAAAATTTGTCCACAATCTTGGGCACGGCGTCGGCCTAAACATCCACGAGGCGCCGACCCTTGGGAAAGGTAATGAAACAAAACTAAGGGCCAACATGGTCGTAACGGTAGAGCCGGGCATATACTTGAACGGTTTTGGCGGTGTCAGAATAGAAGACCTCGTAGTTGTAACAAAATCGGGCTACAGACTATTAACCCACTCGACGA
Source organism: bacterium (assembly GCA_902810715.1). GTDB lineage: Bacteria > Actinomycetota > Aquicultoria > Aquicultorales > Aquicultoraceae > CADDYS01. The sequence goes on along the minus strand of CADDYS010000022.1, from coordinate 28,445 downwards.
AAGACCTACTTGAATTGTAAAATGTTCTAGACTTTATTTAATTTGGAGGTTAGTAGATGATTTCAACTGCGCAATTTAAAAATGGGATGACGATTGAAATCGACGGTACCATTTACCAGATTGTTGAGTTTCAGCACGTCAAACCCGGGAAGGGCGGTGCTTTTGTCCGCACGAAGCTAAAAAACTATAGGACCGGCGCGGTCATAGATAAGACTTTTAGGGCCGGCGAGAGTGTTGAGCAGGCAAGGGTAAATAGAAGGTCTATGCAGTACCTCTACAGCGATGGAAGCGGCTACGTCTTTATGGATACGGAGACATATGACCAGATAAACATACCGGAATCCGCCCTTACCGAAGAAAAAAAATACCTGAAAGAAAACATGAACGTGCTGGTAGCGATACATGAAGGTGAGGCGCTCGGTGTCGAGCTGCCGACGGCGGTTGAGCTTGAGATAACCCATACCGAGCCTGGAGTAAAGGGTAATACCGCAAGCGGCGCCACCAAGCCGGCCACCCTTGAGACAGGTGTGGTAGTGCAGGTTCCCCTGTTTGTAAACGTAGGAGACATCGTCAAGGTTGATACCAGAACGGGTGAATACATAACAAGGGTCTAGCTAGAGACTTGAAACTAGATACTAGAAACTAGATAAAACCATCTTCTTATATCTCTTATCTTTTAGACCCACGCTCTAGACCTTCACGTCTAGTCTCTAGTTTCTAGTCTCTAGTTGCTAGCTAGTATCTTCACTGGCAGGCGAAAATAAAGTATAATATTGACAGTTACCCCGTCTTTTGGCGGGGTAATGAAATATGAAACAGGTGCATGAATGAGATCTAAACCGGTCAAAGTTACCGACACGACGCTTCGCGACGCACATCAATCCCTGTGGGCAACCCGTATGCGCACGGATGATATGTTGAAAATCCTAGACAGGATCGATCGCATCGGGTACTGGTCGCTCGAGGTCTGGGGCGGCGCGACCTTTGATGCGACCCTTCGTTTTCTTGACGAAAACCCCTGGGACAGGCTTCGCGTTATAAAGAAGCATGCCCCAAGGACTCCACTCCAGATGCTTCTCCGTGGCCAGAACCTTGTCGGTTACCGCCAATATCCCGACGATATCGTAAGAAGGTTTGTCCATGAATCCGTTAAAAACGGAATGGATATTTTCAGGATATTTGATGCACTGAACGATACGAGAAATTTGAGAGTTGCCATAGAGGCGGTAAAAGAGGCGGGGGCTCATGCGCAGGGAGCGGTGTGCTATACCATAAGTCCGGTCCACACGCTGGAGCACTATGTGGAGACCGCCCTGGAGCTTGTAGAAATGGGGGTCGACTCTATCTGCATTAAAGATATGGCGGCCCTTCTTACACCTTACAGAACCTATAAGCTGGTTGAGAGATTCCGCAAGGAGATAGACCTGCCGATTGACATTCACTGTCATTATATCGGCGGCATGGCGCCGATGAACTACTTAAAAGCAATTGAGGCAGGCGTGGATATTATAGATACGGCTACTGTGCCGCTGGCGTTTGGTAACTCGCAGCCTGCGATTGAGATGGTCGCCGCCGCACTTAAGGATACGCCGCATGATACCGGGTTTGATCTGGAAGCACTATTTGATATAGCTAAGTATTGGGAAGATGTTCGTGCGAAAAGGGGCTTCCAGAGGGGAATAACGTCACTTACGCATATGCAGGTGTTCTCGCATCAGGTTCCCGGCGGCATGCTGTCTAACCTCTACAGCCAGTTGGAGCAGCAAAAGGCCCTCGATAGGATGAATGAGGTTCTGGAGGAGATCCCAAGGGTGAGGGCCGAGGTCGGCTATCCGCCGTTGGTAACCCCGATGAGCCAGATTGTCGGAACACAGGCTGTTTTAAATGTGCTGACCGGCAAGCGGTGGGCGATAATCCCGGATGAGATGAAACAGTATATCAAAGGACTTTACGGTCGGGCACCGGGCCCGGTTGATAAAGATATCCAGGCCAAAATCCTCGGAGAAGATAAGCCGATTGCCTGCAGGCCCGCCGACTTAATAACCGAGAAGTTCGAAGACTACGCAAAGGCAATCGGAGACCTGGCGAAGAACGAGGAAGACGTGCTAACATACGCACTGTTCCCAAACGAGGCGCGCAAGTACCTTGAGTCGCACGTTGAGGGTGCGGAAAAAGCGGTCTTTATGATGAGTGAAGAGATCAGAGCCGTCAAGGAGGACGGATATATGGATATAAACCAGGTTCGTGAGTTGATAAAGCTACTTCAGGAAAGCGATGTTTCAGAGGTAACCGTCGAAGAGGATGGCGTAAAGATATCAGTTAGAAAAGGACTTCCTCTTGCGGTTGAAGCTCCATCAGCGACTTCTGCAAGCGGCGTAGCAGCCCCGAACGAGGCCGGGAGTGAGCAAAGCTATCCGGCACACTTGAAGAAGATAACCGCACCCATGGTCGGAACCTTCTACATCGCCCCGTCACCGGATTCCGAACCGTTTGTCCGGGAAGGCGACGAGATCGTTGAGGGACAAACAGTCTGTATTGTCGAGGCGATGAAATTGATGAATGAGATAGCGGCGGAGGAAAAAGGGGTAATCAGAGAGATCGCCGTTGAGAATGGCCGCCCGGTTGAATATGGACAGTTACTGTTTCTTTATGAACCGATATAAAAAGGCCAAAAGGCCACTGATACGTAGGTCTAGAATGCGGGTCCGCCAAAAGGCCAAAAGGTGAGAAGAAATCGATAATTGATAAGGGCCCCATAGGAGAAAAGTTTGTTTAAGAAAGTCTTAATAGCAAATAGGGGTGAAATAGCCGTGCGGGTTATCAGGGCATGTAAGGAGCTCGATATCCCTACGGTTGCTATTTATTCAGAGGCGGATGCAGAGGCGCTTCATACAAAACTGGCCGACGAAGCGGTCTGTATAGGTCCCGCCCAAAGTCATCGCAGCTACCTAAACATCCCAAATATTATAAGCGCCGCCGAGGTAACCGGCGCAGACGCCGTTCATCCCGGATACGGGTTTTTAGCTGAAAATCCCCAGTTTGCAGATATCTGCAGATCCTGTCACATAACATTTATCGGTCCCCCTGCCGAGGCTATTGAAGCGATGGGCCACAAATCTGAGGCGAGAAGCCGGATGACGATGGCCGGCGTGCCTGTAACGCCGGGCACCAGCGGCTCCGTTAAAAACAACGGTGATGCGGCAGAAGCCGCCGCAAATATCGGCTATCCGGTTATAATTAAGGCCTCCGCGGGCGGCGGCGGGAAGGGCATGAGAATCGCCCAGAGCGAAAAAGAGCTTTTAAAGCTTTTGCAGATGGCCCGGACAGAGGCTAAGGCGGCTTTTGGCAATGATGACGTCTACATGGAAAAATATGTCGAGGAGCCCCGACATGTAGAGGTCCAGATACTTGCCGATTCTCATGGCAACGTCGTTCACCTGGGAGATCGCGACTGCTCAATCCAGCGCAGGCATCAGAAACTAATCGAGGAGTCACCTTCGCCATCGATTAGCGACCGGGTAAGAAAAGAGATGGGCGAGGTTGCGGTGAAAGCGGCAAAGGCGGTTGGCTACATCAACGCGGGCACCATCGAGTTTCTTGTCGAGCCAAGTGGCCGCTACTACTTTATGGAGATGAATACCAGGATTCAAGTTGAGCACCCGGTAACCGAGATGGTAACGGGCGTGGATATCATCAAAGAGCAGCTAAAGATCGCGGCCGGTGAGAAGCTTGGATATAAGCAAGAAGACATTAAACAAACCGGGCATGCGATAGAATTCAGGATAAACGCTGAAGACCCCGATAAGAACTTTACGCCTGCGGGTGGCAGGGTGACCCTGTTTAACCCTCCCGGTGGGCCGGGTGTCAGGGTGGACAGCCACCTCTACACGGGCTATGAAGTACCGAATTATTACGACTCGCTCCTTGCGAAATTAATCGTTTGGGGAAAGGATAGAAACGAAGCCATAAACCGGGGCCGCAGATCGCTTGAGGAATGTGTAATCATGGGTCTTGCGACAACAATCCCGTTTCATCTAAAGGTGCTGGAGAATGCGTTTTTTAGAAAAGGGGAGGTATATACGAACTTTATTTCGCGCCGGGTGTTAAGTGAGTAAGGGCTAGAAGGATTCTAAGGCAAGGTTGGTAAGTAAGTCAGCATGATGTCGGAAAGAAGAAAAGCGCGTAAAGACGCGCTGGAAATTCTATACGAAAAAGAAATAACGCGTCAGCCGCTTGATAAGATTCTAAAGAATCGTAAAATAGCACGGGGTGAAGAGCCAAACGACTTTACCCTGGGATTGGTAGAAGGTGTTGAAGAACATCGCAAGCAGATTGATAATATTATAAGGGCACATACAGATAACTGGGCGATTGAGCGAATGCCGATTGTTGACCGAAACCTGATTCGGATCGGCCTGTATGAATTGCTTTACGAGGAGGATATACCTTATAGTGTTTCTATAAACGAGGCTGTGGAGTTAGCGAAAATCTACGGCATGGAAGAATCCAGCAAGTTTGTAAACGGAATCTTAGGAAGAATCGCTACAGAACTGAAAGAGGAAAAGGAAGCCGGAAAAAGCGGGGAAGCCTAGGAATTGTCGATTGTCGAATTATAAGATTAAGCAAAAGTTGGTGAGATGATTGGAAAATCTAACCTATAATGAAGCATTAGATAGACTGGAAGAGATTGCCGAACTGGTGAGAAAAAAAGAAGTTGGCCTCGAAGACTCGTTGGACCTGTTAGAGGAGAGCATCCAGCTCGCAACCATCTGCAACCAAGAGATCGATTACACCGCCTGGCTACCGCAGACCGAAGAAGAATCCCCTGGAGAGGATATAGTTGCCAAGTAAATATCCGGAAGATACGAGGATTCTCATCGAAGAGGGCCTTCGAAGATACTTTCCTGAAACCCGTTATCCTGAAGAAATCTACGAGGCTATGAGATACAGCCTATTTTCAGGAGGAAAGCGATTCAGGGCGGTCCTGGTTGTCGAGGCAGCAAAAGTCTTTGGGCACGACCCGGGTTTCGTCCTACCAACTGCATGTGCCGCAGAGTATATCCACACATATTCACTAATCCATGATGACCTGCCGGCGATTGATAACGACGACTTAAGAAGGGGCAAGCCTACATGCCACACTGTTTATGGTGAGGACATTGCTATACTTGCGGGCGATGCGCTGTATTCAGAGGCGTTTCGTTTGATAAGCGGTATGCAGATGGCGGATGATCCCGGGATAATAGTGCGGGTAATAAACGAGCTGGCGACGGCCTCGGGCGTGGCCGGTATGGTCGGCGGACAGGTTGTGGACATAAAATCCGAAGGAGTAGATATCGATGATAAAACCCTTGATTTTATACATGAGAAGAAAACCGGAGAGCTTATAAAAGCATCGGTTCGCGCCGGCGCGATACTTGCAGGCGCTACCGGGGCAGAGCTTAACTTACTGACCGATTACGCAAAATACCTTGGTTTAGCTTTCCAGATAACTGATGATATTCTGGATGAGGTGGGCGATACAGCCGTTTTAGGAAAGACGGTTGGAAGCGATAAAAGGCAAGAAAAAGCAACATACCCTAAGGTCCATGGGCTAGAAGTGGCAAAAGAGATGGCGAAAGCGATGACGGATAACGCAAAGAATGCGTTAAGGGCCCTTAGCGGGGACGGAAGTGTTCTTGCCGACCTGGCCGATTTTGTTTACGAACGAAATTACTAGAAACTGGGGTACTAGATAATGTGGGTAAAGATTGTAAGCAGAATCTGATTCTATAGATTTTACTATGCATTTAGATAATCAAAATAGTATCATTAACAAAGGTAACCATAATGAGCAGATAAAAGATAGGGCTAGTGTGGGAACACGTTGATTTTTGTGTCATTGCGAAGCGAAGCAATCCATGTTGCGAGCGACTGAAAGCCGTAGGTACATAAGGATTGCCGTGCTCCGGTACTAGTTTCAAGTATCTAGACGAGGGTGATATGGATTATAAAATACTAAACACGATCAAGACGCCAAAAGACTTAAAACATCTATCACACGCAGAACTGGCCCAGTTGGCAACCGAGATAAGGTACCGTTTAATAGAGGCGGTTTCAGAAACGGGAGGACACTTGGCACCAAGTCTCGGCGTGGTTGAGCTCACGCTCGCACTGCACCGCTCCCTTAACAGCCCAAAGGATAAGATTATCTGGGATGTCGGCCATCAGAGCTACGCACATAAGATTTTAACCGGCAGAAATGAGACGTTCTCGACTCTCCGCCAGTACGGGGGGCTTGCGGGGTTCCCAAAGAAGAGTGAGAGTGAGCACGATTTCTTAGATAGCGGTCACGCCAGTAACTCAATAAGCTTCGCCCTGGGTATGGCCGAGGCCCGCGACAAAAAAGGCGGGGAAGAGCACGTAGTTGTTGTAATAGGCGACGGCTCGCTTACCGGCGGTATGGCTTATGAGGCGCTAAACCAGGCCGGTCACCTGGAGACGCGCTTGATCGTTATTCTAAACGACAACGAGATGTCCATCTCTCCGAATGTCGGCGCGATGGCAGGTTACCTTGCCAAAGTAAGGCTTGACCCCGTCCATACCAAGCTTCGCAAGGAAATAGAGCAGAGGATAAAGAAGCTCCCCGCCATCGGAGAGCTTGTCTATGATATTGGAATGCATATAAAAGAAAGTGTAAAAGCTCTACTGGTTCCGGGTATGCTCTTTGAGGAGCTCGGTTTCACTTATATCGGCCCGATAGACGGACACGATATAAAGGAGCTTGAGCGCAACCTCGCACTTGCCAAGCAAGTCGAGGGCCCGGTATTGATACATGCGGTAACTAAAAAAGGCCTCGGGTACACGCCGGCTGTTGAGAGGCCGGAGAAGTGGCATGGTATTGCGCCGTTTGTAAAAAAGACGGGCGAGCCAAGGTCAACGAGCGATATCCCGACATACACCGGGGTCTTCGGCGACACGTTGGTCGACCTTGGCAATAAGAATGAAAAGATTGTGGGCATAACAGCGGCGATGGCGAGCGGAACCGGATTGAATAAGTTTGCAAAAGCCCATCCCGACAGGTTTTACGATGTAGGCATCGCCGAGCAGCACGCTGTAACCTTTGCGGCGGGTCTTGCTATGGAGGGCTTTCAGCCGGTTGCGGCGATATACTCGACATTTTTGCAGAGATCCCTAGATCAAATAATCGAGGATGTCAGCCTACAGAAGCTCCCCGTTGTATTTGCGGTAGATAGGGCGGGCATAGTCGGGGAGGACGGCCCAACGCACCACGGGGCCTTTGATATGTCCTATTTAAGAAGCATCCCCGGCCTTACCATCATGGCCCCGAAAGATGAAGACGAGCTTCGTCATATGCTGTTCACAGCCCTTGAAATGAAGAAGGCAGTTGCGATAAGGTACCCGAGGGATAGGGGTTTCGGGGTGGAGCTGTCCAAAGACTACCAAATCATTCCCGAAGGCAGGGGCGAGATACTGGCTGAGGGAAGCGATGTTTGCCTTCTGGCGGTGGGCAGGATGGTCCGGTACTCAGTCGATGCAGCAACGACTTTAAAGGAGCGTGGCATATCGGCCTCGGTTGTGAACATGAGGTTTGTAAAGCCGCTTGATGCCAAGATGATCGCCTGGGCTGCGGAAAACCACAAGCTGGTCGTAACGGTTGAGGAAAACTCGCTCGTTGGCGGCTTTGGATCGGGGGTTCTGGAGGCTATGGCCGAGCTTGGCCTAACGGCTCCGGTGCACCGGCTGGGACTGCCCGACAGATTTATATCCCACGGTTCGATGAAGCGGCTTCTCGCGGAGGTAGGTCTTGATGCAAACGGTATCGCCTACAGTATTAACCGGAAGCTAGACGAGCTGGGTGGAAAGAAGCACCCCGGGGTAGTTGTTAAAAGAACAACGGGGAAGCGCACTTCAGTTTTTAAGAAGTTTTAAAACGGCGTATGGCAAAGAAACGAGCCGCTAAAAAAAGAGTTGATATTTACCTTACGGAGGCCGGGATCACAGACAGTCGTGAGCAGGCACGCCGGCTTGTAGAAGAGGGAAAAGTATTTGTAGATGGAAAGCCGGTAGCCAAACCGGCAAGTCTTGTCGAAAGCGGCAGCCATATCACCATCCTCGAAAAATCCTCGTATGTATCCCGCGGCGGGTTAAAGCTTGAGAAGGCCCTTCATACTTTCGGCATAAATCCAGATGGAAAGGTCGGCATAGATGTCGGAGCTTCTACCGGGGGTTTTACCGATTGCCTCCTTAAACACGGCGCAAGACAAGTTATTGCAATAGATGTTGGATATGGCCAGCTTGCCTGGTCGCTCAGGCATGACCCCAGGGTTGTCGTGATGGAGCGGACCAATATCCGCTATGTAAACCCTGAAGACCTTCCAAGCCTAGCCGATATAATCACGATTGATGTATCCTTTATCTCCCTTGAGAAAGTCCACGAAAGCGTAGCCGGGCTTCTTAAGCCGGATGGCGTAATAATCGCGCTGGTGAAGCCGCAGTTTGAGGCTGGGAGAGAACAAGTTGGTAAGAAAGGCGTGGTTAGGGACCGGCAAGTCCACCGACAGGTCTTACGGCGTATATGGGATTTTTATGAGGCAAACGGAATGTTTATAAAGGGGCTGATCTTTTCGCCGATCAAAGGCCCCGAGGGAAATATTGAGTTTTTGATGTATATTGCACGGCAGGATACGGTTGCTTTAGAAACCGAAAAAGAAGAGATAATTAACAGGGTTGTAGAAGAGGCACATGGTGGCCTGTAATAGTGGTGTAACGGTAATATGTGCTAATTTGGCACGGATATCTTATAATATAAAAGGTTGGCAATATTGAGCGACGGGGGCTGAATAAACAATCCTATGCCTGGCAAAATAGATACTATAACAATCGTTCCCAACCTGGAAAAATCCGATGTCCCAAGCATCACCTTAGACCTTACCAGATGGCTTGGTGAGCGCGGTGTCAAGGTTGTAATGCCCGAGGGGAATGCCGTAGCCCTTGGCCGATCTGATTTGGCGGGCGACGACCCGACTATCCAGGGCAGTGGGGCTATGGTGTGCTTGGGTGGCGATGGTACCATCTTAAGGGCTGTGCGTATCTTAAAAGGCGCACCGGTACCGGTTGTGGGCGTAAACTTAGGTCGCGTCGGTTTCCTGTCTGAAATCGAGCATACCGATATGTATCCGGCGATGGAGAGACTGATTGTCGGCGATTTTAACGTTGATGAGCGGATGATGCTAAAATGTATTGTTAAAGCCGGCGATATCGTTCAGGAGTACCTTGCGTTAAACGAGATAACGAGCGAGCGCGGATATATGCGGCGCATGTTGGTCATGGATGTACATATAAACGATATCCTTTTCAGCAGGTACACGGCAGATGGCCTGATATTTGCCACACCAACCGGCTCAACCGCATACTCGTTTTCCGCCGGGGGTCCTGTAGTTTCACCGGTCAACGAGCTCATTTTGTTTGCGCCGATAAACCCGCACTCGCTCTTTGACAGAACGATGGTTTTGGGGGCACAGGACAAGGTTAAGGTTGAGCTGGCCAAGAGATTGAACGCCATTATAGGTGTTGATGGGTATCCGGTTCTGGAAACGGTAATTGATTCTTTTACCATCGAAAAGGCTGAAGCAAAGGCCCATCTTATTAAGCTGAAAGAAAAAAGCTTTTACACCCTGTTTAAAGAAAAGCTTCGCGTTTGGGATACCTGGCTGCGTTAGGTGGAATAAATGCTGCAAGAGCTTCGTATCAATAATTTGGCCCTCATAGATAAAGCACAAGTTCAATTTGGCGATGGATTAAACATACTTACCGGCGAGACCGGCGCCGGTAAAACGGTCATTGTAGGCGCGGTAAATCTTCTACTGGGTGGCCGTGCCGACACATCCCTTATCAGAAGGGGAAGCGGCAAAGCTGAAGTCCAAGGTCTTTTCTCGATACCCTCGGGGCTAAAAGAGATGGATGAAAAGATCAGAGATCTAATCGATGATGAGGACCAGCTTATAGTACGCCGTGTGTTATCCTCAGACGGCAAAAACAAGTGCTATGTTAACGACCGCATGGTAACGGTCGGGACCGTATCTGAGATCGCCCGGCACCTGATCGACCTTCACGGCCAGCATGAGCACCAGTCCCTTTTTAAAACATCCTCGCACGTAGACTTTCTTGATAAGTACGGCGGCAAAGAGCTGCTTGAGCTTCGCCGGGAGTTCCGGGAAAAGAGTACGGAGCTAAAAAACCTGAGGGAAGAGCTTTCGCATCTTAGGTTCGCCGAGCGGGAGCTTCTCGGTAAGAAAGACCTTCTTGAGTTTCAGATAAATGAGATAGAAAAAGCCGGCTTTGTGCCCGGCGAGGATGCTGAGATTACCAAAGAGCGGGATATCCTGAGAAACGCCGAAAGAATATACTCCGCTCTTGCCAATTCAAGCAGTCTGCTTACGGAAAACGCAGAAATTACTCCGGCAACCGAGCTAATCGCGCAGGCCGTCGACGAGTTACGGTCGGTATCTAATGTGGATCAATATCTCGATTCTCTGACCGAGCGACTAAGCGGTCTTTTGATAGAGGTCGAAGATTGTGCGGCAAATCTTAGGGACTATAGCTCAAGGCTTGATTTTCCACCGGGAAGGCTGCAAGAAATAGAGGACCGTCTGGCCTTTATATCCCTTTTAAAGAAAAAGTACGGCTCCACTATCGAAGAAATCCTTACCTATAAGGAAAGGGCGTCCGGGGAGTTGCTTCTCTGCGATACATCCGGTGAGAGGATCGGAAAGCTCGAGACAGATATCCGGCAGGCTGAAAAAGAGCTGGTAGAAATAGCTGTTCTTCAAAGTAGCAGGCGGAAAGAGGTGGCGCGAAAGTTTGCAGAAGAAGTAAGAAAAGAACTTGCAGATTTAAATATGCCAAATGCAAGTTTTGAGGTATCATTTATCACGGAGCAAGATGACGGTGGGTTGTTTGTTGGCGGGGAGAAGGTAAAGCTCCTTCCGTATGGAATAGATAAAGTTGAGTTCATGGTGTCGGCGAACAGGGGAGAGCCGGCCATGCCGCTGGTAAAAATAGCGTCGGGAGGCGAGATATCAAGGATTATGCTTGCGCTTAAGATAGTATTGACCGATGCCGACGAGGTGCCCACCCTTATTTTTGATGAGGTAGATACAGGGATAGGCGGCCAAACCGCCACGGCGGTTGGGCAGAAGATGTCGATCTTAAGCAAAAGGCATCAGGTAATGGCGGTTACGCACTTGCCACAGATAGCAAGCTTTGCCGATAGGCACTTCTCGGTTTCAAAGAGGGAGGATGCCGACCGCACGATAACCGAGGTTGAAGAGCTGTTAAATCGGGACAGGATAGATGAGATGGCGAGGCTGTTAAGCGGTGTTCTTTCAGATGTTTCACTTAAACACGCAGAAGAGCTGATAGAAGAGGCGCAAAAGAGCAAATATGGATTAGTTGATGGAAGAGCAAATTAATATTGTAACTTCAGATGAAACCTCAACTGATAAAGCAACTGAGTTGGCAGGTGAAATATCAGCCGGGGCTTCAGCAGAAAGTGCAGCCAGGCGTATACGAGCAAAACGGATCATTAAGCGAAGAAAGAGACTTCTAAGATTTCAGCAGGGTATGCTGGTGGTAGCGGTGGTTCTTGCGCTTGGGGTTACAGGCTATGCTGTAAGTGAATTAGGCATAGCTAAAAACAGCCGTCGTGCGGTAAGGGCCAAGGCGGATGCCGCGCAAATGGCGGCAAATAAGCGTATCTACGATTGTTTCGGAACGGTTGGTTCAACTGGGCTGAAGCTGTCTTTGCCGGCAAAGCTCGGCAACGTGATAGGGGTAGGATTTCATCAGGCGGAACGCAGAGAAGCGTATCCCATAGTTCCGTCGGCGGCTTGCTTTGACACCAACGAGACCTCGGCAACGGTGAGAGATGCAATTTCAAACTCAAAAGTGCCGGTGCTCTTTGTGATGTCTTCACGCGGACGTGGCAGCGCGCTTACCTCGGCGATGGATATAGCGTTGCAGCCGGGCTCGGATGTATACAGCCCGGTTGATGGCGTAGTTGCACAGGTTACGACATATGACTTGTATGGCAGGCTAACAGACTATCACGTGGAGATACAGCCGGATGGGTATCCGGACTTAAGGGTTGCAATAATACACATTGAAAATGTACAGGTGGCGGTTGGACAGAGGGCAACGCGTCAAAAAACAATTATAGGGCGGATGAGGGCCCTGCCGGAGATATCAAGCCAAATATTAAAATACTTGCCGCAACGAGCCGACCATGTTCATATCCAAGTGAATCCTGCAACAATAGAGGATAAGTCAGGGTCGTAACTTATGAATTGTCTAGCATGTTACAAGAATGGGGAACGTATACGTTAATGTAAAAACGATGCCGACCGCCGGTTTTAGGAGAGGTGTGTTGTGGAGGAACCTGGAAAGTTACTTGATAGAGAGACCGGTCTACAAACTGATAGCGTGGACAAGTTAATGCCTGTCGATGATAGTTTAGGTATAGATATAGCTGGGGGCGGGAGGCGTTCAAGGTTTTTCCTGTTAAACCGCAAGGATAAGAAGGCTACAGTTATGCATTATGAGGGTGTCGCCAAACTGGATAAAAAGACGAAGAAGCTGGTAAAGCGGCTAAGTAGCAGCGATATTGCGATTATTGATCATGAAGACCTGGATAGGGTTACGGCGGAGGCCCTGGTGGAAACAGGGGTCGAGGTAGTTATAAACGCAAGCTGCTTTACCTCGGGGAAATATCCGAACGCAGGCCCGGCAATTTTATGCTCTGCGGGAATACACCTGATAGATAATGTCGGCGGGCAGGTCTTCGACTTAATCAAAGAGGGGACGCGCATAAGCGTCAAGGGCGAAGCTATATATCTGGATGGAAAAATGGTTGCAAGCGGCAAAAAACTAACCCATATGATCCTTGCGCAGGAATACGAGAAGGCCAACAGCAGGTTGGGCGAAGAGCTTGAGAAATTCGCTGTAAATACGCTTGAATACATGCAGAAAGAGAAAGCGTTGGTCCTTGATGGCTCTAAAGTTCCCGAGACCCGGATCGATTTCAAGGGTCGCCATGTCCTTATTGTAGTCAGAGGGTATGATTACAAGGCAGATTTGAAAGCACTCAAGGCTTATATCCGCGAGGTAAAACCGATACTGGTAGGCGTTGATGGAGGAGCGGATGCTTTAATTGAAGAGGGCTATACTCCGGGTATTATTATCGGGGATATGGACAGCGTTGCCGATGATACTTTACGCTGTGGCGCCGAGCTTATCGTACATGCCTATCCGGGGGGCAAAGCTCCAGGCCTTAAAAGGCTTGAAAAGCTTGGTCTGCCATCGATTGTGTTTGAAGCTGCCGGGACCAGTGAGGACATCGCGATGATATTGGCGTATGAAAAAGGTGCAGATCTTATTGTTGCGGTCGGGAGCCACGTAAACCTGATAGAGTTTCTCGACAAAGGGCGAAAGGGCGCGTCCAGCACATTTCTAGTTCGCCTGAAGATAGGCAGTAAGCTTGTTGATGCCAAGGGTGTTAACAAGCTGTATAGATCGAACATAAAAATAAGTTACCTAGTAATTCTGTTTTTAGCCGGAATGAGTGCTATCATAGCTATAGTAGCGGCTTCGCCGGGTATTAGACAATCAATTCGCTTACTTATGATCCAACTCAAACTGATGCTCGGAATATAAAGCTAAAGCCTAGGAGAGAAATCAATGCTTGATATGCGATACCATATCGCATCGCTCATTGCCGTGTTTTTGGCTTTGGCGATTGGTATTTTGCTCGGAACTGTTATAGTCGATAAAGGCCTGCTGGCAAACCAGCAAACTTCACTGGTAAAAAGAATAGAATCAAACTTCAACGTGCTGAGGGAAGAAAACCGTACGTTGAAAAGTGAGCTATATGAGAAAAGGGAATTTGAGAACAAAGCCGCGCCGCTCGTCATAAAAGACAAACTGGCGGGAGCCAACGTGGTGATAATTGCAACAGGGTTGCTTACCGATAACTCATTCCTTACCAACCTCACCGATGATTTGAAGAGGGCCGGCGCTACCGTAAACAACGTAACGGTGGAGAAGGACTTCAATATAAACGATCAAGCAATAACCCTGCTTCAGCCGTATATGCAAACCCCGCTTAATAAAGAAAACGCCAGGGAATTGATCTTAAAAAGAATGGTTGATGACCTGGGGACAAGTAGCGACAACACGAGTAGCGCGGCCGGCGCCACCGGGAGCGATAACTCATACCTCTTGCAGCTTAAAAGCCTTGGTTTTATTAAGACAGACATCGATTTTAACGTACCCGACAGGATTTTCAATAAGGCCATCATTGTAGGCGGCTCTGATAAGGATGAGGTGCCAAGGGTTACCGACCTGCCGATTATCCTGGAGCTTAAAAGCCTAAACATCAGAACGGTCGGTACTGAAACTTCCTCATGCAAGAAGTCGTACATGAGACCATATCAGGCCGCAGGTATACCAACCGTGGATAACATAAATGAGCGTATCGGGGTCGTCTCAGCGATTTATGCTTTGACGGGCATCGACGGCAATTTTGGAACGAAAAAAACTGCAGGGCAGCCAATGCCAACACTTCAGTAGTCAGAGATAAGAGACAAGAAACCAGAACTATGCATGAAGAAAAAGTAATCGCCATAATTGCGGCCTATAATGAGGCAGATAGAATAGCGGCAACCATTAATGCGGTCAAGCAGATAAGCGGTATCGACAGGATTCTTGTTGTGGACGACGGCTCAATTGATGGAACCGGCGATGTTGCAGAGAGAGCCGGTGCCGAGGTACTGCGTCTGTCTACAAATATTGGCAAGGGTAAGGCGATACAGCAAGCAATCCCAAAAATTAACGAAGACATAGTTTTATTTTTGGATGGGGACCTTGGCGACTGCGCGAGCGAAGCCGTGAAAATACTTAAGCCCATTCTTAGCGGTGAAGCGGATATGGCCATAGCAGATTTCCCGAAAGCGCAAAAGGCGGGCGGTTTGGGTTTTGCAAAAGGGCTTGGCCGGTGGGGAATTAGAAGATTTACAGGTGTGGTTATGAACGAGCCGCTTTCCGGCCAGAGAGCGGTTAGGTCTAAGTATATCAAAGGCCTGAGGCTCGAGTCGGGATACGGCGTTGAAGTCGGGATGAGTATAGATATTCTAAGGGGAGGGTGCCACGTAGTTGAAGTCCCCGTAAACATGACGCACCGGGAGACCGGTAGGGATTTTTGGGGATTTGTCCACCGGGGCAGGCAATTTCTGGATATTATACGGGTGGTCATCCGCCGGCTACCATATTCTGCCTCCTAAAATGCAACCCATTTCTCAAATTCATGTAATTTCTAGGCAAACTTTTACCGATATATATTTATTAGATTCGCAGATTTTAATTTACGTAGCTTACATACGGTTATGAGGGAGTATTAGTGATAGAAAGAGGCGTGCTTTATATAGTAGATACAACAACAAACAGTATGAGGCAGCAGGTGTTAACCATCCTCAAGTATCTAAGCAGGGCGAGGTATAAGCCCTACCTTGTTGTCTCCGAAGACGATCATCTTATCGAGCATGCCAAAAAGCTGAACGTAGAGTATATTGCTTCACCGGGTATTTCAAATGTAAGCAAGTTAAGCATAGGCGGTATATGCAAGCATATAGAGCAGTTTGCTGAAGAAAAAGCTTTAAGCCTAATCCATAGCCACGGCGACCAGGCTTGTTATGTCGGTGCTCAGGTGGCAAAAGACTTGGGCCTGCCGCACATCAGCACGGTACACACAACCAGTGACGGTCAGAAGAAAAAGGGGTTCTTCAGCATAGGGCCTGATAAGATACTAAGCATGGCAGAGCATCTTATCGCTGTTTCTGAGGTGGTTAAGAAGTCCGTAGAAAATATTAACAGCAATGTCAACTTGATATACAACGGCATTGAGGCCGAGAGATTTGCAGAGACCCTCGACTCGGAGCACTTATTCAGGGAACTCGGCCTAGAAAAAGGGAGTGCTCTTGTCGGCACCATAACAAGCTTGGTGCCGGAAAGGGGTACAGAGTACCTGATAGAGGCGGCAAAGTCCCTGATCGGTTTTAGGCCGGATATGCACCTGATAATCGTAGGAGATGGGCCCGAGTTGGAGGTTCTAAAAAAGAAGGCGGCTAATATGGGCCTGGCCAAAAATACGCATTTTCTTGGATTTAGACGGGATGTAGCGCATATATTAAAGAGTCTTGACGTTGTAGTAATCCCTAACACATCACCTGGCCTTCCCGTGATTCTTCTTGAGGCGCTGGCAAGCGTTAGGCCCGTTGTGGTTGCAGATGTGCCGGGCGTCCGCGAAGCGGTGGCGGAGGATTGTGTGGAGTTTATGCCCCCGAAAAACGCAGCGGCCATCACCGAGGCGGTAAAAAAGATTCTTTCTAACCGGCTTGTCGCTGAGGAAAAAGCCCAAGCCGGTCAAAAGCTGGTAAAAGATAAATTCAGCGTCCAGCAGATGATGAAGCCCACCGAGTCCCTGTATCTCAAAATTGCTAAATAATTCCCCCCTTAAAAAGCCCTGAAAAAAATTTACACTTGTTTGGATTAGGCGTATATAATATTAAAGATTGCTTTTATAAAGATTGCATGAGATATATCGGTTATTTCTTTTATCAAACGGCGTGCGACAGAGTAGTAGGTCAATATGTCATGTTGAAATTGGTAAGTTTTGTAGTCCCCGCCTATAATGAGCGTGCGTATATAGGCGTGGTGGTCAAAGCCTTGGATAAAGTAAGTCTTCCCAATGGTGCTAAGCGTGAGATCATTGTTGTGGACGATGGTTCAACCGATGGCACTGCCGATTATCTTGAAACGATGGATAATGTTGAAAGTTTAAGAATCCATCGCCTTAAGAAAAATAGTGGGAAAGGGTCGGCCCTGCGTGCAGGATTTAGCGTCGCCAAGGGAGACATAATTGTCGTATGCGATGCCGACTCGGAGTACAGTCCGGATGATATACCGTCTGTGGTTGAGCCAATACTTAACGGGCGGGCAGATATAGTTTACGGAAGCAGGTTTCTTGGGAGTATCAGCGGCATGAAATTTGCAAACCGCCTTGCAAACCGTATTTTAACAACGACGGCAAATGTTCTTTTTCGCGCAAACATAACCGATGAGGCCACCGCGTACAAAGCTTTCAATCGGAAGGTTTTAAGCTCAATAAGTTTAGCTTGCACCGGTTTTGAGTTTTGCCCAGAGGTTACCGCCAAGACCCTAAGACAAGGGTATAAAATTCAAGAAGTGCCGATCAAGTATATAGCGCGAAGCATTAAAGAGGGGAAGAAAATCAAGTGGCAGGATGGTTTTGTGGCGATCTGGACACTGATCAAATACCGCTTTATTGATTAGCGTTTGAGCATTTAGTAATAAAACAAAGACCTGGGGCAGATAGACTAAAGTGATAGAGATTTTTCGCAGATTAGACTTAGCAAAAACTATACTTATCCTCGCGTTAATAGTTGGAGTCATAATGCGTATCGGTGCATACCAGCACGGTGAGGATAGGCATATCCTAAGAATCTCCAAGGATTCGGCGATGTATAATGCAATCGCAAACAATCTTCTCGCCGGAAAGGGCTATGTTGGCAAAGACCATATGATCGCGAGAAAAGGCCAACCGACCGCCTTTTACGGCCCGACCTACCCTTTCTATCTCGCTTTTATTTATAAGATATTTGGCCATAGACTGTCGGCCGTTCAGGTATCGCATATTATCCTAGAATTTATAACCGCCTATCTTTTATATATTTTAGGGACAAAGTTGTACGGGCGAACGCAAGGGGCGGTTGCAGCCTTTATTTACGCGACATCGCCCCAAATAATTCATTACGGGTTCAGGATAATGACGGAGATCGTTTACATATTCTTGGAAATATTGCTTCTTTTGTTAATTACCGCAATTCTTCAGAAGGAGAAGCCTTCTTTATGGATGCTGGCCTCAAGCGGTCTGGTGTTTGGGATTGCCTACCTTTGCAGGCAAACAATCTTTGTTCTCCCCGTGATATTTGTGGTTGTTTTCTGGCTCCGTTTCTATAAGGAATATGGGCATGTACGGATGTTAAAGTCTCTGGCGATTTTTACGGTTGTGTCCGCGCTGGTGATTGCGCCGTGGGTTGTACGCAATTACTTAACCTTTGGCGAGTTGATGACGGGGACGACAACCGGCCCCGCCACTCTCTGGTGGGGGGTGCTTGAAGACAAGGGTACCCCGCTAAGCGTTCTTGAGAAAAGGTACCGCAATGAGCACCCGCAGATGAATGAGATCCAGATGGCCCACCAGATGTCTAAAGAGGCGAATTACGGGCTGCTTCATATGACCAAGGGTGAAATAATCGAGAGACTTATCCATAGGCCGCGGCGCCTGTTTGGCTTCCCTGGGAAAATTATTGATTTTAAAAACGACGCGGCGCAGACAATGACAGGTATAGCTTACGCGCTGCTTGGTTTAACCGGCTTAACCGGATTATTTATGGCCTCTCGAGGTAAATATGAACGCCTATTAATGGGGCTATGCGCGATTGCAACCATGGGGCTTCATCTTGCAACCCATACTGTATTTAGGTACTTAATGCCGGTGGTACCCATTCTGGCTCTCGGCACGGCAAACCTCATGACGGTTGTTGTAATAGCTGTAAAAGGTGCCATACAAAAGCACAGCGATTATTTGACGGCATCATAACGGCCATATATCATGAAATTCAGGTTTGAGCCACGTATGCTTTTTGGAGGTATAAATGCAGCGTAAAGTCACGGTCTTAGTCTTGCTTGCTGTTTTTCTTCTATCCGCGCTCCACCGACCGCTACTTGCCGCAACGGACAACAAGGTTGTCTTTATCCTTATGGATAACGTAACCTGGTCGGATATCATCGATGCAAAAGACCCGATATTAAACGGCCTGATAAAGAGCAGCTCAATAGGGCTTTTAAATAATCGCGCTTATAAATCGTCTTCTAGATCAAGAAATGCGCTTACCGTTGGTGCGGGGGTTAGGGCGGATGCAGACCCGACAAGATTCGAGGAGTTTAATGCCGATGAACTATACGGTAACAGTTTAGCTGCGGATGAATTTAAACGGCGTACCGGAAAGCATACCGAAACAGGCCAAGTCCTTGAACTCGGTATTGCTCCAATTATACGGGATAATGAAAACGGCATGCAGGAGCTTACCCCCGGCGAGCTGGGCGGCATTATAAGAGATGCGGGCAAAAAGACCGCTGTTATAGGGAACTCGGACACCACTTTGGGCAACGACCCCGGCGGCTATAACCGCGAGGCGGTCGACATAGCTATGGACAGAAACGGTATTGCCGATTACGGGGATATCGGAAAAGGCATGCTTAAAAAAGACCCGGGTTACCCATTTGGGATCAGGACCGATTACAAGAAACTCGGTGACAAATTCAAAGAACTTTTGGGCAAGTCAGATTTTATAGTTGTCGACCTTGGAGATACGGTACGGGCGGACTTTTACGAGGAGTACGCCTTCAAACGCATATCGCACCGGGAGAAAATGAGGGCTATCCATGCAGGTGCCCGGTTTGCCAAGCAGGCCATGGAGTCGGCGGGCGACAACACGACCTTTATCATCGCCTCGCTATCGCCCCCCGGCTCATCAAAGCAGCCCCTAAAATCGGCATATGAGCAGTTAACCCCAATAATTGTGCATGGCCCCGGCTTTAAAGAGGGTGGGATAACATCCGGCTCAACGCAGAGAAACGGGATGGTTACAACCGTCGATATTGCGCCGACCGTACTATCCATTCTGGGATTACAAAAGGGTGCAACTATGACCGGATCCCCGATGCGTTTTGGCGGGGCAGGTATTACCCCAGAGAACCTGAACGGTTTTAACCTTAGCGCGGTTGGAGTCAAGGATACAAGAAGAACGGCGATACTGGCCTACATATATATCCAGGTAGCTCTCTACGTGCTGACGACGCTTGTCATCGCGTACCGGAAGATGCTTAACAAAACCTCTGTTGCAGTTCTGGAGACCTTGATTTTTATGACTATGGGTTATCCGCTGTTTTCCTTTTATACGACCAAGCTCGAACACCTGGCAAGCCAGGGTGTTTTAATAACGCTGCTCACGATCGGTGTGTCTTCTGGCTTTGCGGTTGTTCTGATGTTGACACGCCGCAAGGCACTGCACCCGGTAATCGGCGTATCGGCAATCACCCTGCTTGTATTATCGGTGGATGCGCTCCTGGGGGCACCATCGTTTATTAACAGTATCTTTGGATACGACCCGATAAGAGGGTCGCGCTTCTTCGGTGTAGGTAACGAGGCTATGTCGATACTTATCGCCAACACGCTTCTTGTTTTCGGTATATTGCTTGAAAAGGCCTGGAATAAGTGGACTATTCTTACCGGTTGTCTTCTGTGTGTGTTAATTACAATAATCATTGGGTTTCCGACGGTCGGAGCCAATACCGGCGGGACGATTGCGGCTGTAGCCGCATTTATAGCGATGCTTCTGCAGGCTATAAAATCAAAAGCGAAAGCAAGAAATGCGATAGTAGCTTTTGCGGCGATAGCGGCTGTTTTAGGGTTGTTTATCGGCTATGATGTTATGCATGGTGTACAAACGCACATGGGGCGATCTGTTGAGATGATAGCCTCGGGTGGCTTGCAGGAGATGGTAACTATAGCCACCAGGAAGCTATCGACTAACTTGATGGTGCTCAGGTACAGTACCTGGTCGTATTTCCTTATAATAACACTGGGGCTTCTTGCATTCCTGTGGTTCAGGCCGGCCGGCGTATTAAGGGGTATGCTTGCAGATTATAGGGGTATATCGGCGGCAATTACAGCATCCATAATCGGCGGTGTTTTTGGGTTTGCCTTTAACGATTCAGGTGTTTTAATACCGGCGATCATAATGTCGTATATGATACCGGCGGTTATTTACTTAATGCTCTGGGAGAGGTATCACTTATCTGAGAAGCCGGGAGCCAGGAGAAATTCATTAATATATTGAATGATATGAAGAGCATATCTTTTCTGCTTTATCTTTGGATATTTGCGCATGTTTTAACAGGCCTAATAGTGAGCCTGATAGTATTTTCACCCCTAAAAAGGATGCTTGAAGAAGCCGGAGCCGTCAAATCCAATTTTCGCCAGAGACAGGTTGTTAATATGGCCGGCAGTCTAATTATTATAGTCTGGGTGCTCCTTGTTGCGGTGGCCGGAATTTTGCCCCTTTTGGCTGATAGGCTGGGCGTTTATATGCCGGAGAGCTTTGTTTTAAATCCCGACGTATCGGTGCCGCTAACCTTGATAATCATGGGAGCGGGGTTTTTCGGGCTTTTTGACGATCTTCTTGGAAACCGCGAGCATTCCGGCTTTAAGGGCCATATTGGGGCCATTTTCAAAGGCAAACTGACGACGGGCGCGCTTAAAGCCGTAGGGATTCCGGTCGTTGCCGTATTCGCGTTTTCGCTTATATCAAACGGCGTACTTGAGATAATCGGAAACGCCGTGCTGGTCGCGCTTTTTGTGAACACGCTTAACCTGCTTGATTTAAGGCCCGGAAGGGCGATCAAGGTCTATATCCCGCTTCAGCTTATATTTATTATTTTGGCGATAGGTACCTTGGGTTCATCGGCCGCAGCGCTAACCGGTATAACTATCGTGCTTTTAGTCCCCGACTTAAGGGAAGAAATAATGTTGGGGGATATTGGGTCAAACATATTAGGGGGAATCCTGGGGTTCTGTTTCGCCTACGCTTTTGATTGGGATATTAAGCTGCCGGTTATTGTTTTATTGATATTGTTGCAGCTCTTAACGGAGAGGTACTCAATAAGCGCGATTGTCGAGCAGGTTGCGCCCCTCAGGGTTCTTGATAACCTGGGGCGGAGAGTCGATTAAAAATCGATTCCGTGTTAAAATTCTAAAGTTGAGCTTTGCTAAAAGTGAAAAATGAAAATTGAAAAGCGCAAATTTTCATTTTTCAATCGCATATAGTAGACTCAAAAAGGAAGCAAAAGGGGAGAGATGATTGGCTAAGCATGTCTTTGTAACCGGCGGTGTTGTATCGTCGTTGGGTAAAGGTATAACCGCAGCCTCACTTGGCAGGTTGTTAAAGAGCAGGGGCTTTAAAGTAACGATTCAGAAACTTGATCCCTATCTAAATGTCGACCCCGGAACTATGAGTCCGTTTCAGCATGGTGAGGTTTTTGTAACAGACGACGGCACCGAGACCGATCTAGACCTGGGGCATTACGAAAGATTTACCGATGAGATGCTGGGGCGCGACAGCAATGTCACAGCCGGCCAGATCTACTGGTCGATTGTGACCAAGGAGCGCAAAGGGGAGTTCTTGGGCGGAACCGTCCAGGTTATTCCCCACGTGACCAACGAAATAAAGCAGCGCATACTAAACCTGGCTACCGGTGACGATAAGCACATCGTTATAACGGAAGTCGGAGGCACGGTCGGCGATATTGAAAGCCTGCCGTTCCTTGAGGCTATAAGACAGTTTAAAAAGGATGTCGGCAAAGAAAACGTGCTTTATATCCACGTAACTCTTGTCCCCTACATAGAATCCTCCTCGGAGCTTAAGACAAAACCTACCCAGCACAGCGTAAAAGAACTTCGAAGTATCGGTATCCAGCCGGATATCATAGTTGCAAGGTCGGATCGCCCGATCGACACGGCAATCAAGAGAAAAATCGGACTTTTCTGCGATATCGAGGCGACAAATGTTGTCTCGGCGATAGATGCGGAAAACTTGTATATTATCCCGCTTAGGCTTCACGAGGAAGGACTCGATGACATTGTTGTAGATTGCCTTGATCTTAAGAATGGGAATGCGGACTTAAGCGAGTGGGAAGACCTTGTAAAACGTATCCAGGGCGTCGAGCACAGCGTCAAGATAGGCCTTGTCGGGAAATACGTACAGCTTCCCGATGCGTACTTAAGCGTTGTTGAGGCGCTAAAGCACGGTGGCTACTATAACAACACCGATGTCGAGATAGTTTGGGTAGACGCCGAGACGACGAACTCTGATGAGGTTGAGAAGCAGCTTGCAGAAATCGACGGCATCCTTGTTCCCGGTGGTTTCGGCATAAGAGGAATTGAAGGCAAAATCCACGCTGTAAAAGTCGCAAGGGAAAACAATATCCCGTTCTTTGGAATTTGCTTGGGTCTGCAGTGTGCGGTTGTCGAGTATGCAAGAAATGTTGTCGGTTTTGCGGGCGCAAACAGCTCGGAGTTTGAACCCGAGACGCCCTATCCTGTAATCGACCTGCTGCCTGAGCAAAAGGCTGTCGAGGATATGGGCGGGACAATGCGACTCGGCGCATATCCGTGCAGGATAGCCGATAACACGTTTGCACTTAAAGCCTACGGCGCGGGCGATATCGAGGAAAGACACCGCCATCGCTACGAAGTTAACAGCGACTATATAGACGATCTTACAAAAGCCGGTCTTGTCTTAAGTGGGCTCTCGCCGGACGGTCGACTGGTTGAGATCATTGAGATAAAAGACCATCCCTGGTTCGTCGGCACACAGTTCCATCCCGAGTTTAAATCCAGGCCTAATAGGCCGCATCCGCTCTTTAGGGATTTCGTAGGGGCAGCTCTAAAATATAGCCTTAGTAAAATAAGGGCAGGGGTTATAATATAAATTCAAAATTGCAATTCAAAATTCAAAATTGTCTATCCATCTTTTAACTATTAATTGTAGTTGCCTGATTTATCAGGCCGGTAGTTGCCCCATTTATGGGGCTAGGGTGTAGCTTTAACTGTTTTGACTCAAGTGCGCGCCCGATGAATTGGGCAACTACATTTTGAATTTAGGCGGCGATAGCCGCCGATGGGCTGGGGGTTCAAATGGTTGATGAGAATCGGGTTGTGCGGATATTTGAGAACTTGGTAAAAATCTACAGTCCGAGTTATAGGGAGAGAACCCTGGCCGATCATATCAAAGGCTATGTAGAATCTCTGGGATTTCTCGCTTTTGAGGATGAGGCGGGATTGGCTATCGGTTCAGATACAGGCAATGTCATCATAACCATTCCCGGAATCGCCGAGGGCCCCAGTATCTTGTTTGTATCCCACATGGATACCGTTGAGCCCGCAAAGGGCGTTGAGCTGGTTATTGAGGATGGCATTATTAAAACCGATGGGGAAACGATTTTGGGGGCCGATGACAAAGCGGGCGTGGCGGCTATGCTTGAGCTTGTCTCAGTGCTTGCGGGAAAGTCAATATCCCACGGGCCCATTCATCTCATCTTTACTGTAGCCGAGGAAGTTGGCCTTGAAGGGGCTAAAAACCTTGATCTAAGCGACAAGCATATCGACTTCGCCTACGTTCTTGACTCGAACGGAAAGATAGGAAACATTGTAGTAAGTGCGCCGTACCAGGACTCGTTTGTAGTTGAGTATAGAGGAAGAGCGGCGCATGCCGGGCTTGCGCCCGAGACAGGTATAAATGCGATAGCCGCCGCCTCGATGGCAATAAGCTGCATGAAACTCGGTAGAATTGACGAGGAGACGACCGCAAACGTAGGCGTAATTGAGGGCGGCAGGGCCGGCAATATAGTGCCCGATAGAGCAAGAGTTATTGCCGAGTCGAGAAGCATTAATCCCGCTAAGCTAGAAGAACAATCGGACCGGATGATCGATTGCTTTAAGAGGGGGGCGCAAGAGGTAGGCGCCGAGGTCAGCATCCAGCGCTACCGCCCGTACGAGGGATACTCTCTTACTGAGAACGATGAGGTTGTAAGAAGAGTTATAGATGCATTTGATAGGTTGGGGGTTTCGCATAAACTAATAAGAAGCGGCGGGGGAAGCGACACAAACGTGTTTAACGCAATGGGGGTAAACGCGGTCAATCTTGGGATGGGCGCAGAATATGTCCACACGACAGATGAATATATCCCTATAGCGGAACTTAAAAACTTAGCTAGTCTGCTGGTTGAGCTAGTGAAAGTGTAGGGAATTTCGAATTAAATACCGGTGATCCGGTGAACAGGATACCGTAGTTGCCCGATTTATCGGGCGCGCACTTGCACAACCATAGTTGCCCGATTTATCGGACAGAAGAAGCTCCATAAATGGAGCAACTACATTGAGCTAGTGCGCGCTCCATAAATGGAGCAACTACGTATATATAAGAGCAGGGCGAGAGTTGAGAAATTGATTAATTTAAAACGTGCAACTGTAAAAGAGGTAAAAAACGAGCGGCCCGGATATATCGAGGCCGTTGTCGATATTGGGGGCGAGTTGCAAAAAGCTATTTGCTACAGCTCGCTTACCGGCGATATAGATACGGGAGACGAAGTTATCGTCAACACGACTGCGGTTGATTTAGAATTGGGGACCGGCGGCTATCACTTCGTCCTTTGGAACTTAAGTAAAGACTCAGTCGATTCAGAAGGTAGCGGGCATATCGTGAAGCTTCGCTATACCCCCCTGCAGTTAAAGTGCCTGGCGGTAGAAGAAGAAAAAGGAAGGCACCATAAAGCCATAAGGGATGAATCGGATATAAAAAAGATGCCGGTGATTATCGGCACGTTGCACAGCCAGCTTCCTGCTGCGGCTGCGACCTTTCGCGAGCTCATGCCCAAGAAAAAAATTGCCTACGTTATGACGGATGGGGCGGCCCTGCCGATTGCGTTTAGCAACCTTGTGGCCGAGCTAAAAACCTCCGGCATTATAGACAGCACGATTACGGTGGGTCATGCTTTTGGCGGTGACCTTGAGGCGATAAACATATATAGCGGTCTTGCGGCGGCCAGGCACGTGGCAAATGCCGATGTTGCGATTGTCTGTATGGGCCCCGGGATTACCGGGAGCAATACAAAACTGGGGTTTAGCGGGATTGAACAGGGGCAAATTATTAACGCTGTAAACAGCCTAAAAGGCCATCCGATTGCAATTCCCAGGATCAGCTTTAAGGATAAGAGAAAGAGGCACTACGGGATAAGCCACCACACGATAACCGCCCTTAAAATAGCCGCTGTGACGCCGGCTATAGTAACGATGCCCGAGATGGACGGCGAGAAGACCAACTATACCGATATCCAAATCCTAAAGGAAAAGATCGACCAGCTACACCGGGTGGAGAGGATCGATGCGCGAATTGCAATTGATGCCCTGAACAAAAGAGGCCTGTCACCGACCACTATGGGCCGCACGGTCGATGAGGAGCCGGAGTTTTTCATGGCGGCCGGAGCGGCGGCTATATTTGCCGTAAGAATATTATCAGGAGGCAAGAAGTGGGGAGAGGTTTTGAGCTTGTAGAATCGAAACTGATTTTTAAAGGCGTTATCATAAGCCTCTATGAGGATAAAATAAGAAGCCCCGAAGGCCAAATCTTAGAAAGAGAAGTTGTAAAACACCTCGATGCGGTAGGGATTGTCGCGTTAACAAAGGATAAAGAGATGGTGTTCGTGTGGCAGTACCGGCATGCTATCAGGTCCGAGTTGCTTGAGATTCCGGCCGGGCTGCTGGCGGACACTGAAAGCCCCGCAGATTGTGCCATACGTGAACTTAGAGAAGAGACAGGTTATAAAGCAGCTAAAGTGGAAAAGCTTGCAGAGTTTTATACATCCGCCGGGTTCACCGACGAGAGGCTTCTTCTCTTCTTTTCTGATGAGATAGAGCCCGGGGAGCCCGAGCAAGAGCCCGGCGAAGAGGGCATGCGGGTTGAGGTTATTCCACTTACAAGAGCGATAGAGATGGCATCCCGCGGTGAGGTAGAGGATGCCAAGACACTGATCGCAATTTTAATGGCCGCCCAGCGAGTAGGCCGCGTGGAGGTCTAGAGCGCGGGTTCGCCATAAGGGGAAAAGGCCAAAAGGCCAAAAGGCCAAAAGGTGAAAGACAAAGAAGGAATAACGATTACATATGCAAGAACTGTTGGATGATTTCAAAAACTACTTAGCTGTAGAAAAGGGCGTATCAAAAAACACTCTAAGCGCATATAGTGGTGATTTGACCGCTTACCTTGGTTATCTGAACGGTCGCAATATTAGTTCGCTTAGCTCTATAACTTACGACCATGTGCTTGATTACCTGGCCGAGCTGTATGGTGACTTCAATGAGGCATCTGTTGCCAGGAAACTGGCTGCGATAAAATCCTTCCATAAATACCTGGTGCGGGAGGGGTTAACCGAGAATCTCCCGACGGCGGATATCAAAGTCCCAAAGAGAGAAAAAAGGCTGCCAAAAGTGCTTTCCCCGGAGCAAATCGGCGACCTCTTAGATCAGCCAAAAGGTGCCGGCAAATATCAGATAAGGGATAAAGCCATTCTGGAGCTTTTATACAGTTGCGGGATGCGCGTTTCGGAGTTGGTCGGATTGGATATCGAGGATATCGACCTGCGTAGTGGCTACATCCGCTGCTTTGGAAAGGGCTCAAAAGAGCGAATAATACCGGTTGGGAGTTATGCATCCGAGGCGTTAACGGAATATGTTAATAAATCGAGGAGGAAACTAGCCGGGATTTCCAGGCCAACCGCACTGTTCTTAAACTCACAGGGCAATAGGCTATCCAGGGTAAGTTGCTGGAAGATAGTTAAAAAATATGCCGCCAAGGCCGGGGTTGGAGATATTTATCCGCATCTTCTGCGCCATTCATTTGCGACGCATCTTTTAGCAAACGGGGCGGATTTACGGGCGGTTCAAGAGATGCTTGGCCACGCCGATATATCTACTACACAAATTTACACGCATGTAACTAAAGATAAACTAAAGGATGTGTACAATAAGACACATCCGAGAGCAAGAAGTAAGCAATTAAAGTAAAAAGGCCTCGATGAACGATGAACCAATTTAAGAGGAACATTTATGTCGGAAATAAACCGTGTAATAATAATAGTCTTAGATAGCGTTGGAGTTGGTGCGTTGCCCGACGCCGCCAAGTATGGCGATGAGGGGAGCAATACCCTAGGAAACACCGCGCACGCTGTCGGCGGGCTTAATATGCCAAATTTTGAGAGGTTGGGCCTTGGCAATATCATCGAGGTAGAAGGCGTTCCGGCTGTTTCAAATCCTGAGGCGTTCTTTGGCAAGATGGCCGAGGTCTCTGCCGGAAAGGACACAACAACCGGACATTGGGAAATGATGGGGCTTCACCTCGACAAACCCTTTCCAACATTTTCGCACGGGTTTCCTCCTGAAGTGATGGAGGCGTTTGAGAAATCCATCGGGCGGGGCACGCTTGGCAATAAGGCCGCATCCGGTACCGGCATAATCGATGAGCTTGGCGAAGAACACATGAGAACCGGTAACCCGATCATTTATACGTCCGCAGACAGTGTATTTCAGATTGCCGCGCATGAG
The DNA here is from genome assembly GCA_902810715.1 of bacterium. Classification (GTDB taxonomy): domain Bacteria; phylum Actinomycetota; class Aquicultoria; order Aquicultorales; family Aquicultoraceae; genus CADDYS01. Next base: position 94 of record CADDYS010000022.1, on the reverse strand, counting down.
GACGTCATCCCGATTGACGAACTCTACAAGATGTGCGGGATCGCGCGAAATATTTTGCGGGGTCCATATGCGGTCGGACGGGTAATCGCAAGGC
>CADDYS010000021.1 GCA_902810715.1 bacterium | reverse complement strand
CCGCACGAGTTGCATGTAAGCGTGCCATCCGGTTCAAGATGCTGCTTTTTCGCCTGGCACGGCGGACATAGACTTACTCCCACAAAGAGCTTGCCCGACGGCCTTATGTAAGCCAACATCGGGATAATCTGGCTGTCGGATGGCCTTGTGTATTCAAAGTAAACGATGCGGTTGCTTATGACATCGCCCACGCCGATCAGGATTTTGCCGTCTTTAACCTCAGGCTTTATATCGGTTGGCTGGATTATCTTATCGTATGTAATCGGCTCGGTAAGCTTGGCCGGCTCGTAGCCCTGCGGCAAGTATCTGCCGATGTATTTTGCCTCGCGCGGGTCGGCCTGCGCCGTGGTTGTATTGTTTTTTGACCCCACATACATGACAACTGCAACAATTACCAACACAATAGCGGCGGCCACTGCTATATACATAGCTTTGGAGCCCTTTTTAGAGTTTACAAACTGGTCTCTTTTATTCTCTGGTTGAACTTGTTTTAATTGCGCTTTTTTACTCATCCTTTTATCCCACCTTTTTCTGGTTTGCCCTCTGTATAGTATCGGAACGTTGCCTGTCTTTTTTACTAGTCTACCACCAAACTACTACGGGCCATAGTAGTTATGCTTAAAATTTTTTATTTATTAGTGCAACAGCTATAGTTAACCTTCGCGCAATCTCTCCCCATCTTGCATTTGCCAAAGCTACCAGCCTTGCCGAACGGTTGGGCGTAGGCAACACCGACTATGCATACCGCTATCAATACACTCAGCAAAACGCTTGTTAAAAACTTAAAGAGCGAGGGTCTTGCGCCGCCCTTGTATCCCAGGAGCCTGTTTACCCTCTCCTTCGCAGTGGCCTTGTTTGAAAAGAAGGTTGCGTAAGCCGGCGAAAGCTCCCTTTTGGTTTTGACCGCCTTGGCAACCGACACAATGGCGCTTGCAAGCTCAAGCGGATTTCCGGTTAACTGCACCGCGAAATCATCCGCCGCATACTCTTTCTCGTGGATAAAAACCGAGAAGAGATGGTGGCTTACCGGAAGCGGCCATAAAAAATCCCGGATAAAGAGGGCGATGAAAATCGCCAGGTTGTCCCGGCGACTGATATGACCTACCTCGTGTGCAAGTAGCGCCGAGAGCTCCTCGTCACTCAGGCTCCCGATCAGTCCGCTGGTCAGGCAGACCGTCGGCTTCAGAACGCCGTAGGTAAACGCGGAGACTTCGCTGCTATCGGCGATTCTTACCCGAATATCTGCAAAACCTAAGTCATTTAGGGTCTTTTTAACCCTTGGTGAGAACTCGTCGGTGTGCTTAAAGCCCGAGACCACCCTGCGCGCAGAGACAACAATTACGGTCGCTCTGGTTAAAGCCAGGGCAAGTGCCGCCCACGCCAGGCTTAATAATAGCTGTTGCGGGCTTCCGATGGTTTGAAAAATAGATGAGACGGCGCCGGAGCAGCCCGTACCCAATACGTCGCATGTCTGGGCAACTTTTTTTATTGCCGCTCCTCCGGCAAACCACTTATCGATGTTGTAGACGATTGCAAAAACCGCCAGTATTCCAAGTGTAATAAGCCCTATTAAGCTGATCTTGGTATTTCTCGATGGAAAACTGGTCATTAGAAGCGTTTCCTTTTTTCCTGGATCAGTCTTTCAAGCTCGTCAAGCGTGGAGTTGTCTTCGCTCAGGCTATCTACAAAAAAGGCCAGCGCCTGTGACCCGAGGTCCGACTTAAGCCCGCTGATAACCGATGTAAACATCGTCTGGCTGAACTCTTTCTTGCTTGCCGCCGGTTTATACAAATAGTGCTTACCGTCACGCTCCTTTTCCAGGATACCTTTATCGGAGAGACGGCTCATAACGGTCATCACGGTTGTGTATGCGATATTGCGATCCCTTTCAAGAACCTCGTGGATCTCGCGCACGCTGGCTATTCCTTTCTGCCAAACAAGCTCCATGATGTCGGCCTCTAAATCACCGAGTACTTTTCTTATTCCTGATTCGCCCGGCCTAAAACTGTTTACCTTAAATCTCTTCACATTTGACCCCCAAGGGACAGAATTCAGTAGTCAGAAGTCAGAATAAACATTTATTAATCCCACCTGAGCTGCCCGCTCCAAATAGTAATTAATTACTATGCTTTGTAGTATATCTTTTTTTCGGTGGGTTGGCAAGTATTTCTGGCCACTGGTTTCTGATTTCTTGTTTCTGGTTTCTGGTCTGTGTTAGAATGGATGAAGTTAGATATACCGGTAGGGGGTATATATGAACGGCGGCACGGATATTAGCATCTATATGGCATTTTGGGGCGGGGTTGCTTCGTTTGCATCGCCATGCGTCCTGCCTCTCATACCAAGCTACCTTTCCTTTATATCCGGCGTATCGTTTGATGAACTCAGTGTATCATCCGCACAGACCAGGCTCAGGGTATTTACCGCCACCATCCTCTTTGTCCTCGGCTTTGCGCTGGTCTTTGTCACCCTTGGGGCATCTGCAGGCTTTATCGGCTCCTGGCTCGTATCCTACCGGGAAATCCTCACCAAAATCTCAGGCGTCATCGTTATCGTGTTCGCGCTTTTTATTATGGATATAATAAAAATTCCCCAGCTAAGCGCTACTAAAAGGTTTAACGTAAGCAACCTCAAGCTCGGATTATGGGGAGCGATTCCTCTTGGAATGGCGTTTGGGTTTGCCTGGACGCCCTGTGTCGGAGCGTATTTGGCACCCATCCTCTCAATGGCGGCAACGAGCCAGACCGTTAACCAAGGTACCCTGCTCTTAAGTATTTATGCCCTCGGGCTTGCCCTCCCCTTCATCGCAACGGCACTTTTCTTCAACGCCGCCCTGGGCGCTTTTCAATGGATTAAGAAGAACTTCCGCACTATTAATATAATAAGCGGTGTTCTTCTGCTTTTGATGGGTATTCTGATTCTAACGGGCCAACTTAATGCAATTAACAACCTACTACAGGGAATCGGGGGTTAGCGAAGGCTGGAATCCCTGGAGAATACCGTCCAGTTACCCTATATTGGAAAAATTTGCTTGACAATTACCTGTATTATCAAACTATAATATTGTTGGCTTTGTTACTTTGTGCTTGCATTATTCGTAATACAACTGGAAGTTATTGAGTATGAATAGGGCTTGAAAGTACCTTGGATGCTCTAAAGTTACTGTTACATTAGCCGATGACTTTTACAAGGTTTATAATCAGACACAAGCTTAAGGTCAGGACGGTTACTTAATGCAATTACCTAACTTTAAAGAGATGGACCCCAGAAAGAAAAAGCTTCTGCTATACCAAGCCGGCGCGTTGGTAGTTCTTATTTTAGCGGGTTTGGTTATCGGGAACGCCATGGGGGCCCGCTATCAAACCTGCCTGAGCTGCCATGAGATGAACGATGCGGTAAGGACATGGCAGGCTTCATCCCATGAGAAAATTGCCTGCCCTAATTGCCACAACCCAAATCAAAATTTCAGCGGCTTTATACTTGGTCTTCCCCATAAGCTAACTGACGTAGTAACTCATATATCCGGTAATTACACAACGCCGATTAAGGCAAAAGAGCATATAGAGACACAGGTCTGCAAGCAATGCCACGTATACTGGCGAAACGTCTCGCCTTCCGGCGACCTGCAGATCCCGCATCAGAAGCATCTCGATAAAGGAATCCCCTGCGTAAAGTGCCATTTTGCGGTGGTTCACGGCGCAAACCTGGAAAGCAAATTCATAAGAAGGCCGGCTATGGAGCTGTGTCTAAGCTGCCATGGCGGCGGGGCACGAAGCATCAGCGAGACGTTTAACGCGCCGGTCTTAACATGTAAGGACTGCCATACTGAAAAGGCCGTTCCGGATAGTCATAAGACACCGAAGTGGTTTGAGATACACAGCCAGGTGGCTAAAGACCCGACACACCCGGACCACCAGTGCAAGAGGTGCCACGGCTGGACACCGTTCTTCTGCAGCAAATGCCACCAGAGCAAACGCCCATCAACACATTACGGCGAAAACCAGTGGCGTACGCTACATAGCATACGTGCCAGAGTTGACTATAGCGGTTGTTTAGTATGTCATAATAAAGAAACATTCTGTTTCAGGTGTCACGATGAAGGTACTTTCACCAAGAAGCAATAGGAAGGATAAATAGTTCGTGGACAGCTTGCTGGATAGACTAAAAGAATTTTATCAGGGCCACACGAGACTAATAAGAATAGCAGTCATAGCTGTAATCGCACTTGGGATAATCAGCTACGGCGGTCTGGTCTTTACGTCAACGCCCGGCTTCTGCAACGGCTGCCATGAGATGAACCCCGCTTACAACACCTGGCAGTCTTCTGTTCATGAGGAAGTTGCCTGTGTCCAATGCCACGTTAAGCCAAGTCTGGTTGCGCAGATGCTGCATAAGGTCGAGGCGATGAAGGAGCTTTACCTGCACTTTACAGTGTTTAACAAGCCAAACCCGCCGAAGATCGTCGCCGGTGAGATGGAGCCGATCAATGATGCTTGCTTACAGTGTCACTCGCTTAACAGGGAGTACTCGTTCTCGGGAGACTTAAAAGTCCCGCACGCATTACATATTAAGAAGGGGCTCACCTGCCCGACATGCCACTCTAGAGTGGTCCACGGCGCACCCGATCAGAGAAAGCCGAAGATGGAGGTCTGTTTGACCTGTCATGACGGCAAGAAAGCACCTAAGAGCTGCGGGACCTGCCATACCAAGAAGGCCGTTCCCGAGAGCCACAAGCAGGCCAACTGGTTCCAGGTACATGGAAAAATGTCTCAGGTTATCAACTGCGGTAAGTGCCATAACTGGAGACCCGACTGGTGCATGCAGTGCCACAAGAACAAGCCGCAGTCGCATATGACGCTGTGGAGATCAAGACACGGCGACCGCGCTAAGGCCGACCGTGCCGGCTGCAACGCCTGTCACAAACCCGAGTTCTGCATGAGGTGTCACGGCATACAACCATAGTACAGGGCTAAAGCCCTGCTTAGCTCACAGCATATTAGCTCACAGGTCATAGGTCATAGGATGAGGGTAAGTAATGTTGGTCCGGGAGCCAGAAGATTTCATCCCCACCTAACCTCCCCCTTAAGAAGAGGAACTCTTCTGCAGCACAATACTTACTTCTAGTACCATTTCATCTTAATTCTTGTGTCATTGCAAAGCGAAGCAATCCATGTTGCGAGCGACTGAAAGCCGTAGGGAAGTCGTGGCAATCTTGGAGCTGCAGCTAACGTGTAGATTGCCACGCCTTACGGCTCGCAATGACAACCAAAAGCACGCGTGACTACACTAGACCCTCAATTAATTTGTAATTCGAAATTCGTAATTTCCTATTCACCGATTAAGGGGTATTGCAACTTTGTTATTGTTGTCACATAATAGCATGTAGCCGTCATTACTTCTGTAACCAAAAGCATACCGGGGGTCACAATGTCCGACGTAGTTGAACAGCCTCAGGCAGAGCCAACGACGCCAAAGAAAAAAACCAGGAATTACCTGCTCTTAGCCCTTTTCGGTGTGCTGGTGGTGTTCCTTGCCATCCCCTACGTCTATACATCCAATCCCAAGAGCTGCACGCGCTGTCACTCTATGCAGAAGTACTACGACTCCTGGAAGAAATCTCCCCATGCAACCGCAGCGGATAACTGCTTTCATTGCCACGTTAAACAAGGAACCCTAAGTTTATGGGTTTACAGGATAAGTTTTTATCGCGAAATTTACGCCGGCATGGTGGGGGCCAAATTAAAACCCATCGGTGCAAGTTTGCCCGGAGTGGATTCCTGCCAGAGAAAAGGATGCCATAGTCTAAACAGGATTATTTCAACCTCCGGCGATATTAAAATAAACCACAGAAACCACGTCTTTAAGGCCAACATCCCCTGCATAAGATGCCACCCGGGAGCGGCACACCCCAACGTGGGTAAAATCGGCTCCATGCTCCCGGCACGTAAGATGTGCAAAGAGTGCCACAACCAGATGATGAACAACTGCAGCTTCTGCCATATCAAGAGAAACCAGCGCGTAGAAGGGTACAAGCACTAGCGCAGGGCTTTACCTTGCTATTAAAGTGCCAAAGTCAAATAATGTTACTCGGTGCTGCAGTTAACAATTAATTTTTCAATTCATCGGTTTTCTCCTGATCTATAGCGATGTTGCAATAACGCGTAAATAAAGCCATAATAGCATTTAACCTATATGTTAAATATGATATTTACCGGCGGTAAGGATTAAAAGGGATGCCCGATACGGTCGATAAACCGCAAGTAGAAGAAGCAGGCCGAAGTAAAAAATTTAAGGTCCGCCTATGGGCGGCAATTCTTGTAATTGTTGCAGTTTTTCTCGCCATCCCCTACGTCTATACATCCAATCCCAAGAGCTGCACGCGCTGCCACGACATGCAGAAATACTACGACTCCTGGAAGAACTCCCCCCATGCCACCGCAGCAAGCAACTGTTTTTACTGCCATGTAAAACAGGGCACTATCAGTCTTTGGGTGTATAGAATCAGCTTTTATCGCGAAATTTACGCCGGCATGGTGGGAGCCAAATTAAAACCTATCGGTGCAAGTTTGCCCGGAGTGGATTCCTGCCAGAGAAAAGGATGTCACAGTCTAAACAGGGTTGAGTCGGGCTCCGGCGATATCAAGATCAATCACCGAATTCATGTGGCAAAGGCCGACATTTCCTGCATAAGGTGCCACCCGGGAGCGGCACACCCCAATGTGGGTAAAATCGGCGGTATCATCCCGAAGAGGAAGTTATGCTTCCAGTGCCATTCGACCAGGATGAACGATTGTTCCTATTGTCATAATAAGAGGTTTGCCATTTCATCCGATTACACTCACTAATATGCGTTACTAATTGTCAAACCAGGGTTCACTTGCATGCACGTTTGCGCTATAATTAGCTTATAAATATCAATCTGGCTACAATCGGGGGTAGCTTACCTGTGCAAGAATCAACTGAGTTTAATTCCATTCCTGCCGAGTCGCTTCACAGATTAGCGCTTTACCATTGCAAGTTAACCGACATGCTTTTGGAAAGACAAAAGAATACTATAACATCAAAGGAGATGGCCAAAGCTTTAGGGTTAAATGAATCTACGATAAGGCGCGACCTGATGTATATCGGCGAGTCGTCCGGCAAACGGGGCGCCGGCTACAATATCAGCTTGCTAAGGCGTATGATCGGAGAATTCCTATCCCTGCCATCATTTGCCCCTATCGCTATTGTTGGCTCAACCGCTGTATCAAGATCAATTTTTGAATTTTTCCCGATCGAAAAATTTGGTTTTACGCCCGCCGCGTTTTTCTCCGAAGACCCGCGTGACCAAGATGCCTGGGTAAACGGACGCGAAGTGCAGCCGATCGGGGCGATCTCTCCGGCGCTTTCCGCGATGGGTGTGAAGGTAGCAATGGTCGCAACCCACCCGACCTGGCTTAAGCATAGCATTGATCTTTTAGCAAACGCCGGCATTAAAAGCATCCTGGTTCTGACCCAGATTGAGATAACAAAAGCCCCTGAGGGCGTCCACATCATGCAACTTGGGATAACTTGCGGGCTCAAATCACTCTTCTATTATGCCAACCAGCTTGAGCACAACGACAAGCCATCGGTTGTAGAACAGGTCGTCGTAAATGAACCTTCCTAAACATTAAGTACGTATATCTGTTAACCTTAGCTTTAGCTTGTTAACAGAGATATCTAGTGCTAGAATTTAGCAAAATGTTTAGTTTTAATTTCCAAAGGCTAAAATCAAGAATTAAGCTTTCCCATCTTAGGCTAAGAATCCCCCGTCTTAGGCTATCTGACATGCGGAACAAAAACCCAAGGGTGCTTTTAATCATAGGCGGAACCGCCGTGCTTGTAATCGTTGCCGTGTTGGGCTTTGTTTCCTCGTACACATCGCGGCCAGATTTTTGTACCAAGTGCCATGAGATGCAGCCCGCCTATGATGCCTGGAAGGTATCGGTGCACGCGGAGGTGAACTGCGTCGATTGTCACTATCCGGGATTCTTCGGTTTCTTTAAGCAAAAAGCCGCCTTGGCATCCGACGTCTTCAAGCACGTCACCAAATCCTACACAGTTCCGATTAACGCGGACAGCGCCCTGAGCAAGGAAGTCAGCGGCGATGGCTGCCTGGATTGCCATACGCCAAAAAGGATCATTACACCAAGGCGAACGCTTGTAATGAACCACAACATACATATTGAAAAAGGGGTTAACTGCACCACCTGCCATAACCGTGTCGGCCACCCCAGCAGTCAGGGGTACAGTTCTTTTATCAGCATGCAAGGATGCTTCCGCTGCCACGGCCTCTCAAAAACAGCCATCGCCCCGGGAAGATGCAACGCCTGCCACCCGAAAACTTTTAACCTGATTCCTGCAAGAGGGCCATTAAGCCATGAGACAGGAACCTGGCTGCATCCCGATCATGGCAAAAACGCGGAAAAAGACACTAACCCTTGCATGATGTGTCACCAAAAAACATTCTGCCGTGGCTGCCACGGCGTCGAGGTCCCCCATTCCGAGAAATTTAAAAAAGAAGAACACGGCGCTATAGGAAGCAAAAACCCTGAGATTTGCCAGAAGTGCCACCAACAACAGGATTTCTGTAACGCCTGCCACCATAAGGGATATGATGGACCACCCGGCGGATGGATACCGACACATAAGCTTGTCGTCGCCAAGGTTGGGCCGGCCTACTGCTTTACCTGCCACGGGCCGACCTTCTGCGCCTGGTGCCATGTAAGAGGCGAAAAACAACCTCGTACCAGCAGGCCGCAGCAACAGTAAGTAATCAGACCTCAAGCACTACCCCACATAGAAGTCGAATTATGATTATGTAATGGTATAAATTGACAATTGCTTGAACATGGGTTTACTATTGTTTATAGTAAATAGTTGTTAGTCTAGTGAAGCTTCTCACTAGAAATACTTATAAGGGTTGGTTTAAAAGCTTTATGAGGTATATTATTCTAGCGTTGTCTCTTCTGCTCGCCGCCTTAATTATAGCGGCCGGTTGCGCCAAACAGCCCAATTACCTGGGTGCACCTCCAGGTCTTCCCAAAAGCGATGATGCATCTGCCTACATACAGGTCACCATTTATTATCCCGATAAAGATGCTTTAGCAAAAGAGACACATGATATTCCCAAAAAGCCTGATAGAATAAAAGCCGCCCTTGAGGTCCTCTTTGAAAACAAGCCCAATAACAGCAATATTAACTCCGTTGTGCCTGATGGCGTAAAGATTCTCGGTGTTAAGGTTGAAAAAGACCTTGCAATAATAAACTTCAATAGAAACATTCTTCTCTTTAATGATGACAAGAAAGGCCAAGACCTGCTTCTCTCAGCGATTATCTCTACAGCTAGCGATGCAGGCCGGGGTCGGATAAAACTTGTCAAATTCCAGGTCGAGGGAAAAGAGAAGGGCCAGATCGACGGCAGAGATGTCCAAAATTTCTGGGGAGATGTAACTCTTAAGCAGCAACCCTGGAAAATTTAACTCTCTATATAAAGGCATTTAAATAAAACTGTTGGAAAGGTTGGTATGAATGGGTTCTTTTACTCGCTTGTTCTTTAGAGCGGTAATCCTCGCCCTTATCGTAGGTATTGTAATCGCTTTCGGAATGCTGGGTAAACTGGCGATTACCGGTACAAAGCCTACGGTTCCCCGTACATATGTTGAGAGGGCGTATATGGATGCCGAGGAGGCGGTTAAAGCCAATCCTAAAAACTCCAAAGCAAGAACTGCACTAGCGAAGGCATATATCGCCGTCGGCCGCTATGGAGATGCGGTTAAGCAGGCCTCTATCGCCACGAGACTCGACCGCTCGAGCACGGACGCGTATATGACCTTAGGTATCGCCGAAAACAAGACCGGGCGTTATGCAGATGCAATCGTCGCTCTTGAAAAAGCGATTAACCTTAAAACCGGAACCGCAGAGCTTTACAGCCAGGCATGGTTTACCCTGGGTGAAGCATATGAAAACAGCGGCAACTTGGCAAAATCCGTTGATGCCTACAAGAACGCTTATTACCAAAGCTCCCAAGATGTAGAAGTAGGCTATACCTACGCTAAAGCACTAGAAAAAGCCGGCCAGATACAGGACGCTATTTATGTGTATCAGGATATAATTGCATTCATGCCCGATGAGAAAAAGGCAAAAGATGAGTTGGTTAGACTCAATGCCGCATTAGAGACCAAAAAGAAAGAACCGGCGCAAGGCAAGACATCGACAACGGCCACGGCGCCGAAGAAATAGTTTGGGGGTTATGAATTTGTCGCAGGGTAAATTTTACGTTCAAGATCGCTCACTTTTAAGAAGATATCTCGTCGTCATCGGCTCTTTGGGCTCGATTCTTCTGGGGTTGCTATTTTCCTACAACCTGCTGACTAAGCCGCCTGAAGTCAAAGGAGATGATAATAAACCCAAAGGTCTTACCAGTATGTTCTCTATTTACGGCTTTGAGGGAGACCGCCTGAACAAGCCGATCAGCGTGGCAACCGATGCAAACGGCAATATCTACGTTGCAGATAGCGCGAAACACAGGATATTAGTTTTTGACAGCAGCGGCAACTATCTCGACCGCTTTGGGGAGATGGGACAGAACAAGTACCAGCTCTGGTATCCGAACTCGGTAGCGGTCGCCGATAACGGAAAAGTTTATGTGGCTTGTAAGCAGTCAAACCGTATTGTTATTTTTGACTCGTCGCATAAACCAACCTGGCAGATTGATTTGTCGCAGCCGCTTGCTCTTACCATAAAGAACAAGCGGCTCTATGTCGCCACGCCGCGCGGTATCATGATAGGAGACCTCAACGGTACTCTAATCAACACCTTCGGCACACGGGGCCCGAAGCCGGGGCAGGTGGATTTTCCGACGGGTATCGCGGTTGATAACAAGGGCAACATCTATGTGGCCGATAGTATGAACTATCGAGTCCAGGCGTTTAACCCTGAAGGTAAAAGCCTGTGGGCATATGGCAAGCCGCCGAAAAAAGGAAACGCGCTCATGGATATGAACCGCACGTTCGGCCTTCCAGGAAGCATCTCGATAGACAGCGATGGTATTCTCTATCTCGTAGACTCTTTCGGCGGCGAGATATACGAGATCGATAGCAAAGGCAAGGTATTGGATAAAGTCGGCGATTGGGGACATGCCGAGGGCCAGTTCTATTATCCCGCCGGTATCGCCTATGCCGGAAACGAGACCTTTGTCGTTGCCGACGAGTTTAACGACCGCGTGCAGGTAATAAGAATCCCTAGCCCGGTTATATCGCCGATCGGAAGGGTCTCAGGGTTTGGCATACCTGTTGCGGCTTTGATCGCCCTGGCCGCCCTGGTGCTCTGGACACTGCACAGGCGCACCTTCCGCTATGTACTTGACGAGGCCTTCTTGAAAGAAGCCCTGAATAAAGGATATGCCGCCTCGCTTATTCACAGGCTTGGCAACGTCTACGTAACCGAGGCTGTGTTTGAGCGGTATAAAGATAAAGAGGAAAACGGGATCAAGCTTGGCGAGCTTTTAAAAACCAAACCGTTTTCGCCAGAATTGGCAAATGCTATCGCAGCGGAGCAGAAATGCAGCATTGAGGAGGCATCAATCCTGTCGCTTGCAAAGGAGCTTAAAGGCCGGATTGTTGTTCTAACCGAGAACAACAAGGTAATCGAAGCCTCTAAAAGCCTGGATATCATGGCAAAGAGGTATGACGACCTGGTAGATTCGCTGGGCGAGCGTGCGGCAGAAAAGCCGGCGTAACATAGTAAGCTGACAGACAAAAAACAGTAAGCCCAGCCAAATTGCTGGGCTTACGTACTTTTATAACTTATATTACAAACAAAATTATTTTTTTTGTGCAAAATTTCATTAGTTTCTTTACTAATCTTTCCATATATGCTATTGTTAACTTGTCAATTACACGCTTGCTTGAAAACCAGATAGATGCAATCTAACAATCGCAGCCTATATCCAGCCAAACCTCGAATCAACGCGCAAGAACCTTAAAAAAACAAAAACCGAAAGGTAAACTTTCACGGGGCATATTGTGCCCGGTTTCACGTGTTCACTAATTTTATTCCATTACGAGAGGAGGTGAAATTAAATGAAAAAGGCTTTAGTTGTTTTGATGGCTCTGGCATTCGTACTTGCCATCTCTACTGTGGCTTTCGCACAGGTTACCTATAACCCGGATGGTACTCATACCTATTCGCCAAACGGTGATTCTGCCTGGCAGTATAAAGACCTCAAGGACTCCGGCTTCAAGCCAGAGGGCTCCTATAGGGCTTATGATAGCACAGGTACGCTAACCGGTATAAACGACACTGTTAAGGTGTATGAGATGACTGACATAGCCGGTACACACTCTAATGAGGCCGAGAGGGGTCCTCATGGTGATTACATCACCACTTCCAATAAGTGCAAGACCTGCCACGCAGTCCACCGTGCAGACGGTGTCTTCTACCTCTTAAGGGCGGATAATCCGGATAGCGCGTGCGATTTCTGCCACGTAGGGGCCAACATCCACAGCAACCGTGCTGCCTACTACCGCTCAACCGAGGGTAAGTACACCAGCAACGGTCATACAATCGGCTCCGGTCCGGAGATTCCGGATAGCTCGGTATGGCAGACCAACGGCACAAGGACGATCACCAGTGCTGACGGCCTGCAAACCTTAACCGTTCAGAACGTCCGCGAGTATGATCCTAACGAGAACAAGATCTTTAAGATCGGCGGCCATGGTGGTAGGGTCCGTACTGGTCCGTATCTCTTGCAGTGCCAGACATGCCATTCAGTCCACAACGCCGATAAGCTGATTTGGAAGCCGGGCCAGGGTGATGGTGGCGCTGATGCAGCGTATACCAGCCTGGTTGGTTACATGCTTCTGAGAAACGCACCGTCGGGTTCAGTCGACAGCGAGACTGCCATGAAGACCTATAAAAGCGGTCTTAAGATCGATGCCATCCACGGTGCAGGCCCAGATGTCGGGCTGATTACGGCTCCTGAGTCAACGATTACCGCCAGCAATACCGGCATACAGCCGGATGGCTCCCACAAGACCATCTGGACGACCTGGACTGGTCCGGATACCGGTGTTAACGATGGTTATCGCCTTGCCGTATGGTGTGCAGACTGCCACAACCTCAACATCGGCTACCCGAACAAGAGTGTAGGCACCACATTTGGTGATCGCTCGCACGTAGCCCGTACCCACCCGGTACCGTACATGCAGGCTGGACTTGGCGGTAACAACGGTGCAGGATGCGAGAGCTGCCACGTAACGGATATGCAGCCGAACGCCGGCAACTGCGGCGCCAGATGCCATATCGCGCCTAGCGGCTACAAGGTAGAGCGCGGTCTGTCCGACTATCCGCACTCCGGTAACGAGGGCTCGACCAAGCTACTTGGCGATACCATGCTAGACCCAGGTGGTGCTCCGTCACCGTCATTCATGGGCGGTAGGTACGTTGCCGCAAGCGGCACCGCGACCGATACTCCGTGGGATTACGGCATGGATGAGTATGGCAATCACTACACCACTGAGTACGACAAGTCAGTCGAGCATATCGATGCTGTCTGCCAGAGGTGCCACGCCGAAGACGTTGGCGTAACCGAGTAACTCTTAACTTAACAAGTATTGCTTACAATACAGACAAAAAAGGCGCTGGTAATTCCAGCGCCTTTATTTTCTAAAGTTTAGAGGCTGGAATATATTGCCAGTTTTACCTGGCGATGTATGGCATATTTGATATAATAAAGTAGCTTGGAATCCTTCCATATATTTATGAGAGGTCTGTTGTAATGCGGAATCTCACCGCTAAATTAAAACTGTCGTTAGATAAAAAAGTTATTCTTGTTACCGCTGCAGCAGTTCTAATTTCTACAGCCCTGGCGATCACTGCAGCCGCAAAAGAATTTTCCTATATGGGCAACTCGATGCAAAACCTGGCGCAATTACAGGAACCACTAAGTGGAACCAAACATGTCAAGAGATCTGCCGGTCCAAAACCAAGCGTAGACCCCGTTTCCCTGCTTCCGAAGTTTGTAAAAGCTCTCTTTACCATGACCCGGCACGAAGTGCCGGGCAGTGAGGGGCGGGCATCGGAAGCTATTTTTGAACCCACGGACACTAAATACACGGAGGCTCTGCCCTTAAATACTTACGTAAAACTTACCTACCTTGGCGATGACAAGGTAGCAATGCGGGAGATCGACAGGGACATCGCAAACAGGTTCCCGAAAGATCAAAAAAACGTGATCGTTAATGGCCAAAAAGCACATGCCGGGTTTTCAAACGATTACGGGAGTTATCTCATCGGCTGGGCATTTAAGGGGTTTTCAGTTAAGGTTATCACGACATACACCCAGTACATCCCGGCGACCAATCCAAAAGACGCTTTAGAGCAGTTTAACCAGACTGTAGCGTTAGAGGTTAACAGCTACATGAGAAATCCATCCGGCAAGAAAGGTGATCAAGCGCGATAGCGCAAGCGCTGTATGAATATAAAACGAAGCACGATTACGTTTGCCGTAATCGGCGCACTAGTTGTGATTGCAAATAGTATATCGGCCCTCTCGTCACAGCCGTCCTTCTGCGGTATCTGCCATGGCAAGGAATATATTGCGTGGCAGAAAAGCAACCACGGAAAGTTTAGCTGCAACGCATGCCACCGCAGGCCGGACCTGGCAAGTTTTGCGGCTCAGCGGATTGATGTATTTCGCATGGTCGCCCTCTACCCCATCACACTCATGAGCAGGCAACCGGTAACGGCGCGGGTCTCAAACGTGGCCTGCAGGTCTTGCCATACCGATGACACAAAGACAACGACGGACAAAAATATCCGCATGAACCATAAAGCGGTCGATAAAGGCAACTACCAATGCACCGACTGCCACAGTACAATCGTGCACGGCAAGGCGGTCCCCAACCCCCGGTTCGCTTCCATGGATAAATGTGTGGACTGTCATGTTGGGAAAAACCCGGGCACCGGGTGCAGTACCTGCCATACGAAAAATGTGGACCCGCTTGACCGCACATTTAAAGGCCCGTGGCAGATAACGCATAGCCAAAACTGGCGCAAACTTCACGGTATGGGCAATATGAAAACCTGCCGCATATGTCACTCCGATGATTTTTGCCTGCGGTGCCACTCGGTAAATATGCCGCATCCCGACTCCTGGATTAACACCCACGGCAAAGTGGCGATTAAGTCGCGCGAAGGGTGCCTTAAATGTCATCAGGAATCGCTGTGTAAGAGCTGCCACCAAATCGATATGCCTCATGGGCCCAACTTCCTGGAAATCCACCCGCAGGAAGTGGGAAGGCTTACAACCAAAGTATGTTTTAACTGCCACCAAAAGATAGGATGTGACCGCTGTCACTCACAGCACATCCATCCCGGCATCCCGCAAAACAAGCTAAAAGAGTTAAGGAAGGCGCTGAGCAATGGGTCCCGATGACATGGCCGGTAAGTTCAGCTTCAATCCATCTGAGTTATATGCAAGGCTCTTAAGAAGCGCCATCGATACGCTTAACAGTCCCTATTCGGACCTGGTGCAAACGTACCTGCTGGCGGGTATGGTTCTTGTTATCGCCGCTTTTTTTAGCATCTCCGGATACCTGATTTACGTAACTATAAGAGACCGCAAAAAAGCAAAACTTCCAAAGATTGAACTGAACCGCCCACCCCGGCCCGTCAAAGAGATACTGATTAACGTTGCCGTTATCGGAACGCTGCTCGCCATCGCGATTGCCTACGGTTTTGATTATATCGAGCAGCCCAATATGTGCTTAGAGTGCCATAAGGATAAAAAAGATACCCCTGCCACGGCTTCTAAACACAAGGGGATTAAATGTATCAACTGCCATGAGAAAACCGGTCTGAGCGGATACATTACCAACAAGTTGGATTATATGCGGTGGACTATCTCGTATGTTAGCGGATCTTACGTACAGCCTATGCAGGCAGATGTTAGCAATAGCTCCTGCCTGAGATGCCACGGAGATATCCCGAAAAGAACGGTCAGCCGCTACAATATCCGGGTAAGCCACAAGGAGTTTCTGGCTATCGGGGAGCGATGTGTCGACTGCCACGCAAACGCCCCCCACTCCGTTGCAAACAAAACCGACCGGCTTAACATGAGCAAATGTATTAGTTGCCATGATAACCGGAAGGTAAGTTCAAAATGCACTTTATGCCACCCAAACCAGGCCGACACTAACATCCGTACGGCACGCCGTGAGTTCATCCGCATCGACGTAAAGCCGCTTACGAATTGCCGGAGCTGCCACCCACCGGCGCTCTGGCAGGGCGAATGTATAAAGTGCCACGGGCTTGAGATGCCCCACCCACCCGGTTGGGCGGAAGGCGGCCATGCCCGGTTTGCTCTCTTAAACCGCAGTATTTGCGATAGGTGTCACCCGAGGCCGGCGAATATGCCTGTTCCGGAATTCCCACACCAGGACGCTGGGGTTAGTGCGAAGGATTACTTCTGCAACAGGTGCCACCAGTTCCCAGGCCCGCACGGCGATACCCAGGGGTGGATTAAGAACCACGGCCCGGCCGCCGCTCAACAGACAAGACCGGTAATTACGGTGTGCGAAAAATGCCACGGGCAGAATTCATCGCCTGTCGTTCTATGTGATAAATGCCACGGGCAGAATGGGGTAAACTTCTGCGACCGCTGCCATGATGACGGTAGGCGCTCGGCACTTGCAATACAGCAGAGCCAGAAACGTATACTTAAAAGCCCTGAGAGATAATTAATTACTAGTGAGTGTCTTGCTTTGCCGCGCCCATGATAAGTGATATTTTCCAGCGACCGTCTTCTTTTTGCATGCCCATATACCATTCACGGGTTACATTGAGGGGTTTAGATATCGGCTTCATTGTGTTTGGGTCGACAAAATAGCTGTTGTCGACAAACTTAAAAGTGGCCTCAGGTACGCCAAATTGCATGTCTGCAACTTCTGCCTTAAGGGTCTTATACACCCTTATTCTTAGTTTGCCACCCTGGGCGTCCTGGTTGTAGGCATCCTTAAACTTTTGCAGGGCCTTGCCGGTTAATCCTTTACCGTAGTTGTTCGGGTTGGAGCTTTGCATAATCTGGATGTCTTCCAAGAAATCCTTAGTTATTTCCTGTTTCAGCGCCTCGCCTTGAGGTTCGTTTTTGAAGGTGCTTGGCGCTTTGTGCACATCCTGGTTCTTTATCTGACCTACCGGAGGAATATCATTCTTAGCGGAAGCCAGGTTGATCACAAGGATAACCGCTATAGCCAGCAGAACCGCCGAGACAATAATAATTATGTTTTTATTGCTCTTCATGTGCAAACTACCTAACCTTTCCCATCAAGCTTATATTTCCATATTATGCCATCTAGCAGCATCTTGCAACCATCTTCACTAAGTTACAAATGGGCCAGCTAGAAGAAATACCTGGCCATTGACCGCAACCATGCAAGCTGTTATTTTTATTATAGCGAGATTATGCGCGGGTGTATCTTGGTATTAAATAAAAATGCGGGAGGAAGCTTTAATATGAAAAAAGGCTTAATTATGCTACTTATCGGCCTAAGCCTGCTGCTAATTATCCCCTTCGCGGCGGGCTGTAGCGCCAAATCCGTTGGAAAATCCATTGAATCGGAGTCCCCGGGGGTCCCCTTAAGTTCAAAAGAGATCAATAATATAAAAGGACAGTTAAGCGCGAAAATTCAGGGCCACTACCCCGATAACTACGGGCTCTCCCGCGTCTACGGCGAGGTTGTAAACGGCAGCAAGCAGGACCTAAAATCCATCACTTTTGCGGTCTCGTTTGGCAAACAGGGTAAGGGGACTAAAATCGGAGAAATAACCGTAAAAAACATCCAATCCGGATCAAAGAAAAGCTTTGATGCCGCAACAACGGCAAACGCCTCCACGGCCGGTGAATACAGTACAGACCTAATGGGCGCCGCTAAATAACGTGACAACTTGAGTTATTTGGAAAAGAGGTAAAGTTCATCAGCTCAGCTCTATCTAAGCTGCAGAAATTAAGTATTTCTGAACTGCTGCTTGTCGGCTTTGTCGCCATTTATCCTTTGCTTATCAATCCATTTCTCGCACCTGTTTTTGGGCTTCCGAAGTTAACTTTTCTGATTCTGGTCGCGCTGGCCCTGGCTGCCGCATGGTGTATCTCTGTAATAAAAAAAGGATCGTTTAGCTTAAGCCGATCTTGGCTTGGGCCGGCATTGGGCGCCTTTTTCATCCTTGCGGTATTATCAACACTGCAATCAATCCACACCCCGACGTCTCTCTTCGGTCAATATGGGAGATGGGAAGGGCTTGTTACGATTGCCTGCTATTTTGTGCTTTATCTAGCCGCGCATAATATCTGGGCGCGCAAACGCTCCGCCGATTTTAC
This sequence comes from bacterium, assembly GCA_902810715.1. GTDB lineage: Bacteria > Actinomycetota > Aquicultoria > Aquicultorales > Aquicultoraceae > CADDYS01. Next base: position 11,411 of record CADDYS010000021.1, on the reverse strand, counting down.
AAGGACGTTTTTCTTGGCACTTCTTGCCTCTTCCGTGTTGGTGTCGGCAACTGCAATCATCGAGTTCTTCTGGACCAACCCATTTCTCTTGCTTGCTAAGGTCTACTGCGCGGCGGGCTTTGGCCAGCCCAACTCATACGAAGCCGGGCGCAGCATGGCCACGTTTGGAAACCCGGTGTTTCTTGCCGCTTATCTCGCACTTGCCGTCCCGGTAATATTCTCCGGCCTGCTTTACCAAAAGTATTCCCTGATCCCAAGGTGGTTGCTTTACCCCGCGCTTCTTATAACGTCGGTCGCGCTTCTTTTAACGTTTGGCAGGGCCGCCTTGATAGGAACCGTTGCGGGAGTGATGTTAATCAGTTGGCTTAGCTGGGACTACATCAAAAAATTTCGCACCCGTATTATCCAGGTTATTTTGATCGCCTTGATTTTTCTAATCGCTTTTGGGTTTGTGCAGGCCGTAGGACACAACTACACAATTGTTGACAGGGTCACCTCGATTTTTAAGCTACAGGGCAGCACGCTGGCCAGAGTTCAAATGTGGATAACATTACTCCCGCTGATATCAGAGAGGCCACTTCTTGGCTCCGGGCCGGATACTTTTAAATACGTGTTTGGCAAGTATAAACCCGAGGGATGGGTTGAGCATATCTACAACCCCCTAATTGATAAGGCACACAGTGATAGCCTGCAGATCGCGGTAACACACGGGCTTTTGGGCCTGGCTGCTTACCTTTGGATATTTATATTGTTTATCTGGTTAGGAGTTAAAAGGGTTCGCGCTTCCGGCGACCGGCGGGAAAGCTGGTTTGCCATCGGTGTGCTGGGTGCGGCTTTGGCATACATGATCCAGTTGCAATTTAACTTCAGCCACTTTACCGCCTCTCCCCTTTTCTGGTTACTTTTAGGCTCGGGGAGCGGTCTTCTTATGTCCCGACCGGTTAAGGTTATCTCCCTGGAGATACCGCGAGCTAAAAAGGTTGTTTTGTTTGCCGGCATAGCCGTCGTTTTCTTAACCCTCACGGCGCTAAGCACGACACCCCTTGCCGCAGATATCTACTTCTACAAAGGGCGAAGCCTTCAGGCTATAAAGAAATATCCCGAGGCCATCCAAGAATATGAGCGGGCGGTATCCCTTAATGGACTCGAGGTGACGTATATGCTGGCGCTTGCGGACGCACGTATGCAACTCGGGCAGCAGGCTAAAAACACACGGTATATAAACCTTGCCCTAGCTGGCTTTGACCGGGCCAGAAATATAAATCCAGTTGATGAGCAGATTTACTTTAAGGCGGGAGACGCGTTTTTAAATGCGGGCAGAGACGGCGGCGCCTCTCTTATGAGAAAGTCCATTGACTGGAATAATCAGGGCCTTATATTAAACCCCGTTATGGTCGATGCATATCTTGATAACGGGGTGGCCTATGCATACCTGGGCGACTATGACGATGCGATCGATGCATGGCTCGATGCGCTTAAGATTGAGCCGGGGAACGACCGGGCCTACTTTAACCTTGGATGGGTTTACGAGCAAAAGGGGCGGCCCGACCTTGCTAAAAAGAATTATCTGAAAGCTTACCGGCTCAATCCGAGGCTCCATGAAGCAAGGGCGGCTTTTGACCGCTTGTAAAATCCTTCACTTTACTATATTTTTTTGTTAAGGTGCTTAGTATGACGACGGATAATGATTCGGATATTACCGAATCCCTTGGACAGGATTTAGGCGAGACTACTTACGAAGAAGCCGCCCGGCCGGGTGAAGAGATCAGCATCTGGCTAGTCGGGACGGTCATAATATTTCTTATCCTGATGTTTGCCGTCACCGGCCTGATCATCCACCGGGTATATTTCCAGCCGCAGGTTGCCCGCACCGCCATCGAAAGGGATATACTTAAGTTTAAAGAAGCAATCAAGAAAAACCCGAACGATGCCGATGCCTACATCGGGCTGGCCGATGTCTACCTTGAGATGCAGGACCCACAAAGCGCGATCAATGTGCTTAATAAAGCCATCGAGATAAAACCCAAGTCCTGGAGCGCACACTTTGAAATGGGCAGGGCCTACGATGCTCAGAACAAAACCGGCAAAGCCATTGATCAGTTCGCGCAGGCAACAACAATCGATCCCTACAATGAGCTTGCGTTTTACCAACTTGGCAGGCTCTATCAAAAACAAAAAAGCTACGGCCAGGCTATTCAGGCGTACAAAAATACCTTGAAAATAAACCCGACATTGGCCGATGCCCACTACTACCTGGGGAACTGTTACGAAAAGACGAACAAGGTTGAACTTGCAAAAAGCGAGTACCGTGAGGCGCTAAAATACATAACCAACTATGCGGAAGCAAAAGAAGCCTTAAAAAGGCTAGAATAAATTTTTAGAAGGGTAGCTATGCAACGAATAAGCTTAAGGAGCTTTCTTATAACGCTGTTAGTCATACTGGTGGCGATGACGCTCGTTCTTCTTTATCTTTACTACCTCATCTCCCGTCCCCCCGGCGCAACGCCGTACCAAACCAGCCAGATGAGGCATCTCTTTAGTATCTACGGCTACGGGACGAAAGACGGCGAGATGCTCTACCGCCCATCCGATGTCGCCTTTGATGGCGATGGCAACATCTATATCGCCGATACGGGGCATGCCAGGGTACTCGTATTCCGCTCCGGCGGCCAGTACTTAAGAACCGTAGGCAAGAAAGGCTTCGGCAAAGGTGATCTCATGGAGCCCCTCGGCATAGCCGTCTCCAAGGACGGCCGGATGTATGTGGCCGACAAGGCATTAAACAAGGTTGTCATATACAACAGAAACGGTGATTTTGAGAACGAGTTTATGGTGATGATGCCGTTTAAACCCTATATAGCAGACGGCAAGATTTACCTTACAACCTACGGCCATGTGATGATCTACGATCTTAAAGGGCATCAACTGGCCCGGTGGGCACACAAAGGCCGTAAAAAAGGCGATGTCGATTCCCCTGTTGGAATAGCCGTAGGCACGGATGGTAAGGTTTATGTAGCCGATACCTTTAACCTGAGGCTGCAGGCCTTCTCGAAAGAAGGAGAAGTCCTGTGGGTAAAAGGCAAACCCGCAAAAGATGTCATGGCGCGGGAAAGAGAATTTGGCCTTCCCTGCGGGCTTGCTATAGATGAGAAAAATCTACTTTACCTGGCAGATGCTTTTGGCAGCTCGATAAAGGTTTTAGACGCAGACGGCAAGCAAATAGCGGAGCTTAGTAAAAAAGGTTCCCGAGAGGGTGAGCTTGACATGCCGTCGGGAATTGCCTACGACCAAAACGGGGTCTTTGCAATTGCCGATAAGTACAACGACCGGGTGCAGGTCGTAAAAATCACGGTTAAGTAGTCTTAATATCTATGAATATAAAAGAAGTCCTGCAGCGGCTGGTTAAATTTGATAAACCACTTAGGATCAGCAAACGCCAATTCGTAGTAGTTGTCCTGGTTGTTATCTTGCTGGGCTCTGTTGGGCTGGCCGCCTACACGTATTCCCTTCTTGGCGATGAATACGCAAGAAACCGCTCGACAACTCTTACGGGGCAACCCAAATATCTTCACCCGATCGGCGGTACGGGCGACGCAAAACTTACTAAGCCGCTATCGGTTGCCATCTCCGGCAAATACGTCTACGTCGCCAACTCCGGAGACGGAAAGTTAAGTATATTTACCAAGCGTGGGGAACTTGTAAAGTCGGTGAAATTAATTAAAGACGGTGATCCCTATCCAATAGGTATAACGCTTGATGACCGGGGTAGAATTTATTTAAGCGTCGAAATCCGGGGTTTTTACCATATCATGGTTGTAGATTCCAACGGCAAGTTCCAGTCCCTGTTCCCGGGGTCCAGCGTTACCACCGGCATCAAGCAACCCATTCTAAACCATCCGATGGGTCTTTATTACCAGGACGGTAAGGTCTACGTGACCGATGCAGGAGACCATGATGTTAAGGTCTTCTCTACCGACGGCAAGCTTTTAAACAGATTTGGGCGACCGGGAACTAAAGCCGGCGAGTTTTTGTATCCCCACGGCATCGTCGCGGATGAGGACGGCAATATCTATGTAGCAGATTCAAACAACGGCCGGGTCCAGGTTTTTGACAAAAACGGTAAGTTCAAGTATTTCTTTGCACCAAAATCAAAGGAGCCATTTATAATCCCAAGAGGTATTGCTATTGACAGCCTGAGCCGCGTGCATGTCGTCGATCTCGCCAGGCAAAAGGTCTTAGTGTTTACCGGGCAGGGCAAATATCTTTTAAGCTACGGGACCGGCCGCCGTGACCAGTCGCTTTTCTATCCAAACGGGATAGCGATCGACAAGAATGCGGGCCTTATCTACATCGCAGACCGCCAGCATAACAGGATTGCCGTTTTTAGTGAATAGTACCTTTTGGCAGGCCATTCCGCGCTTACTATTTGCCCGGAATAATTGTATAATTATGTATTAAGGCATTAATTATCCTGTGGGTGATAGATAGCATTATGCAATTTTCTAAACGGCTGCCTATCCGGTTAAATTTTCCCAGCTTAAAATTGTTTATTATAGTAGCCGCAGTTATCGGCTTTTGCTGTCTCCTGCCGGGTGCGGCATCGGCTGCGCAGCTTACCGTTACCTCGCAGGCCGAGGCCAGAGGCTCTGTTACTTCAACCTCGTTATCAGGGCAAGACTATGTGCTCATGCAGACGCTTTCCATGCAGGCCGACTCGGGCAGCATAACGGTGCAGTCGATTACTATAAATGAATACGGCAGCGGCACCGCCAGTTCAAATGTGGCAAGCGTTGCGCTCTATAGGGAGTCGGGTACGCAAAACGGTTTTCAAAGCCCGGAATCCGTCGGGGGAAATCAAGATACCCTGATCCAATCGGTTACATTTACATCCGGCGTTGAAACGGCGACATTTACATCGATAAACCAGACGGTAGACACGAATCCGGCAACATTTTATATCGTTTACTCGATAAAAAGCTCGGCCCAGCTTGACCAAACCGTAGGGTCAAATATCCCCGACCAGAGCGCGATCACTATTGATGCCGGCACGATCAAACCCTTTACCAACTTAAAATCAAATCTTTTAACAATTATCTCAACGCCGCATTCGGGGTACTCAAATACAACGAGCATCTGTGGGACCTGCCATTTTACGCACCTGGCACCGGACTTTTCAACCGAGACCACAATCACCGCGGGCAGTTCAAATGCAACTTATCGGATACTGAATAAAGCCTACCGCAAAGACCCGGATGTGGTAAACAACTACTCACATCAAACATATAACCTGCTTTGCGAGGCGTGCCATGACGGCACCGGCGCAAGTACCAACATTAAGGCGGATTATGACGGAAGCAAGAGCGTTCCCGGCCACTTTACCAAACATGCCGGAACACTTACCAGCGGCTGGAACCCGCCTCCTTCCGGCAAACAGTACAACGCGGGTGTAAAGATACCCTGTGCGGTTTGCCATGATATTCACGGCTCGTCTAAGGGAAATTACAAGATGCTCTCCGACGGTCTATATAATTATGAGGTAAGTAACGGCTGGGTTGATACAGGAACTGCGGGCAAAATCGATAATGACCCCGGTAATGCAGATGAGAAGTGTATCGTCTGCCATGAGCCGGCGGTAAATTCGACAACCCAATCATCCAGGACCGGCGAGATCATGGGCATCAATATGAAGATGCCGGCAACACATAACCCGACATCCAACTGCGAAGGCTGCCATAAAAACACGTCCGGCAGCAGCGTGCATGACCTTGACCTTGCGCCGGATTCCTGTTCATCCTGCCACTCCGAAATCCATAACAGGATGACAAGCTCGGCGGGTGCCGATCTTAAATCGTCTCACGAGATAACCTCAACAGCGGGCAACCTGACGAATACCAGCGGTTCCTGCACCGGCATGTGTCACACAAACCATATCCATACGCCGACAACGAATAACATATGGCTGGATGCCGTGAACCACACCGCATTTAGCAACGCCCCGTATACGGATGAGATCTCAACCGCACCATATGGGCTTTGCCTGTCCTGCCACACGAGTTCAAGGAGTGGAAACTCTGCCGGGACGGCAATTACAACGGTCGCCATCAACGCAACCAACTTCAACAACTCGGCGCACCAGTACCAGGCAGACCTATTTACCCATAGCTGGGATAACTCCGGCCTGAAAATAAATTGCCTGAAATGCCACCGGGATTCCGAGCAAACACTGTCCCAATCAAAGTACGGGCCGCACGGCTCAAGATACTTAAACCTGCTGTTTGCCGGAGTCGACTCGACAAACGGCTATGCCGAGGAAGGGCTTTGCTATAAGTGCCATGCGACAAATACAGCCAAAAATCCAAACGGTGGAAGCGGTAAAGATTTCTATAACGCAGTCTCCCTAACCGCAAACGCCCTCAATATCGACGGCATATTCACATCAAAGAGCAGCGTGCATCCAACTTACACGGTAAGCGGAAAGCATCTTAAGATGCCGATAAACGAGGGCAGTGCCGATTTTGCCGCCCCAAGCAACCGCCATGCCGAGTGTGAGGACTGCCACGATGAGCACTCGGCAAAGGCGGGCACACACACGCAGGGGTCTAACGCGGCCTCGGGCGCGCTTACCGGCACAGTCGGCGTACAGCCAACGGGCGGCACCTGGCCGAACGGCTCAACCGGCACCTGGGCCGATATGAGAAATCCGACAAGCTGGGAGCTGGTGGCGAGCATATCTTATGAGTGGCAGCTTTGCTTGAAATGCCACTCGAGTTACACAACCCAGCCGACCAACGCGACCAACTATCCCTGGGGGGCAAACTCCGATGCCGGCATCGCGGCAAACCAGCAGACCAACCAGGCCCTTGAGTTTAACCCAAATAATCCCGGCCGGCACGGCGTTGTCGCCCAGCTGCCGACTGGTAACTGGCTGCGCGGAAAGACGACGCCACAGTTTGTAAACGGCTGGAACGGCGATATGACAATGTACTGCTCCGACTGCCACAAGAGTGAAACAACAACCGACCCGGCGGGGCCGCACGGCTCAAACAACAGCTATGTGCTCCTTGCACCCTGGAGTACAAATACCGGCGCATCCGGCACCGATAACGACCTTTGCTTCAAGTGCCACGATAGGGGCACCTATGGGGGCGGCGTAAACAACGCGAACACTGCATCAGGTTTCAGCAATACCAGTCAGGGAAACCTGCACAACTACGGCAACTCCGTTGGCAACAAGCACCGAGTGCAATGCGTGCGCTGTCACAGCTTCATCCCGCACGGCTGGAAGAGAAACAAAATGATAATCATCAAAGGCACGGATACGGCTCCGTATCTCAACCAGGGCCAGGCCGTACCTGTACTTGATGTCAACGGCAATTTCGTAGGTACAAGCGGAGACTGGCGTCAAGGCAACTGTAACCATAGCGCCCAGGGCGACACGCCCTCACCCTGTACCTAGACACCTAAGACACAGCGCGATATGATTAATAAAACCTCTTGAGGAAGGATGAGCCTTTAAAATGCAGGAGGAATCTGCGGAAGGGCGAACAAAAAAGAGCTTTGCCGCAGCCTTGTATAGTTTTTTAAGATCAACCAAGCTGGCCATATTCTTAATAATCGCATTGACTTCAGTTCTTTTAATATCTAACTTGGTTCCCCAGGCTCTGTACCTTGTAAATCCCGATGCTGCGGCACTACAATTGCGATATCCATCGCTAGTTTCATTCTTAAAGACGGTTGGTCTTACAAATATCTACGGTGCCTGGTGGTTCTATGTCCTACTGGTACTTTTCTTATTAAATACGCTCTTTTGCTTAATAGAAAGAGTTAGGCTGGTATTAAGGATACAAAGGGGGTGGATGGGCAAACCCTCCCCATCGCTTAAGCAAAAGGCCCGATCAAGTACGCCGGTCTACTTAAAGACATCTCCCGGCAAGGCGATAGAGATAACCGAGTCGTTGCTACTCGGCAAGCGGTACAAGGTAATCCGCGAAGGTAATCGCCTTGTCGCCGGAAAAAATCAATGGGGAAACTGGGGGACGGTCGTTTTACATGCCAGCTTTTTAGTCATCGCGCTTGGAGTTATTATCAGCCGGTCCACCTTTATGAACGGACAGATCGACCTCATTGAAGGCCAACGGTTTCTTGATACAAAAGCCAGCTATCCTTATATCCAAACAGGCCCTTTTTTTGGCGATAATTACATCGGCTTTGAAGTAAGATTGGAGAAGTTTGCAGCCGAGTTTTGGCAAAACGGAACCGGCAAGGAACGTGCAAGCACTATAAGCATATACGATGGTGGCCGGAAAGTCCTGACAAAAACGATTAGTCCAAATTACCCGGCAGTTTATAAAGGGAGAACAATTTATCAATTCGGCACTTTTGGAAACTCGGCAATATTGAGATTGGATAAACCGCAAAAGCCCAGTCAATTCGGGTGGATTAATTTTGAGATACCAGATGTCGCCGGCAAGGAATTAACTGATAAAATCGTTCTGCATGGGACAAATTTCCGGGCTGATGCGAAACTATACCCGGATTACAGCAATAAAGGTGTTCTAAAAAAGTGGGACCTTTACCGGGCAAAAGATCCGGCTCTTCTTCTTAAGATATTCGACAGAAACACCGGTAAGATTGCTTACAACGCAACTCTTAAGCCCAATCAATCGGTCAACTTAGGTGATAGCGTACTTACCTTCGTTGAAGTTCGCCACTGGGCAAAGCTTGGCGTAAAAAAAGATTCAGGTGCCTGGATTGTTTTTCTTGGTTTCTGGATGGCACTTGCCGGTATCGCTATGCTATACTTTATAGTCCCCAAGCAGGTCTGGGTGCTTATGGATGAGGCGGAAGATGGCACGGCTCTCTATCTAACCGGGTCTGCGGGCAAATACCGTGCCGCATTTAAAGAGCATCTGGATGAACTGCGAAGCAAGATTTCAGATAGCCTATCAAGCGAGCAGGTGGTGTTAGAGCATGCTACAGTATGAGGCCGCTTTTTACTGGGCAGCGGTGACGATATACGCTATCGCAGCCGCTATTTATTTAGCGGCCTTCGTCTTCAAGAAAGAAAGGTGGCTTTTGCCCGCAGCCATAATAACAGCGGTCGCGCTTTTGCCCCACGCTGTTGCTATACTCATACGCTGGGTCGAGCTTGGGCACGGCCCGTACATGAGCTCCTACGAAGTGCTCTCATCGAATACCTGGCTTGCGATTGTGCTCTTTCTCGTTGTTCAATTCAAGATGCCGAAGGCCAAGTTGATAGGGGCAGTGGTACTTCCCATATCGGTCATAGCCTTGGGCGCCGGATTTTACCTGTCGACTAAGATTAATTACCTACCCCCCTCGCTTCGGGGTTACTGGCTGTTTATACATATATTCTTCGCCAAATTGGCCTATGATTGTTTTCTAATCGGCTTAGCTTTTGCGGTTCTGATATTGCTCAGATCGAGTCGCTTAGGTAATGGAAATAGGCTATTGAGCAGGGTTCCCCCAAATGAGAGACTCGATGAATTATCCTACCGTTTCTCAGCCCTGGGATTTCTCTTTCTAGCGGTTATGATTATCGCGGGCTCTATCTGGGCCAACCAGGCCTGGGGCAGATACTGGGGATGGGATATAACCGAGACCTGGTCGCTTATCACCTGGCTTGTTTATGCAATTTACCTGCATTCCCGATTCACCTATAACTGGCGTAACGAAAAAAGTGCCTGGTTCCTAATATTTGGCATGATCTTCGTGGTAATCACCTTCTTTGTGCTACCCTATGTACCGCTTGAGAATACACATATGACTTACTTTAAGGGTAATTAGGCGTTTAAGCAGGTCAAACATTGAGTCGTAAGTTGGATAGTGTTATAGTACAGGTATGAGAAAGAAAGTTTTGTTTGTTACTCCGCCCTATCACTGCGGGGTATTAGAATCGGCCGGCGTTTGGCTTCCGCTTCCCTTTGTTTACCTGGCCGGCGCGGTTAAAAAAGCCGGTTATGAAGCTGTAATTTACGATGCGATGAGCCGCTTTGACAACTACGAAGATATCAAGCGCCGTATCGAGGCTGAATCGCCTGACGTGGTCTGTTCAACTGCATATACCGCAACAGTTGTAGATGCAATCGAAGTATTGCAACTAGCCAAGAACATCAACCCGCAGACGATTACTATTCTTGGTGGTATTCATCCCACCTTCTGCTGGGATGAGATACTCACCAATAATGAGGATGCGGTCGACTTTGTTGTGCGCGGTGAAGGCGAGGAGACGCTGCCCGAGCTTCTCGATACCGTCTTTGCGAAAGGCGATCCTGCCAAGGTAGCAGGTATCGCCTATCTTGATGATGGCCGTGCGGTTGCAACTCCACAGCGCTCCTTCATCCGCGACCTCAATAGCCTTGATACAGCATGGGATTTAATAGATTGGCCGATGTATACATTCCGCACCAAGGACAGCTCGACCTTGGCAGTAACGCAGACTTCCCGGGGATGTACCCAGGCCTGCACGTTTTGCTCGCAGCAGCTTTTCTGGGAGCGCAAATGGCGCGCCCGAAGCCCCGAGAGCTTTATCGCCGAGCTAGAGTTCTTACGCGATAAGTTCGGCGTAAACGTTGCGATGATAACCGATGAAGTGCCGACACTAAACCGCAACCGCTGGGAGCGCATCCTAGACCTTCTAATAGAACGAAAGGTCGGCGTCGATATTCTGATGGAAACCCGTGTCGACGATATCCTTCGCGACGAGGCGATTATGAATAAATACAAGGAAGCCGGTATCGCCCACATCTACGTCGGTGTGGAATCCGGCTCGCAAGACCAGCTTGATCGCTGGGGCAAAAATATAAAGGTCGAGGAATCACGCCGGGCGATTGAGCTCATCAACGGGGCCGACATGATATCCGAAACCGCCTTTGTCCTCGGGATGCCGGAGGAAACACCGGAATCTATCGCCAAAACCGTTGAGCTGGCCAAGCATTACAGCCCGGATTTGGCGTTTTTCCTGGCAATCGCGCCTTGGCCGTACTCAAACCTCTACCCCGAGGTCAAAGACTACGTTGCCACAAAAGATTACCGCAACTATAATCTGGTTGAGCCGGTTATAAAGCCGGTAGCTATGACTCTGGATGAGCTATCCCAAGCCCTCATGCGCTCCTTCCGCGATTTTTACATGGACAAACTAAAGCACCTTGATGCCCTCTCCCCGTTTAAGCGGGATTACATGGTCAAAGTAACCAAGCTACTCGCCGAGCACTCCTATCTAAAAGAGCAGATGAAAGGCGCTGGAGAAAGCCTGCCCAGCCCCTTGACCAGTCCCCCGTCTCATGCTATTATTTAACTAGCTGCAAATTACTTTCCAAACAATTAATCGATAAATACAACTTCAGTTAAGCGTGATTTGACATAGCTTTGTAAATATGGGGCTGATTCCT